>JBAYZI010000026.1:0-23767 GCA_041672585.1 Cloacimonadales bacterium (SeqCode) | reverse complement strand
AGCAAGATGGCGGATCTGACAATTAGGCAAAAGCGCGTTGAGCTATTAACCCAGTTAGAGATTCTTTATTATAATGTTTTGGAGAGTCAGAAGAATTTAAAAATAGCTGAAAGCAGTTTAGAAAGAGCCAACAAAGCTTTTGAGAATGGCAAGGTTAGATTCAGGCAATCCACGATTTCCAAAGATCAGCTGTTAAGATTAGAAGTAGATGTAACCAACAAATCGCTTACTCTTCTCTCAGGAAAAGCTTCTCTTTCTGATGCTTATCGTTCTTTGCAGACTTATCTCAACACTGATTTAGATTACGAATTAGTCGAAGTAGATTTCTTGCAAAACAGCTCTCTTTTAGAACAACAAAGATTAGTAGGAGGCAATTTCGCCTTAGATAAGCTTGGTTCTAAAATAGAAGGCAATTTATTATATAAAAAGTTATTAGAGAAGTTAACTGCTTATTTAACAGATAACAATGCTCAATTAGCGATGAGCCAGGCGAGTGTGAATTTAGCTTCTTATTCTTTAAAACAACAACAAGCTTCTTTTTTACCAACTTTAAATCTCTCTTTAGATAAGAGTTGGTCAGCTTCTGAGAAGTACTCGGACTTTAATGACCAAACTACGCTTATGCTAAATGCTTCTATGGCAATTTTCCCAGTTGTTAATAAATTCTATAATGTAAAGGCTCAAGAGATGAATCAGAGAGCTTCCAATTACGATAATGAGTCTCTTGTGCAAACGATAAAATCTACATTGGAAACAAGTTTAAACAACTATTTAACAGCCTTGCAAAGAACTCAATTAGCAGAACAAACCCTCAATCTAAACACCGAGATATTCCAACAAAGAACAACTAAATATCAAGCCAACCTAATTTCGGTTGATGAATATCTTGATGCCCAAGTGGAGTTAGATCAAGCTAGAGAGCAATTCAACAGCTCATTGTATGGATTTTTAAAGAGCGAATCAAATCTCCGTCGTACAATGGGGATGGAAGATAATACAACATTAATCAAAATAATTACAGAAGTTTTAGGGGAGAAATAATGAAGAATAAATATTCACAAATAATATTAATATTCAGTCTGGTTATGTTTTTGGGAACTTTTATATTCAGTGGTTGTCAGAAATCAGGTAAAGATAAAGAAACAGTCAAGAACGGCAACGGAATCACGCGTGTGCTTGTAGAAGCTGTCAAAAATGAACCAATCACAAGAACCATTAAGCTTTCCGGCAAGGCAGAAGGTCTGGTTGATATCGATGTAATGGCAGATATTAGTGGAAGAATAGTCTCTTTGAGTAAACAACTTGGTGATTATGTAAAAGCCGGGCAGGAGATAGGCAGAATAGAATCGGCTCAATATGAATTCTCTTTTAAGCAGTCCGAAGCTCAATTAATCGCAGCCGAAGCCTCCCACCGTTCCAAGGAGATGCAATTAGCCACAGATTCCCTTCTCTTCAAACAGGAATCTATTTCGGAGCATGGACTTCTCAATTCTTTCAATCAGTATCAGCTCTCTTTGGCTTCATGGAAGGGAGCTCAAGCCCAACTGGAGCAATCACGCAGGATGCTGGAGCGAGCTGTGTTAAAGTCGCCCGCAACCGGATATATAGCGTATTTACCGATTCAGGTGGGTGAGAATATTCAGGCAAACAGCGTAGTTTATACCATTGTTGATGATTCTCAAATTATCGTGAGAACAGGTATCGGACAGAACTATATCAATATGGTGGAGCCGAACGACCTTGTTCAAATCACCTGTAATGCCAATAATTTGCAGGTAAAGGGAATCGTCAAGCGGGTAGGAAGGTCTGCCAAAATAGGCAATTCTTTATATCCCATCGAAATAGAATTTAAGAATCCCGGACAGATGAAGTCGGGTATGATTATAAACCTCGAACTTGAAAAAGCCACTCTTGAATCGCTGATAGCTGTTAAATTCTCGGTTATTGAACAGCGTTATGACAAGCGTTTTGTCTATTTGGTCGAGGATAATAAAGCTACCTTACGCGAGGTAAAGCTTGGTGATATGGTGGGTGATTTCGTGATTATAACAGAGGGATTGGAGCCAAATGATTTGGTAATCGTTGATAGTGCGGGCAAGTTATCCGAGGGTCAACCGGTAACTTATGCACCGGCAGAGAAGGAGTAGCCCATGTCTCTACCTAAGTTTTCTGTAGATAACCCCATCTTAGCCAACATGTTATTGATTATTGTTTTTATTTGGGGATTCATCACTTTATATGAAATTCCTAAAGAAGAGATGCCCGGCATTGAGTTTGGAGCATTCAATATTTTGGTAACCTATCAAGGTGTTTCGCCTGAAGAGATCGAGCTTAATGTGGTGAACAAGATTGAAAAGCAAATTCAGCGTATGAATGGAATCGACTATATTTCGTCAACTTCTCAAGAAGGTATGGCAACTATTTATGTGAGAATGGAGTCTGATGCAGATTTGGATCGGGCGTGGAGTGATATTAATGCCGAACTGGATAAGGTGCGCGATTTGCCGGAGAAGGCGAGCCGCCCTTATGTAACCGAGCTTAAAATGCGTGATTTCAACTCCATTTGTTCGGTCGTGATCAGTGGTGATAAAGATGATAATACCTTGCGTGAGATTTCTGAAGATTTCGAAGATGCTCTGCTGAAGATTCCTTTTGTTTCTAAAGTTGAGACTTCCGGTACGCGTAAAAGACAGTTCTGGATAGAGATAGATAATGACCGTCTTAATCATTTGGGAATCGGCTATAATGATGTTGCTTCTATTATCGGACAAACCAATGCGAATGTGCCTGCGGGTGAGCTTGATGTCGGCAGTAGTCAATATCTTGTGCGAACTATGGCAGAATATACAAGCATGGATGATATTTCCAACCAAATAGTGAGAATGAATGCCGATGGTTCGGCTATCAGAATCAAAGATTTTGCCCAAGTGCTAGATACTCTTGAAGATCAGGAGACTATCGGAAAATACAATGGTGTTCAGGGGATAAATGTTTCGGTATTTATGAAAGGTGAAGGCAACATTATCACTGTTATTGATGACATTAAAGAATTATCAGCCCGCTTTCAGAATGATATTAACGGAATTCGCTTAGATGTGCGTAATGATGGCTCAATTCGGGTTAAGAATAGTCTTTCGACCCTTAGTTCCAATGCTATTTTGGGAATCATTCTTGTCTTTGTTGTTCTGTTTGTCTTTCTGGGTTTTAAGAATGCTGTTTATGCTGCGTTTGGAATCCCTTTTAGTTTCCTGCTTACCGTCATTTTCATGCATTATTTCGGCATAACACTCAATAATCTTAGTCTGTTTGGCTTGATTTTAGTTCTGGGAATGATAGTTGACGATGCGATTATCGTTTTGGAAAATATTCATCGTTACAGCGAAATGGGCTTTTCCAAATATGATGCTGCCCTCAAGGGTACTTACGAGATTATGTGGCCTGTTATTTCTGCAGTGGCGACCACGATTGCCGCGTTCCTACCTATGCTTTGGATGGACGGTATAATGAGTCAATTTCTGGGAAACTTCACCATTGTTGTAACCCTTGCCCTCACTGCTTCTCTCTTGGAATGTCTGCTTTTGTTGCCTTCTCATGTTGAACAGTTTGGCACTGCAAGTTTTGTGGAAGGGAAAGATAACAAGCTCAATAAAGCTCTTACCGGCTGGTATAGAAAGGCAATTACGTGGGTTCTAAAGCATAGAGCCATATCACTCTGGACTTCTATTCTCGCCCTTGTGGGTTCGGCTGCCTTGCTGATGGTCGGAGCGGTCGGCTTTGAATTCTTCCCTAAATCTACTCCCAAAACACTCAAAATTATTTTGGAGACAGAAGTAGGAAGCAGCTTGGCTAAAACAAATGAAATTGTCGATATTATTGAACGCAAACTCATGTCTATCAAAGAGAAAGAAGATGTGGAAGGAATCGTTTCCACCATTGGTTCGTATCGTGATAATCGTGTTACTGAAAAGTCAACCAACTTTGCCAGTATCTTTGTCGATTTGGTTGACGCTGATCAATTAAATAATGATTTTAAGGATATCCGGAAGAGTATTTTAAATAGTTTAGAAACAACGCAAGGAGTGAAGCTTTATAAGCTGAAAGAGGCTCAAGGCGGTGGTCCACGTTCGGAATACGATATTGAGCTAAGACTATATGGCGATGATATTAAGGAGCTTGATAAGCTCGGCGCCTATTTAAGTCAAGTTTTGGATGACATCCCCGGAGTGCAGGAGATTGAGCTGGGACAGGCGGATGGTAAATCTGAAATTAGAATTATCCCCAATAAGGAAGCTCTTTATATTCACGGATTAAGTGAAGGAACGCTTTCAAGTACCATCGCTACTGCTCTTTATGGCAGAAAGATTTCGACTTTTAGAGGAAGCGGAATAGAAGAATATGATATTATTCTCAAATCAAGCGAGAAGCAACTGCATAGTTTTTCAGACTTGGAAAATCTCAAGTTCAGAAACAAAACCAATCAGCTTATTCCTCTTCAAGATTTGGCGACCTTCGGGATTAGTCAAGGCTTCTCCAAAGTGGAACATTATGATCTGGAAAGAATGTACACAATCACAGCTCAATGTGGCTTCTATGAAGAGAATGGAATGAATAAGAAAAGAGTTCCCGGTGAAGTTACTGCTGCTCTCATGGGTTCCAAACTGAAAGGAATCGATGGCGTTTTGGCAAACTTTACCCGAGAATATCCTGGCTATCGTGTCGAAATGGCGGGTATTCAGAAACAACAAAGTGAGACTTATAATAGTCTGGGTAAATCCCTATTAGTCTCCATTTTGTTGATATTTACGATTCTGGCAACCCAATTTAAATCATACTTCAAACCGCTTATCGTAATGAGTGCCTTGCCTTTCGCCTTCATCGGTGTTGTGTTCGGACTCTTCGTAACCGGTCAATCGTTCTCCATGATGACAATGATTGCTGTGCTTGCCCTTGCCGGAATTGTAGTTAATGACTCGCTTGTTCTGGTTGATTTCATCATCCGTGAAAGAGAAGAAGGTAGAGACCGCTGGAACTCCCTCGTTAATGCCGGAGCTGTCAGGTTACGCCCTATTATCATGACCACTGTAACCACTATTGCAGGGTTCTTGCCAATGATCGTCTCCAACTCTGTTGCTACTGCCGACTGGAAACCAATGGCGACTGCTATCGGGTTTGGACTCTCCTTTGCTACCATTCTTACCCTGTTCTTGGTGCCGGTGATCTACTCTTATGTGGATTCAATCTCGGCGTGGGCTACAGGAAGTGTTGAGAAAACTAAGGCGAAAGAAGTGCTGAATTAATTAAGAAATCTGTCCGCAGATTACGCGAATTACATGAATTAAGATAATTAAAAGAAATGGGGTACTCACAGAAGAGTACCCCTACATTTTTGCTTCTTACCTACCTACCAAACTTACTCATAATCTTCACAACTCTCTCTTCCAAATCCTCACATTCCATCAAATACCGAACCAAGCAAACATTCTTAGCCCCGGCATTAATCACAGCATCCACATTACTCTCATCAATCCCGCCCAAATGAACAACCGGTAGGGAAGAGCTAGCAACAACTTGCTTGATATTCTCTAATCCCACAGTTGGATCAGGGTTTACTTTAGTAGGAGTGGGGAAGATAGGACCATACCCGATATAATCAGGCTTTTCTGCAAGAGCTTTTTGTGCTTGTTGCAGAGAATGAGTTGATAAACCATAGATTTTATTCTCACCAAAGATAGATTTCGCATCGGCTAAAGAAATATCATCTTGTCCGAGATGAAGTCCGTCAGCATCAACTATTTTAGCAATATCAGCTCTATCGTTAATGATGAATTTAGTCTTGGTATTATTAGTAATCTTCATAATCTCTTTACTAACTGCAATTAGTTCTCTATCAGATAGATGTTTCTCTCTTAACTGAAGATATCTAAGATTATGCTTCACGGCAATTCTCGCAATCTCCTGATAAGTAAGGGTAGGGTTGGTGATGATTAGGTATAAACCGAAATTTGTTAACATTGTTCTAATTTGGCAATGATTAATTGAGCAACTTTCTGACCGGATTTAAGCATTCCGCCAAAGATAGGACCCATTCTAAAAGAACCACTTACGCCGTTGGCTGCCATGCCGGAAACAAAGAGTCCGGGATAGACTTCTTTAGTATTCTCTACGGTTGCTTCTTCGCCCTCTTCCACAGAAAGTGAACGCTCTCCTTCGACTCTTCCGGAAGGGGTATTCAGCTTGATATTGTTTTTATTGGCTACTATTTGGGTTACATCGCAAGGATGACCTGTGCCATCAAGCACACATTTTGCCATGAATACTAAAGGATCTACATGCAATCCTTCGCGGATTATAGTTGCCCAGTTGACCACAACTCCAGCTACTTCTTCTTTTTGGAAAACAACATCTTCTACGATGAAACCATTATTGATGATTGCTCCTGCTTTTGTGGCTGCATAGATTAGTGCGGAAGTGGCATGCACAGAGTCGCAAGTAATACAGGTATCTTCATATTTCTCATACTTAATATTGAATTCATCTAAGATAGGAATCGCACTATTTTGCACAACAATTTGGTTGAAGAGCATAGCTCCGCCCCACATTCCACCACCTGGTGCTAACTTTGATTCAAATACTGCTACTTTCTTACCTGCTTTAGCCAGATAATAAGCTGCCACTAAACCGGAAGGACCTGCGCCCACGATTGCTACATCCAATTCTAAGTTATTTTTCAACTTGTTAAAATAGGTATCAATGATACCACGGGAAACTGTAAGTTCCATTACTCCTCCAATAGGTTTTTGTTCTTTATTTTGTTGGAGGATAATGCCTTAGGGAAGGTCTTAATTGTAAGGTTTGCTAATTTTCGCAACTCACTTCCTTCGCCGGCATTACCCGGATCAGGTTCGAAGGGTATAATCTCAGCCTTTCGGCACCCCTGAAACTGCACATTTATTACTAAATGCTATTTAACTATGCAATATGTTCTGGATATCATGTCAAGGAAAACATATATATGCTTAAATTATAGCGAGCTGAGACTTCTTGGGAGGGTTAATAATGATTAACCCCTACTAACTCTGTGTTAGGGATTTTTCTTCTTTTTCTTATCAGTCAAGGTATTTTACTTTCCCTTGGGACACTCACTGGTAGCAGGATTTGTTAACGAAAATCAAATGAGATAGACCTTGAAGACACAAGAGAGAGAAGAGTTTATTTCCATATCTGTATAGAGTTAAGTATTTATGGAGACTTAAGAGTTCGTGAAATCAGCATGGGAGGGCGTAATGTATTGTATGAAGACCCCTGGATAGAATTCTTTTCATTAATTATTATATAGACAATTTTCAGCCACAATATTATCTGTATTGAATAAAGAATTGGTGGAGTGAAAAGATGAGAATTACCGGATTTCAAAGATTTTCCATGATAGATTATAATGATAAATTATGTGCTGTAATATTTACACAAGGGTGTAATTTAAGATGTCCTTATTGCCATAATCCCAAGTTAGTGCCTATGATAAGTTCAGATGTGCTGATTTCTGAAGCTGAGATCTTAGAGTTCCTGGATGGTCGTGTGGGGAAGTTAGATGCAGTGGTGATTACAGGCGGAGAACCTTTATTGCAACAGGGTTTACTTCCTTTCTTAGCTGAAATTAAAAGCTTGGGTTACTTAATTAAGCTGGACACCAATGGATTATTAACCCAAACCTTGAAAACAGTAATTGAAAGTGGTTTAATAGATTATATTGCTATGGATATCAAGACAGAATTAAATGATTATGAGGCAGTTGCGAAAGTGAAAGTACCGGAAGCTAATCTTCTTGAAAGTATTAAGCTAATTAAGGATTCCGGGATTGAGCATGAATTCAGGACAACTGTTGTTGAGGGCTTAATTTCAGAGGAAAATATAATAAATATTGGTAAGAATTTAGTGGGGAAGAGTCCTTATTTTATTCAGAATTTTGTAAAGTCGCAGCATTTAGATAAAGCTTTTGGAGATAGGGTAGGCTTTAGTGATGTTAAATTAGCAAGAGTGGAAAAAGAGTTGCAGAGCTTAGGCATAAATATTGAATTGAGGTAGAATAAATGAGTTATCTTTCAGAGTTAATTATTGAGATTATTAAGAATATTCCTGAAGGTAAAGTGTTGACTTATGGTGAAGTGGCTGCTAGGGCGGGAAGTCCTATGTCGGCTCGGTTAGTGAGTAATTTGTTGCATAGCTGTTCTGATAAATATGGTCTTCCCTGGCACAGAGTAATCAACTCCAAAGGCAAGATTTCTTTAACCGGGATTATTGGAGAAGAGCAGAGAATTCTTCTCATAATGGAAGGTGTTGAGTTTAAAAATGGCACTGTTGATTTAGTAAAATATCTGCAGGCATGATAATCTAATTGACAAAATATTTAAATGAATATAAATGTGGGATCTAAACTTTAATAGAGGAGTAAGACTATGAATTTTCTTTTATCCTTGATATTTTTGCCTTTAAATTTACTCATGGGTGCTACATTAGTGTGGATCATCAGGTGGCTTTTGTTCAATAAAAAGCCAAGATATCTCTTTAAAAAGAGAAATATCTTCACTCCCGGGGTAATACCCAGACTTAAAAACCTGTTATTACGAAAAATAAGAGGTGCAGTCAAAGATTACTTCGAGCAAGTTGATGATTTTGCTTCTCATCAGGGGTATATTTACAGATGGGAAAAGAAGGTCTATGCGGAAGTATTTGATAAAACAGAGTTCATTGATAGACTTCGTTTTATGCCGACCAGTGTGGCTGATTGGATTAGACATGCTCTGGCGTTTATTGCAAAAGACCTTTCTGCCCGCTTTCTCAGAACTTTTATTCCCTATTTATATGAATACTACAAAGTTGATAATAAGATTGAGATTATAGATGAAAAGATTAATTTGCAAGTGATAGAGAGTTTTTATAATCAGTATCTACATAATTTCTTTATGGGATTTAGTCTGGTTAGTTTCTTTATCATAGGGTTTGTGAATCAACTTATTTTCTTAATACTTGCTTAAAGGAGAATGATTATGGCTGATGTAATTGATTACAGAATCTTGGGAGATGATTTCCAAGCTGTTGAAATAGAGTTAGACCCCAATGAAGGTGTGCGAGCTGAAGTTGGAGCAATGCTTTTTATGGAAGATGATATTAGAATGGATACAAGCACCGGTGGCGGAGTGTTTAGTGGTTTTAAAAGAATGATTGCCGGCGAAAACTTCTTCATCACTACATTTCTGAACGAAGGGAGATTTAAACGAAAAGTTCTCTTTTCGGCACCTTACCCCGGGAGAATTATGCCGATTAACTTAGCTGACTTTGGGGGAGAATTCTTTTGTCAGAAGGATGCCTATCTTTGTTCTGCCAACGGTATTGATATCACGGTAGCATTTACTAAAAAGTTTGGAGCCGGTCTATTCGGTGGAGAAGGCTTTATTCTCCAGAAATTAGTTGGCGATGGCTTAGCTTTTATTCATGCCGGTGGAACAATTATCAAAAGAGAATTAGCCCCGCGTGAACGCCTAAGGGTAGATACAGGTTGCTTAGTCGGCTTTGAAAAAGGTGTTGATTATGATATCCAATTTGTAGGCGGATTTAAAAATGCTCTCTTTGGCGGAGAAGGTCTCTTCTTAACTACTTTGACAGGTCCGGGAACAGTTTATCTGCAATCTTTACCCTTCTCCAGAATAGCTGACAGAATTATCAGTGCAGCTAAAATGAATCAGGGAGAAACCAAAAGAGGCGGACTTCTCTCAACTATACTCGGAGGGGATTAAACTATGAAAGTAATGGACCCGACAACGCTTAAATATGATGAAAAACTATTGCAGGAAAATAGAGATTTGATGATGGGTGTTTACCGAAATATCTTCTATTCACGCAAGAAAGTAACTGTGTTTAAGAAGTTAATCAGATCGTTTCAGGATTTGGAGCAGATAACTAAACTGAGAAATGCTCAGTATGAAGCGATGGATAAAAAAGAAGCAGCCTTATATTGTAAGAATTTAGGTAGAGCTTACGATTATATTTTAGATAAGATAGTTCATGATGAACAGTTTAGAGGTCACCCTGATGTCATAACTTTACACGGTTTTGTAGATCCCGCAAGTATCAAGAAAAACCCAAGCGGGTATCGAACTAAAGATGTTCAGTTTGGCAGCTTTACCCCACCTGAACCGGGTGTGATTTACTCTCTGATGGATAATGTTCTCTTTAATATGAAGAAAATAGAGTTCCCACAAATTCAAGGCATCTACTTTCATCATGAATTTGTCAGGATTCACCCCTTTATTGATGGCAATGGAAGAACTGCCCGCATGGTGAAGAACTGGATTTTAATGTATGAACTTTATCCCCCTGTGTTTATTGATACACCGGAAGATAAGTTAAATTACATTGATGTTTTAGAGAGAAGTTTTACAGGTTTCTATGATAATCCTTATGATGCCAATGAAGCTACAGAAGAATTTGCTAACCAAGAACTTATGAGAATTAACCAAAGCATTAAGTTCATTCTAAATGAAGGTTAAATAAACTAATAAATTATGAATATACTTTTTTACAATGGGCAAGTTTTCACCATGAATTCAACAGGCCAAATTGCTGAAGCTGCCCTGATTCAAGCTAATAAAATAGTCAAAGTAGGCTCTGAAGTAGAGCTTAATGAATATATTAACGTTAATAATATCAACAAGATTACTAAGATAAATCTAGCAGGAAAAGCACTTTTACCCGGTTTAATAGATACCCATACCCACTTCTTTGAAGTAGCTAAGACTAAAATTGCAATTGACCTCTCTCCGGCAACTTCATTAGAAGAAGTAAGAGAGATTCTCTGTAAATTCAGAGACGAAATGTCTAAAGATTTAGCCTGGGTAGGGGGAAGTGGATGGAATAAGAATATTTACCCCTCTTTAGAAGGCTTCAACAAACACTTCTTAGATGAGATCTTTCCACATATCCCTGTTTCTTTAGAAAGTAAAGATTTCCACTCCAAATGGTGCAATTCACTAGCTCTGGAGCGAGCCGGGATTGATAAGAATACACCAAATCCGGAAGGTGGTAAAATTGGCAGATTTGCTGATGGCGAACCTAATGGCTTCACTCATGAAAAAGCATGGGAGCTAATAGACAAAGTAGTCCCTCCGTATCCTCTTGAATTAGCCTTAAAAGCTATTAACGAGACAATCTCTGATTGCTATAAGTTAGGACTTACCGGGGTGCATGTGATGGAAGGAGCAGATAAATTTGCTTATTATCAACAAATAATAGAAGCCGGGACTAAGTTTCGCTTTTGTTGGCACTTCCCTAGTGATCTGTTAGAAGAGATGATTGCCAAAACGATTACTTCTTACTCAGGCAACGAATCTCTTAAAATAGGCGGACAGAAGATTTTTATGGATGGTGCGCTTGGTTCTCAAACTGCTTTAATGTATGAACCTTACACAGGTACAAACAATTACGGGACAGCTATCTATAGCGAAGAGGAACTTCTTAAAATGGTGAAAAGAGGAGCGGAAAATAACATCTCTTCTTCAATTCATGCCATAGGTGATAAATGTTGCCATCAGGTAATCTCAACCATAGCAAAGTGTAGTCAAACAGAGACAAACTTGCTTCATAGAATTGAACATTTGCAATGCGTGCGTCCTGAAGATTATCCAGCCTTAAAAGAGCATAATATCTTTGTGGCAATGCAACCTATTCACATGCGATATGATATAGAATCTATCGGTAAATATATTAAAAGTTCAGAACAATATTGTTATAGTTTTAAAGATTTAATAGACTTGGGAATCCCTTGTGGCTTTGGTTCAGATGCTCCTGTGGAGATTATTAATCCTTTCCAAGGTATTTATGCAGCGATTGAAAGAAAGTCCATGAATGACCCCTCTCAACCAAGCTGGCGACCTGACCAGACAATAACCACGATGCAGGCACTTAAAGCTTATACTTCTGTGGCTGCTCAAGGTTCTAAGTCAGAGCATATTCGCGGACAGATTAAAGAGGGATATTTAGCTGATTTAATTATTATAGATGACTTTACCAATGCTCCTTCAGAATTCTGGCTAACTGCAAAATCACGACTTACCATGGTTGATGGAAAAATAGTGTATCAAGATGAAGAATTTACTAACTAAGCTGACTAATTTCTCCACAACCTGTCATCCTGAAGTGATAAACTATGAGGAATTCAAACACTCATCTATCTTCTTGCCTCTGATTGATGTTGCAGGCGAAGCTTCGATTCTCTTTGAGAAAAGAACTCATAACATTACCCAAGGTGGCGAAATCTGTTTCCCCGGAGGAAGGGTAGAACCTAACGAAATCCATAATCCAATCCTGACAGCAATCAGAGAAACATCTGAAGAGTTGGGCGTTACAGCTGATAAGATTAATATTTTGAACAGATTACCACGGTTGATTACTCCCGACGGCAAACTAATTGATGCTTTTATCGGACGTTTAATCAATGTTGAATTTGCAAACTTAGCCATAAACCCTGCTGAAGTAGCCAAAATCTTTACCATTCCCTTAAGCTCTTTAAGAACACTGGAGTTTGCCCAGTATATGATTAATTCAGCCAACTACTCCGGAGATTCTTCAACTGATCCGCAACTTCTGCCTGTTGAAAAATTAGGCTTACCTGAACGATATCAAGGGAGCTGGGGAAATAAGAGTTATCAGGTTTATTATACTGAATGGGAAGATGAGAAGATCTGGGGATTGACAGCGAGATATTTGAAATATATAAAAGAGATGATGGAATAATTAGCAATTGAAGAAAGAAGAAGATTTAGCCAGGGTTCTTCATGCAATACATTACGCCCTCCCACGCGGATAACACGGATTTTCACGGATTAAGACTAATACGCAACCTCTTCACTGGGAGCGCACTCATCCCTGAGTGCATCAGTGCGTTTAGCAATGAGAATCTTAATCACGCCATAGTATCTAACCAGATATCTCAAATATAATTTGGTACTTGTTCAAAACAGCTTAACTTTAGGTTATTCAGCTCTTTTAGCATTGAAATAATTAGTGTATATTGTTAATTCCATTGACAATTAAGCAGATATATAATATGTGGAATGTCTTAGTTTATAAATAATAATTTAGGAGAAATTATGAATCTACCATGGTATTGGTATATTGCCCCGTTTGGCTCAATCTTAGCACTTATCTTTGCGTATATCTTTTATAAAGAGGTAAAGAGAAATGACCCGGGTAACGAAAGAATGCAAGAAATCGCCTCTTATATCAAAGATGGAGCTTTTGCTTACCTCAAACAACAATACATAGGTGTTAGCATCTTTTTCTTGGTAGCCTTTCTACTTTTTAACATAATGGCATGGTGGTTGAACATCCTAAATACCTGGGTTCCGATTGCCTTTGTTACAGGCGGATTTTTCAGTGGTTTAGCCGGATTTATCGGAATGAAGACAGCCACAATGGCTTCTTCCAGAACAGCCCAAGCCTGTCATAAATCATTAAATAAAGGGTTGAAAATAGCTTTCCGCGCAGGCTCTGTGATGGGTTTGACCGTCGTCGGCTTAGCCCTAATCTTTATTTCTATCTGGTTCTATATCCTAAATCTTATAGGTATGGATTTACAGCAAATCACAGTTATCATGCTCTCATTTGGTATGGGTGCATCTACCCAGGCACTATTTGCTCGTCTGGGCGGAGGAATCTACACTAAAGCTGCTGATGTTGGTGCTGATTTGGTTGGTAAAGTTGAAGCAGGAATCCCGGAAGATGATCCACGTAACCCCGCTACAATAGCTGATAATGTTGGCGATAATGTTGGCGACGTTGCCGGTATGGGTGCAGATTTATATGAATCTTATGTTGGTTCTATTTTAGCAACTTCCGCCTTGGGAATGGCTGCAACTGTGCAACTTGGCTCTGAGTTTCAAGGTACCTGGGGACTGAACTTTGTCATTGCGCCTATGATTTTAGCCGGAGTTGGTATCATTCTTTCCATTCTGGGTATTTACATGGTTTCTACAAAAGATAATGCAACAAGTAAAGATTTACTCTTTGCCTTAAATAAAAGTGTTTATGCCAGTTCTATTCTTATTGCGATAGCTTCCGGAGTTATTTGCAAGCTCTTGCTCCATCCCTCAATTTGGTTGGGTGTTTTCATCTCCAGCGTTGTGGGCTTAGCTGCCGGAATATTAATTGGGTATTCAACTGAAAGATATACTTCTGACGGTTATCCTGCCACTCAAGGAATTGCCAAACAGGGCGAATTTGGTCCTGCAACTGTCATTATTGACGGACTTGCAGTAGGCATGAAATCAACCGCAGCCCCTGTGTTAATCATAGCCGGAGCAATCATTGTTGCTTTCAGTGTTAGCGGTGGTTGGTCAAGCATGGAACTGGGTCTTTACGGAATCGGTTTTGGTGCTGTAGGAATGCTGGCAACCTTGGGAGTAACTCTCGCGATGGATGCTTTTGGACCTATTGCAGATAATGCAGGCGGAAATGCCCAAATGTCTCAACTTCCCGAAATTGTCAGACAAAGAACAGATGCTTTAGATGCAGTAGGTAACACAACCGCTGCTACCGGAAAAGGCTTTGCTATCGGTTCTGCAGCGTTAACTGCTATGGCACTTTTGGCTGCTTATATAGAAGAGATCAGAGTTTCTCTCATGAGAATAGATCCGCAACAGCTTATCAACGGATTAAGTTTAAGAGTTGCCGGAGTTTCTGATTTTATCGTTCATTTCAATGCTAATATCATGAACCCAAAACTCCTAATCGGTGGCTTCCTCGGTTCCATGGTTGCTTTCCTCTTTGCCGCCTTTACCATTAAAGCAGTAGGAAATGCTGCCGGAGATATGGTAACTGAAGTTAGAAGACAATTTAGAGAGATTCCCGGTATTTTAGAAGGAACAACAACTCCTGATTACAAAAGATGCGTCTTGATTTCCACCAAAGGAGCTCAACGCGAAATGATAAAACCCGCGGTAATTGCTTTAGTTACACCTATTTTGGTCGGACTCTTTTTAGGAGTTGCCGGCGTTTTAGGACTACTTGTAGGCTGTCTCATTTCCGGTTTAGTGCTGGCAATTTTGATGAACAACTCAGGTGGTGCTTGGGATAATGCTAAGAAATATGTAGAAAGCGGTAAGTTTGGAGGCAAAAACTCTGAAGCCCATAAGGCTGCTATTGTTGGCGATACTGTCGGAGATCCACTCAAAGACACTGCAGGTCCTTCTCTTAACATCCTAATCAAACTTATGAGTATTGTCTCTATTATCTTTGCCGGATTAATTCTTACCTATTCTCCTTATATTGAACATGTTTATGACCAAGGTTACGCCGGCATAAATTCAATGCTTCATCTCAATAATGCTAAAGAAGAGACTCTTAAGGATATGGAGTTATGGAGTAGCCAAACCTTGATTCCGGATACAGAGGCAGAACCGGAAGCGGAAGATAAATAATTAATAATGAATAATTGTAGGGGCGGAACATTTTCCGCCCTTTGTATTTCACCCCCTCTCCCCATCTTTCCCTCATTCTTTTGTCCAGTCCTAAATAGTTTTACTGTTTTATGATTTTATTCTATGTCACCCTTTCAGGGTTATTGTCTAATTTCTGGTTACATACAAGGGGTTTGCACCCCTTGCTGATATATACCATCCCTTTGGGATTTAAGAGGTTTGGTCTCAGTTTATAATCATCAATTCTTCATTTTTTCTCTTAAAACTCTGTGTAACTCCTCTTAGCCTCTGTGTAACTCTGTGTTAAGGGTCTTTTTTCTTAATTGCTCATTGCTAATTGCTAATTTCTAATTGAATTCTCTTAGCCTATTGAACTAAACTCAAAGTTTAATCTTGACATATTTTGTAGTTTTGTACAATTACCCAAAATAAGAAAAAAAGGATAGATATGGGACAGTTCAGGCATGTTATTAAATATGTTAAAAAAAGTATTCCGCGAATTGCGCTCGGATTTTTCGTCCTCCTAATAGTTGATGTAATTCAACTAATAATCCCGGTTCTGACCAAAAACGCAATTGATCGGATTCAGATGCAAACAATTCTAAAGTCAGGATTAATGCTTATTTCTGCTCAGATTTTAGGTTTGACCGTAGGTATTATGGTAATGCGTTTCTTCTGGAGAATGCTCATTATTGGAAACTCTTTCATCATTGAAAAATCAATCCGTCATCAATTCTATGAACATTTGATGAGACTTTCACAGAACTTCTTCAACCACAACAAAATCGGTGATCTGATGGCTCATGCAACTAACGACTTAAACGCTATTAGAATGATGTTTGGGTTTGGACTTATTGCCGGGTTTGACATTATTGTGATGTCTATTGCTTCACTTAGTTTTATGGTTGCCATCAATGCTAAGCTGACACTTTACGCTATTATCCCCATGCCGATTATCACAATAAGTATTCTCTTTTTTGGCAAAAGGCTACAAAAACGGTTTCGTAATGTCCAAGAATCTTTTTCTAATATGACAGGAACTATTCAAGAGAGTATTTCCGGGATTAGAGTTGTGAAGGCTTTTGTGCAAGAAGATCAGGAGCTGGAGAAGGTTAAAGCTACTTCCCTTGATTATGTTAAAAAGAATATTTCTATGGCAATTTTAGATGGTGTTTTCCATCCGTTTATGGGGTTTGTTATTAGTATTTCAGTCTTAATTACCCTTGTTCTGGGTGGTCAATTAGCTATTAACGGAACAATTTCTATTGGTGATTTCTATGCTTTCAACTCCTACTTGGGTATGCTGGTTTGGCCTATGATGGCAATCGGTATGGTGGTTAATCATTATCAAAGAGGAACTGCTTCTATCAAAAGATTAAATGTTATCTTTGATTCATTGCCCATGGTATCTGATGCTGATGCAGACCATTCAATCAAAAATGTTAGAGGTCAAGTTAAAATCAGTAATCTCACTTTTACCTATCCTGAATCTACAGCCCAAATATTTAAGAATATAGAAACCTCTGTTGAACCCGGGCAAACTCTTGCTATTGTAGGGAAAACAGGTTGCGGAAAATCAACTCTTATTGATCTTATCACAAGAGTCTATAATCCACCTAAAAACACTGTCTTTGTTGATGGACACGATGTTCATAAGATACCTTTAGAGGTTCTGCATAATGATATCGTAATGGTTCCACAAGATATCTTCCTGTTCTCAGATACAATAGCGAATAATATCTCCTTGGGCAGACCTAATGCTACTCTTGCTGAAATTGAAGAAGCTACTAAATTAGCTCAAGTTTATGATGATATCATGGAATTTGATCACAAGTTTGACACTATTGTCGGAGAAAGAGGTACTACTCTTTCAGGCGGTCAAAAACAGCGTGTAGCAATTGCACGAGCACTTCTTTGCAAACCAAGTATCTTGATTTTAGATGACTCCCTTTCAGCAGTTGATACACTTACAGAAAAGAAGATCTTAGATCATCTGATTAGCCATAGAGCTAAAAAGACAACTATAATCATCTCTCATAGAATCTCCTCAGTAAGTCATGCTGATAAGATAATCGTGATTGATAATGGTGAAATAGTAGAGACCGGAAGTCATGCAGAATTGCTTGAACTTAATGGTGTTTATAAAGATCTTGATGATAAACAGAAGATTGAAGAGCGTCTAGAAGGAGATTTCAATGCGTAATGCAGGAATGGATTTCGATGAAATCAAAACAAACATATTAGATAGAAGACTTATCCTAAAGCTGTTGAAATATTTGAAACCATACTTATGGATGGTGTTTTTCTCACTTATAGTCCTCTTCATTATTGCTGGAATAGAGCTTGTTTTACCCTTGATTACAAAATCAGCTTTAGATGATTTCATTATCCCGAATAAACGAATATACACAACTTATACTCAAGAAGAACAAGCTGAATTAGAAGAAATATTTTCGGATGATAGCTATTTCATAACTACTTATGGCGGAACTACTTCTTTTATTATTGATAGCCAGGAAGTTAAGAAAGCTGAAAAACTTTTTCCGGGAAGAATAGACAAGTTCCATATTGATGAAGAACTATTTTATGTCCTTCCGCACACTCCTAAAAACAATGAGATTATCAGACATAGTGGATTAGAAGGGGCCTTTACCGGGATTTCGGAAGAGTATTTGGCGCTACCCTATGAGGCTGTGAAAAACCTCTCCAGTAAAGATATCTTAGATCTTAATAAAGAGATAGGCTACAACTTATTTGGTAAGAAAAGCAAAGTAATCAATTTCTGGTACTTAGGGTTAATCTATCTGTTTCTCGTTGCATCCAGGTTTCTTTTCCAATTCTTGCAAACTTATATGACTCGTGCCTTCTCACAACATGCGACAAACGACTTGCGAACCGAACTCTATAAGCATTTACAACAAATGCCGGTCTCGTTCTTTGATAAGAACCCTGTAGGTCGATTGGTAACGCGTGTTACTAATGATATCCGGGCTATTGATGAGATGTTGGCAGCCGGAGTTATTACCATTGTTCAAGATGTTGTGATGATTGTAATTATCGTCGCAATTATGTTGGCTCTAAATTGGCAATTGGCGTTAGTGAGTTTTATTACAATTCCGTTTGTAATCTTAGTAATCACTATTTTCAAGAATAAAACAAGGAAGATTTATAGAATTGTCAGAAAAAGACTTGCAGCCCTTAACTCTACTTTAGCAGAGCACATGTCAGGTGTTAAAATAATCAATCTTTTTAACCAAAGAAAGATTAAAATGGCTCATTTCGATAAACTTAATCAAGAGTATTTTGAGACTAACTATGCTCAGTTAAAACTCTTTGCTTTCTTTAGACCTATCATTCATGTTATGTCGCAAGTCTCAGTTGCTCTCATACTCTGGTATGGTGGCGGACAAATTCTTGACGGTGTTATCACAATTGGTACTTTCACCGCTTTTACTTTCTACGTAACCCGTCTATTCCAGCCCATTAACGACTTTAGTGAGAAGTTTAATATCTTACAAGGTGCTATGGCAAGTGCGGAGAGACTCTTTGATTTGATGGCTTTAGAGCAAGATGATTATCGCGAAGAACTGACAGAAAACAAGATTTTCGATGGCAAAATAGAATTTAGAAATGTCTGGTTAGCTTATAACCCTGATGAATGGGTATTGAAAGATATCTCATTTACCGTAAATCCGGGAGAAAAAGTAGCGTTGGTTGGTCATACCGGTTCCGGTAAAACCTCAATCGTGAATATTATCCTCGGCATGTATCCTTACCAAAAAGGTGAAATCCTGATCGATGACAAACCTCTGAGCAGTTACTCTTTACATGATATTAGACAGAATATTGGTATTGTGCAACAAGATGTCTTCCTCTTTTCAGGTACAATCAGAGATAATATCTTACTAAATGATGAAAACTTAGATGATAACAAAATGTATGAAGTTGCTAAACATGTAAATGTGGATAGATTTATAGAGAGCTTACCCGGTAAATATAATGAACCGGTCATGGAAAGAGGTTCTACTTTCTCTGTCGGACAAAGACAGCTCATCGCTTTTGCCCGCGTGTTAGCCTATGACCCTTCTATCTTTATCCTTGATGAAGCTACTTCTAATATCGATACTGAAACAGAAATTCTCATCCAAGATGCTCTCGAAAAAATCATGGAGAATAGAACTTCTATGATTATTGCTCACCGCCTCTCAACAATTCAACACTCCGACAGAATTATTGTTCTCCATAAAGGAAGAATAATTGAAGAAGGAAGTCATCAAGAATTGCTGAGAAAAGAGGGGCTTTACTATGATTTATATAGGCTCCAATATAGCTAAAAGTTAATTTGCATTTCAGGCTTGTTTAACAGCGTTTAAGCTCTACTAAAGTGTAGATATTGAATAATAGTTAAAAAAAGGTTTGACAGTGAATTTAGACATTGGTATATTGCCTTAATAGATAACTTATATATAAATTTCTGGGAGGAAATATGAAAAAGAACTTGTTACTTGTACTAACTTTAATATTTATAGTAAGTACTTCTTTCGCAAACTCTTTTAAAGTTGCGGAAATGGACAACACACAAAACTCAAGAGATAGTCGTTTTGAACACATCGCTTGGATTGATGATTTTGAAGGCGAAGATAACTGGACTACTGTTGATGAAACATCAGCTCCACAAGCATGGCATGTTCACAATGAAGGCGGAGCTCACGGCGATGTCTGGTGGATGGGTGGAGATAACGGTGGTTACACTAATGAACTTTATTTAGTTTTAGACACTCCTGCAATACCAGTTACTGCAGGTAACTCAACTCTTACTTTTGACGTGAACTACAAGGTTGAAGAACCAGGTGGAACAGGTGAATATAACGGTTGGGATGCTATGAATATTCGTGTTTCCACTGACCAAGTAAACTGGACAGTTGTAAATGGAACTCCTGCTTATAGCGCATCTTCTTGCTACTCTTTTGGTGCAATCCACGGTGAAGGTCCTAATGTCCCTGGTTGGGGTGGTTCTTCTAATGGTTGGATTACCGCATCTTTCAATTTGTCTACTTATGTAGGTCAATCAATTTATGTTAGATTCGCTTTTGCTTCTGACCCTGCTTATAACACAGATGATGATGCAACTCTGTTTGGTATGAAAGTCGATAATATCGCTTTAGGTTCTTTTACTAACAATGGTACTGCAGGCAATATGGTTGCTTCAAGTATGGTTCCTCTAGGTGGAGACATCTGGAACCTTGCAGAAGTTCCTAACGCTTTCTCAGGTACTCATGTATATCGCTTACAAAATGAGCAAGGTACTTACAACCCTAACTTACTTAACTCACTTATCTCTCCTGTTATTACCCTTCCAGGTGAAGGTGAAATCATTGCTACTTTCGAATTAATGGGTGATTTTACAGACCCTCAAAGTGGCGGAAATGATTTGAGTAAAGTTGACTATGTTGGTTACGAAATCAAAGTTGAAGGAACTAACCAGTGGCGTGCAATGTCAAATCCTTATGGAAGTCCTGATGGCTTAAACTATGTTTACTCATCTGTTTCTGATGTTTGGATGCCTTTCCATGAAGCTTATAATGGCTTAGACGGAAGAATTGACGATCTTGCTGGTGAAGATGTAAGATTTAAAATTTACTTCAAATCAGATGATGACACTCCTATCGGATCCGGCATCATGGTTGATGACTTTAGAGTTACAACTGAAGTTTTCTTAGCTGAAGTTTATAACTTACAAGCTGAAGTTACTAATAATGAAGTTGACTTAACTTGGCATGCACCTCTTCAAATGATTAACCAAGAAGTCTCTTGGGCAACCGGTGGCTGGGTAAGTTATATCAATGACTCTCAACCTTATGCTATTAAAGTAGCAAACACTGCTAACTATGCAAAACCTCTTTCAAAAATTGGTTTCATGCTTTATAATAACGCTCCATCAGGAGTAACCGGTTCAGCTACTGTTTATGCATGGGCTAATAATAATGGTCTTCCAGGCGCACAGATTGCTGCTGTTCCCGGAGTTACCGGAATGATCTCTCAAGCATGGATGAATGTTGATGTAATGTCAGAAAATATAATGGTTCCTGCTAACGGTACTATCTTCGTTGGTGTTGGTGAATATGATGCAGGTGAACAAGGTTTACTTGCTGAAGGTACAACTACTGATGTTGGTTCATATGCTTTTTCACAAGGTTCATGGACTCCACTTAATGATGGTTACGCAACTCTTAAAAACGTAGCTATCAGAGCAGAAGTTATGGTCGATGACCCTACACTTCCTTCAGCTGATAGTTATAAAGTTTATCATTCAGAAAATGGTAGCAGCTACACTTTCTTAGGTGAAACAGTTAATACCCAATATAATCACGCTTCTCCAGTTCTTGGCGCTCTTAACTATTATAAAGTTACAGCCCTCTTTGGCGTGAACGAATCTCAAGGTGTTACAACAACTGCTTTCTTATTACCTGGTGGTCTTGCAGAAATTATCAATGATGACGGTAGTTCTGAACAAGCTTACACTGCAGGTGTTAGTAACATTATTGGTACTAAATTCGTGCACACTCACCAAGCTACTCTTAAGTATATCAAATTCTATATTGAAACTCTAAACTCAGGAAACATGTTATATAGAATTTACAGTGCTGACAATGGCATGCCTGTTGAAAACTTAGTTACAGCTGTTATCCCTAACATCGATTTAGTTCAAGGTTGGAACACTATCGAATTGCAAGCTCCGTTCTTATTCGAAAACGGTCAATTCTTTGTATCTTTCGTTAATGTAAACAACTCTCCATTACTTGGTTTAGATACCAGTAGTAGCGGAAACCTTTATCTTTCAACTGACCAAGGCGCAAGCTGGACTCCTCAAGCTACAGGTAACTTGTTAGTTAGAGCTTTAGTTGAAAACGGTCCTGTGGATAATTATGATGAAGATATCGCTCCTGTTGTTTCTAACATCTCCAACTATCCTAACCCATTCAACCCTGAAACTACTATCAGCTTCAATATGTCTAAAGCAGGAAATGCTAGCGTTGCTATCTATAACCTCAGAGGACAATTAGTTAACACTCTTGTTAATGGCGAAGTTGCTGCAGGTAACCAAAGTGTTGTCTGGAATGGTAATGATGCAAATAACAAATCTGTTGCCAGCGGTGTTTACTTCTTTAGAGTAAAAACTGACAACCAAACAATCAGTAAGAAAATGGTTCTTCAGAAATAAGCTGAACCAATAAGATATATAAAGCCCTGCGAAAGCGGGGCTTTTTCAATTAGAAATGAACAATGAAGAAAAAAGATCCTAACACGGAGTTAAGATTGATACGCAACTTCTTAATTCCCCTCTTCACTTTCGAAGAAAGTTTCCTGCGTGTGAAGGGCGAAGCTTCCTACTTCACTAAAGTTTCGTAGGATGTATTAGCGAAGACTCAAGAGGGGTGCCGAATTTCGGCGGGGTGAGGTCTTCAAATGCATGTTTAATCGTTGATTTGTTCAATTTGTAATTGGCTGGTATTGGCTACGAAGCCTCTTTACTGGGATTGCGGATGCCCACATCCGTATTCATTTCCTTTCAGCGAAGGGGAATCTTGTCCTTCCGAATCATATCCTATTTTTATCTCCTTGATGGATAGAGATTTAATACGGACGTGGGCGTCCGCAATCCCAGTAAGAAAGACCTCACACTTAAATAACTTTAATGGTTTAATCGACCTGACGTTGGCAAAGAGACCTCTTAAATCACAGCGTGATGATAATATAATAGGGAGTCTTCGAAGACACTCCAAACGAATTTAAGTAAAAGAGGTTCGAACCGTCAGGGGAGAACCCATGAACAAAACTGTCAAATTATTCACCACCGAGGTGTGGACTTCTACACTAGCAATTATGTCTCCTACTTACTATAGTGCCAACTTTTTTAAAATTTGTCCGGGTTCTTGAATTTATCTCCTAATACTCTCCCTATTAGATATATCTAATAGGCGCGGTTAATTTACTCACATATGTTACAGTCTTCTAACAATATTGAATTGATTTGAATAAAAAATGTTCTTTTGCCAAATCTGTCGGTTCTCCTTGGCACCTTAGAGGGTAGCTCGTTTAGTTCTCGCATATTATACGAGGTATAAGCAGAGAATCCATGGTTAAGAGAAGAGGACATATGCAATACGCACTGTGCCGTCCTATATAAGTTACCCTAAAACAATAGGAGTAATGAAATGGAAAAAGTAAAAAATGTACGAAAGAATTACAGAAGTTATAGTATAGCATTCAAAATGAAATTAGTTGACGAGATTGAG
>JBAYZI010000025.1:0-24590 GCA_041672585.1 Cloacimonadales bacterium (SeqCode) | reverse complement strand
GATTCCTCACCCTCTAGGTAATCCAAACTTACCTATGGACAAAGAGTATATCCTTCGTTATGCTCTTGTTGAGAAAGCTCTTAAAGCCCTCCAAACTGAAATAACTGAACAAACTATTTTTGAATAAATAGCTAAATATAGAGGCTGCCGGTTTTTGCTGACAGCCTCGCTTAATTAAATTTTATGTGAGGACAAACAAATGAATTTCCCTGTAATAAAAAAAGCTGCTTATGCCTTAGTGCATGCCCCAGACATGTTATTCCATAATGGTTCTACTCAAGTTCAAGAGAGAAAAGCACACCCTGATTCTGAATATCTAAAAAAAGTAACTGCTAACCTTCGCTCCTACAAAGAAGTAGTTGGTTATGCACCTTACCAAACTTATATTGGCAATATGACTCCCGAAAACTTAGCTGAAGCTACTAAACCATGGTACACAAACTATGATAAAGAAGCTAATGCTCAAGGTAAATTCGGAGAAATCCTTCCTCAAGATCTTTTCTATGCTCTTATGCAAGTTTCTGATGTATTTGATTTAGTAAAATTAGAAAAAACTTTCGCAACTAAGATTAAAGCAAAGATGGAAAACCATGAATTGCTACAAAGATTCGCCGATAAAATTAGAACCGGACTTGACAAAGCTGAAATTGAAAAACATCTTGCTGATCATGCAGAAGGACTCTACGAACAGGGTGAATTAGTTGGTTGTGTAGTTGACGGTCATAAAACAGACCCTAACCTCGCTTCACATTATATGTTAGAAAACTTATCAGTGAAAGCATCAGGTGTTCTTGTTTTACTTCATTTAGTGAAAGATCTTGATTTAGGAAAAGTCGGCTATGTAATTGAATGCTCAGAAGAAGCTATCGGTGATTTAAATCAACGCGGTGGCGGTAATGTAGCTAAATCAATCGCAGAAGTTGTTGGCTTACAAAACACTACAGGTATTGACATGAGAGGCTTCTGTGCAGCTCCTGCTCACGCCTTAGTAAACGCTGCTTCTTTAGTGAAAAGTGGTGTCTTTGAAAATGTAGTCGTTGTTGCCGGCGGTGCCACTGCTAAACTCGGTATGAACGGTAAAGATCATGTCAAAAAAGAGATGCCTATTGTTGAAGATGTACTTGGTGCATTTGCGGTTTTAGTTAGTCAAAATGATGGCATTAATCCTATTATCAGAACTGACTCTGTCGGTACTCACACTGTCGGACACGGCTCTTCACCGCAAGCAGTTACTACTGCCTTAGTTCTTTCTCCTTTAGCAAAAATAGGCTTGAAAATTCCTGATATTGCTAAATACTCTGCAGAAATGCAAATTCCTGAAATGACTGTTCCTGCCGGTGCCGGTGATGTTCCTGTGCAGAACCTTAAAATGATTGCAGCTCTGGCTGTGAAAAGTGGTCAGTTAGAAAGAACAGAAATGCCTAACTTCGTTGCCCAACATGGCTACACAGGCTTTGCTCCAACTCAAGGTCATATCCCTTCAGGTGTTCCGGTTCTTGGACACGGTAGAGATAGAATCCTTGCAGGTGACTATGACAACTTAATGATTATCGGTAAAGGTTCTCTCTTCCTCGGAAGAATGACAAATCTATTTGACGGTATCTCATTTGTAGTTGAGAAAAACCCTGGTTTAGAAACCAAAAAAGCTGACAGTGGCTTTGATAAAGAAGAAATTAAGAAGATGATAGCTGAAGCAATGCTTAAAACTGCTGAATTATTAAGTAACACAGAAGAGGTTTAAGATGAACTCCAAACAAGTTGTTGCTCAAACATTCAAACAGATTGCTAATGACATTCTTAAAGGCGATTATGCTTCTAAAGTAAGAATTGCCCTCACTACTATTGGTAGCGAACACAGTGATAAGCTGTGGGAAGATGTCGTTAAGCTTGTGAACCCCAAAGAGTATGATCTTATTCTGATTGGTCAAGCTGTAGCAAATATTGAACATTATCCGGCAGAAACTCTTGAAGAAGCTCATTCTATTATGAACAAACTTCTTAAAGAGAATAAGATAGACGGTGCTGTAACTTTACATTATGATTTCTCAATCGGGACTTCTACTGTAGGAAAAGTAACTACTCCGGCTTTCGGTAAAGAGATGTTCATTGCTACTACTACCGGTACTTCTGCTTTTAAAAGAGTGGAAGCTATGGTAAAGAATACTATCCTCGGAATTTCTGCAGCTAAAGCTAGTGGAATTGCCGAACCAACAGTTGGTATTCTTAATGTAGAAGGTGCTCGCCAAGTTGAGAAATTACTCAAAGAATTGGTAGCTAAAGGCTATAAGATAAACTTTGCTGAATCTGCTCGTGCTGACGGCGGTTGCGTGATGAGAGGTAATGACCTTTTATTAGCTACCCCTGATATCATGGTGTGTGATTCTCTGACAGGTAACTTGCTAATCAAAATGTTCTCCTCTTTTAATAGTGGCGGAAATTATGAAACAACCGGTGCCGGTTATGGTCCCGGATTACCTACCTGCCCTGATAATCCACAAAAGTTAGTCAATATTATTTCCCGTGCTTCCGGTGCTTCTCAAATTGCCTCTGCCCTCTCTTATTGTGCTAAAATAGCTTCCCATAAGATTATGGAGATTAATGCAGAAGAATTAAGAAGTGCACAAAAAGCAGGTTTAGATGACCTCTTCAAACAAGCTGAAAAATCTGCTGAAGATAATGCTGAAGTAGCAATGCCTCCTAAAGAGATTGTTACTTTCCAAATCTCCGGTATTGATATTCTTGATATTGAAGATTTTGCTCAGAAGTTGTGGAAAGAAAATATCTATGCTGAAACAGGTATGGGCTGTACCGGTCCTATCATTTTAGTAAGTGATAAAAATGCTGACAAGGCTTTGAAGATTGTCGGACAATAAACAGATAAATAGATAATTAATTATAGAGACAAAAAGGGCGTATTTACTACGTCCTTTTTTATTGTTTAAAATCCTCTTCTTCCTCACATGTAGAGACGCAATATTTTGAATTTTCAATATTTTGTGTTTTCAACATTTTGCATCTCCTTTTCAGGATATTTACCCAAGCGAGATTTTGTTTTCTTAATTCCCCTCTTCACTGGGAACGCACTCATCCTTGAGTGCTTAATTGCAAAAGCAATGAAAGCCTTAAATCTCGGCGTGTGAAGGCATAGCTTTAGCGACGACTCAAGAGGGGTGCCGAATTTCGGCGGGGTGTGGTCTTTTCTTCATGTCCAATCCTAAATAGTTTAACTGTTTTTTCTATTGATCCCTTTCAGGGATAGGTCTTTTTTATATCTGTACCTGTGGATAATTCTTGAGTACAAGAATACAACACACAGGCTAAACTATTTATCCCCAAGGGGATTTAAGAGGTAGCGTATCCATCTCAATCTGTATTTTCAGTGTTTTCAGTGGCTAATATTCTTTCTTTTTTGTGTTTTTTTTTGTGTTTTTTTTGTGTGGTTTTGTGCTTTGGTGTTAAACACTTCTTCTTTTCTTCATGTCCAGTCCTAAATAATATGACCGTTTTTCTATTAATCCCCTTCAGGGATATGTCTGTTTTTGACATCCGTACCTGTGGCTAATTCTTGAAATACAAGAATTCAACACACAGGCTAAACTATTTATCCCAAAGGGGATTTAAGAGGTATCGCATCCACTAACAATCAATTAAACAATTCAACATGCATTTAATTCGTGTTAATTCGTCTTAATTCGTGCTAATTAGTGTAAAAGTCTTTTCTTTCAATTGCTAATTGCTCATTGCTAATTGCTAATTGTCCTTCTTCCCCTTGATTGCTGACAATATAAGCTCCAAATAATCACTATACCACTTCGCATTAGTCTCTTCCGAGAACGGATGATTCAGCACTATTTTCTTTCTACTGACAACAGCCGAAGCACACGCCCTAAGAGTAAGCACCAAATGTCCCAAGAAATAATCTATTTTTAAGTCCGGTTTAATCGAACCATCATCAATACCTTTTTGTAAAGCAGCAATAACAAGCTTTGAGCTTCTCTCATTTAACTGCATAAATCTAGCAACTAATTGTTCGGGAAGTTTGTCAAAGTCAACAGGTCTAAAATCTAAATATTGTTGATGAAAAAGAATTTCCGGATTCTCCTTAAAGAAATTAAAATATGCTTCTCCAAAACTTTGCACTTCCTGAAAACCAGTATCACAATGCTTCATATTCTGATAGAGATGTTCTGTTCTTTTCTCAAATCCACGGCAGTACACTTCCAAATATATCTCATCCTTACAAGAAAGATAGGTGTAGAGAGTTGCCTTGGTGTAATGAACCGCTTCTGCCAATTGATTAAGAGTAACTGCTTCGTAACCAAACTCATAGAACAATTTCTCTGCTTTATCAATTATATATGTTCTTCTTAAATCAAACTCGCGTTGCTTCCTTTCTGATAAACCTTTCTGCATTGTTATATCCTTTTTAATCATTAATCACTTTATATCCTGAAATTAAATAAACCGACAGTTTAATTGTTATGCGTAGCGGTTAACTGTCAAGATAAACTCTTGATTAATTAATAATTGATGAGATCTATCCACTGATTACACTAATTACACAAAGAAGAAAAAGAGAAAATAAATCTTTGTACTAATTTTCATAGATTATCATAGATTGGAATTTGTGGAAACCTCTTAAATCCTGAAAGGATTATATAAATTAGCCAAGGGTCTCATTTTGCCTTCAAGCAAAATTTTTTCTTTATTTCTCCCCCTCACCCCCTCATAATTTCATTTATTCCCCATTTCCTCTTGACAAATTGCTGTGCTATAAAAGTTGTAAGATATGATTGTGAGAGATAATACAAAAGAAACAAAAGATGGAGATTTGATGAAGCGAGAACACAAAGCGATAGCCCTTTTTTCAGGTGGATTAGATAGCATATTATCCGTATTACATATGCAGAATTTGGGCTACGAGGTAGTTCCGATATTCTTTGAAAGTCCTTTTTATTCTGCCTCTAAAGCCAGGCAGGGAGCTAAAATAGCTGGATTAAATGTAAAGGTTGTTGATGTTACACCAGAGTTGGTTGAAGTTTTAAAGAACCCTCGTTATGGCTTTGGCAAGTCTATGAACCCTTGTGTAGATTGTCATGGCATGATGTTCAGGAAAGCTGCCGAGCTATTAGAAAAGTATAATGCTGATTTCATTATCAGTGGCGAAGTTATAGGACAAAGACCAATGTCGCAGCGCAGAGATTCCATGAATTCTGTAGCTAAGCTTAGTGGTGTTAAAGATCTGATAGTTCGTCCGTTATGTCAAAAACTACTTGCTGATACAAAACCAATCACAGAAGGTTGGGTAGATAAAAAAGAGATGTTAGATTTTAATGGCAGGAGCAGACAGCCTCAAATTGCCATGGCTAAAGAGTTAGGCATCAAGGATTTTGAGAATCCCGGTGGTGGTTGTCTTCTTACTGAAAAGCAAGTTGGAGAAAAGGTTACTGATCTCTTAAAATATGACCAGCTTACTCCGAAATATCTGAAGTTTTTGCAACAAGGCAGAAGGGTGAGAATATCTGAGAATTTGCTTCTAATCGTTACAAGAACCAAGTATGATAATGATTATATCACGCCTCGCCTAACAGATGAGATAGTGATTAAGGCTACAAAAATGGCAGGTCCTCTTGGTGTTCTGCTAGGTGAAAATATCACAGAAGAGCAGATTAAGCTGGCAGGAAGGGTAATTTTGAGCTATATAAACAAATTGACTGAGCCAACTGCTGAAGTTGAATATGGCAAGAAGTTTGAATTAGAGAATAAACTAGAATTGGCTCCTCTCCCGCGAGAAGAGTTAGAAACAATGCTAATAAATATATAAGGTTTAAAATATGAAGTATGAAATTTTTAATATAGTGCCTGAATATGGCACAAATACGATATTACTATGGGAAGAAAAGAGTAAAGAAGCAATTCTGATTGATCCGGGAAACAGTTCCTCTGCTTTATTAAATGAGATTAAGAAATTAGAACTGAAAGTTAAGTATATCGTTAACACTCATGGACATGCAGATCACATTGGTGGTAATGGATTTTTCAAAGACGCCTTGAACTGCCCCATCATGATTCATGAATTAGATAAAAAGATGTTGATAGATAGCAAGAAGAATCTTAGTGCTTTTATGGGACAAGATATTGTCTCTCCGGCTGCTGATATTATTCTTAAAGAGGGAGATGAGATAAAGTTGGGCGATAAAGCTTTACGCGTTATTCATACTCCGGGTCATACCGAAGGTGGCATCTCTCTTTATGGAGAAGGAGTTCTGATTAGTGGTGATACTCTTTTTCAGCTTAGTATAGGCAGAACAGATTTCCCCGGAGGAAGCTTTGAAGCCATAAAAAGTGCTATTCAAGATAAATTGTTTAAACTTCCGGATGCTACAATTGTCATTCCCGGTCATGGTGGATTCACTTCCATAGATAGAGAGAAATTAGAAAATCCCTTTATTGGTTTAGATTCAAGGATATAACCCCGTAGGAGAAAATAGATGAGTCACGAATTATTGTTAATATTAGATTTTGGTTCTCAATACACGCAACTTATTGCTAAACAAATAAGAAAGATGAAGGTCTATTGCGAGATAGTTCCTTTTAATATAAGTTATGAAGAGGTCTTGGCAAAACAGCCTAAAGCTCTGGTTCTTTCAGGAAGTCCTTACAGTGTCTATGCTAAAGATGCTCCTATTCCTGATAAAAGAATCTTAGAGATGAAGTTACCCATTCTTGCTGTCTGTTATGGAATGCAACTTATAGCCCACATGTCAGGCTATAAGGTTGATAAATCTGAGGAACGAGAATTTGGTTATTCCAAGCTTAAAATAGTTAACCATGAGAATATCTTCCGAGGTTTAGCTCAAGAGGAGATAGTTTGGATGAGCCATGGCGACAAAGTTCATAACATTGATGCTGAATTTGAACGCTTAGCTTATTCTGATAATTGTGAATACGGGGCAATTAAACATAAAGATAAACCTATGTACTGCTTGCAATTTCATCCGGAAGTTGTACATACTGCCAACGGTTATAAGATGATCTCCAACTTTGTTGACCTTGCCGGATTTTCTAAAGATTGGAGTCCTGTTTCTTTTATAGAAGGAGCAGTTTCGCAAATCAGAAAGCAAGTAGGTGATAATCAAGTAATCCTCGGACTTTCCGGTGGAGTAGATTCCTCTGTAGCGTGTGCTCTTCTTTACAAAGCTATCGGAGACAACCTCATCCCTATCTTTGTGGATAATGGTTTATTAAGAAAGAATGAAGTGCAGGAAGTAGAACGAATCTTTAAAGATGGCTTTGGTGTGAAGCTTAACACAGTCCGAGCTGCTGACATCTTCTTAACTAAATTAGCAGGAGTTACCGATCCTGAACAAAAGAGAAAGATAATTGGCAATACTTTTATTGAAATATTTGACAGAGAAGCTAAGAAGTTCCCTAAAGCTATCTTCCTAGCTCAAGGTACTTTATATCCGGATGTCATAGAAAGCGTCTCTTTTAAAGGACCTTCAGCTACTATTAAATCTCACCATAATGTGGGTGGTTTACCTGAAAAGATGAATATGCAATTGGTTGAACCTCTCAGAGAATTATTCAAAGACGAAGTTCGTAATGTAGGCAGAGAGCTTGGTTTAGGAGAAACTCTTGTAGATAGACACCCCTTCCCCGGTCCCGGGCTGGCAGTGAGAATCATCGGTGATATTACTCCTGAGAAAGTTACTTTATTACAAAACATTGACCATATTTTCATCTCTGAATTAAGAGATAAAGGATTATATCATACTACCTGGCAAGCATTTGCAGTGCTTCTACCTATTCAATCTGTTGGCGTTATGGGTGATGAAAGAACTTATGAAAATGTGTGTGCTTTACGAGCTGTTAATAGTTCAGATGGTATGACTGCTGATTGGACTGAGCTTCCTTATGAATTTTTAAAACGAGTCTCAAATAGAATTATTAATGAGGTTCGCGGAGTGAATAGAGTTGTTTATGATATTAGTTCTAAGCCACCGGCAACAATTGAGTGGGAATAAGACTTTAATTAGCAATTAGTAATGAGTAATTAGCAATTGGAAGAAAAAGAAAATACATGGAACACAGATAACGCAGATAAGATAGATTAAGACAGATAAGAAAGAAGAATGAAGAATTGGTTCGCTGATTATAAACTGAGATTAAGCTTCTTTAATCCCCTTGGGAATCAATAGTTTAGCCTGTGTGTTGTATTCTTGTATTTCAAGAATTAACCACAGGTATAGGTACACAAAACCAAAACTAACCCTGAAAGGGTGAAATAAATGAAATAATAATAGAAACGGTCAAATTACTCACGACCGTACAAACAAAGGATAAATAAAATGAATAAAGTTAAACTAGCAGTAATTTACTACAGTACTACCGGCATAAATACACAATTAGCTAGATGGGCTAAAGAAGCAGGAGAAGAAGCAGGAGCTGAAGTAAGACTTTTACAGGTAGCTGAGCTTGCACCTAAAGAAGCAATAGAGAATAATCCGGCATGGATGGCAAATATAAAAGATACTAAAGATATACCTATCGCGACCTCAGATGATTTAGTCTGGGCAGATGCGATTATCTTTTCTACACCAACTAGATTTGGTAATATAAGCTCCCAATTGAAGCAATTTTTTGATTTGCAAGGACGAATCTGGTCAGAAGGGAAATTAACTAACAAAGTAGTATCTGCAATGACCTCAGCTAAGAATCCTCATGGAGGACAGGAAGCTACAATTCACTCCTTATATACTACATTCATGCACTGGGGAGCTATTATTGTTCCTCCCGGATACACTGATGTGTCAATATATAAGGCAGGAGGAAACCCTTACGGAACATCTGTAACTCAAGGACAAGATGGCAAGATGATAGAAGATGTAGAAGATGCAGTGAAACATCAAGCTAAAAGAACTGTTCAAATTGCCCAGTGGATTAAAAAGGGAAAAGAATAAATCTCCTAAATCCTGGAAGGATTACATAAATTAGCCCAGGGTTTCATTTTGCTTGCAAAATTGACCCTGGGTACAAATCACTGTCCATTCCTAAATAGTTTGACCGTTTTTCATTTAATCCCTTTGGGAAATTAAGACCCACACCCCGCCGAAATTCGGCACCCCTCTTGAGTCTTCGCTAATACATCCTACGAAACTTTAGTGAAGTAGAAAGCTTCGCCATCACACGCCGGAAACTTTCTTCGAAAGTGAAGAGGGGAATTAAGAGGCTGTTTATCAATCTTAACTCTGGTTCTGTCCAATTGCTAATTACTAATTGCTAATTGCTCTGCCCCCCATCTAACCACTAAGCAAATCAGACAGCTCTATCTGTAATTCAATATTAAAATATCTAATAAAGCAAAATATCATTTGACATAAATCCTATTACTCTTTATTTTGACCATAGTGTCCCTGACGGAGACAACAACTAATATATGGGGTAATTATGAAACAGGAAATAGATTCTTTAAAAGAGATTGGATTAACTAACTATGAAGCAAAGACTTATTACACGCTTCTAAAGCTAGGTGAAGCTACTGCCAGCACTATTGCTACGGCTGCTAAAATAGCAAGAGCAAAAGTGTATGAGATGTTAAATTCTCTTGTAATCAAAGGTTTTATTTCTGAATATCCAGGACCTACCAAAATTTACAAAGCAAATAGTCCTAAACAGGCATTTAAATATTATCTTGATGAACTTGAGAATAAGCGGAATATGTTGAGTCAAGCTCAAGAACATTTCCAACCTATCTTTGAGCAGGTTCATCAAACACAAAACACAATGACTAAAATTGAACTCATCCTTAATCGCAACACTCTCGTTAACAAGGTAGAAGAATTGATTCCTAAGACAAAGAAGTATATTCTCTCCTTTTCCAAACCTCCTTATATGGTAACAGAACACGATCCAGAGTGGGATGATATTGATGAATTGAGTCATAATTTTAACATTGATAACAGGACACTTCTCCAAATTGAATACGACAGATTAGATGAATTTCTAGCTTTAGCTAAGAAAAGCCGCGCTTCGGGCGAGATTATCAGATTAACAGATGAAGTCCCAATTAAGTTTATCATATTTGATGATGTGCATGTGATTTTCCACTTAATAGACCATTCTGAAACTCCTGACTATCTGGCGTTTTTATCTGTTCCTAATAAGGGATTAGTTTCAATTTTAACAGAAGTGTTTGATATACATTGGAATAAAGGAATCACTATAGAGCAATTTGAGAGAGAATACTTCCACCAAAAGTAAAATTCTATTAAGGAGAAATTATGAAGAAAACAAAATGTATAATTTTGCTCGTGCTAGCAGTGATTTGTGCTGTTAATTTGAATGCCGAGAGTAGAGCGATCGGTTGTGAAATTACTTGCAACACTAACTACACTCCGGATTCATCTAACGTTTTAAACTTTGATATTAATGTAACCGGTTCCGGTTGGGATCATGCTGACTTTGTAGAATTAAGATTCCCTCAAGGAATGCTTCCTACCTCAGCGACACCTCTTGGTAACGAATCTGCTAACATTAGCGGACGAAAAATCATGTGGGGACAAATGGCTGGCTGGACAGGTAGCGGTAACGGAACTATTATTGGAAACTATAATGTAAGTGTGTCAGTTACTGTAGATCCAAGTGTTACAGGCGACCAGGCTATAAGCTATGAAGTTATGGGCGACGACCCTTATGACCTTGATGTAGTTGAAGGGCAAGTTATTGTCTCTCAATTAGCTAATGCTCCTATTATTTCATTAGACAAGACAGAGTTAGTATTTGAGCCTGCATTATTAGCAACTTCAAGTACACAAGCTCTTAATATAACAAATATCGGTATTGGTGAGTTGAACATCACCAATATTGCTAACAGTAATGCAGAAGCTTTTACAGTTTCAGATTACTCATCTTTAATTCCTCATGAAGGTGTTCTTACTTTAGAAGTAACATTCACTCCTTCAGCGTTTAATGTATATAATTCAACTTTAACTATCACTAGTAATGGCGGAGTAGATAGAGAAGTTTCTTTAGAAGGAATCGGGATTGAAGCTTATAATGTGGTTGAATCCTTTGAAGGTGTTTTCCCTCCAAGTGGTTGGGTTAATACAGATAATCAATGGCGTCAATCCACTGATTACCCCTATTCCGGAACGCACAGTGCTATCTGTTCTAATGGAGTTAATCAATATTTAATTACTCCTAAATTAGACATCAAGGCTACTGACAGGGTAATCCTTCATGCTGCTAACGGCTATTCTAATCCAGGCGGAATTGAAGTTGCCATCTCAGCGAATGCTACTGATTGGACAACTCTTTCTACAACCAACTTCTTTGAAATCTACACAACTATTAATGTTGATTTAAGCTCTTTTGTTGGTAGTTATTATATCGGATTCAAGAGAATTGCCGATCGTTATACTCATATTGACCAAATTGTCTTACCTGAATTTGACACAGCTAACCAAGAACCATTAGCAGTTATCTTACTAAATCCGGCTAATGAAGCTACAGATTTAGCTAGAGACACAGAGCTTATTTGGAATGCAGACCCATTTTCAGAGGGATATTACATCTCTTTAGGAAGCAATCCTGAAGCTGATAATATTCTAAATAGTTATAATGTGGGAAATGTTACCTCTTATTCTCCTCAAGACCTAGAGTGGAATACAACTTATTACTGGAATGTAGTAGGATTTAATGATAATGGAGAATCTGTAGTTGAGGCAAATTGGTCTTTCACTACCGAACTTAACTCTACTATTACCCCTCCGCATACAGAGCTGTTTGATACCTTCCCTCCTTTGTTCTGGACAAGAGCTAAAGGAATCATGAGTGTAGATACCCAATTTGAATCCACAACAACTAGTAATTGGGCAGCTGATGGCTTCTGTAATGATGGCAATATTGGATCTGCCAGACTTAACATTTATGGTTCAAGTGGCAAACATTGGCTAATTTCACCAACAATTGATTTAGCAAATAATGAATACGAGCTTACTTTCGATTTAGGCTTAACTCCTTGGAATGGTCAAACTCCTGCTACCTTAGGTGACGACGATCTCTTTGCTATTTTAATTTCTACCGATAATGGTACAACTTGGAGTTCTAATAACATTCTAAGGGGATGGGGTACTGAAGATGAAATCTCTCATTTAGGTGAGAATATTGTCATCTCTTTAGCCGATTATTCAGGCTTAGTAAAAGTTGCCTTCTATGGTGAATCTACTGTTTCCAATGCTGATGTTAATGTTTATGTAGATAATTTTAAAGTGCTTCCTGATGAAGAAACTCCTCTCTTAGGAACCTCTTTAAGTGAAATTACTTTTGCTGATTTATCTGTAGGAAGCAGTTCTGAGAATCAGGTTATCACTCTTTCTAATATTGGCACAGGAAATCTCAGAATTACCGGCATCTCTTTGTCTGATGAAGAGAATTTCCAACTAACAGATTCTAATGAATATCATATAGAATTATCTTCTAATACTATCGAAGTTGAAGTAAAATTCACTCCACAAACAGCAGCCACACATAGTGCAAACTTAATGATTAACACTGATATCGGAGTAGTAGAAATTCCTGTTTCAGGCTTAGGTTATGAGCCACTTCCCGGCGATCTTGTTGAGAATGCTATTGTTATAGAACTCGACGGGAATGGTAATTTTTCCGCTTCAGGAACAACTCATAACTACTATGATGACTATGATTTACCCGGAAGTGATGGCAAAGATGTTATCTATCTTTTAACCATAGATAACAGTGCAGTTGTTGACTTCTCACTTTTAAACTCCGATTTTAACACAAAGTTAGCCATCTATACTGACGATGTTATTCCCGGAAGCAATAATTATCTTTTCTACAATGATGATTATAGTGGTTCTGTAACTCAATCAGCTCTTGAAGAAATAGCTCTGGAAGCAGGTAGTTATTTAGTGGTAATTGATGCCTATGGAACTGCTGCAGGAAATTATCAATTAGATATTGATGCTACTATTCAAACTGTAGAAGCTAATGTTGTCGTTACACCTGCTAGCCATGATTATACAGAAATGGTGATGGGTAACAGCTCACAAATCATGAACTTCACTATCACTAATAATGGCGAAACTTCCTTTATTGTTAATAGTATTAGTATGAATGGCAATAACTTCGAACTTTTCTTCAACGGTGCTTTACCGTTAGAAATTAGTGAGAACAGCTATTCTCTTGGTGCTCGTTTCACTCCAGTAGAAGCAGGTAGTATCACTGAGGAAATAATAATCTCAACTAATGCCGGTGATTATCCTATTGAGCTCACAGGCTTTGCTTTTGATGAGAATGTCTATTATGAAAGCTTTGAGAATGAGAATTTCCCTCCTGATGGTTGGGTAAGATTTGATAATGATGGTGATGAAAATCAATGGAGACCGTGGTCAGGTACTTATGCCAGAACCGGTGAAAACTTCATGATGAGTAACACGACTTCCATGTGGGGCGATGTGTATCATCCCGATAACTGGATAATTTCTCCGCAAGTTACTGTAAGAGAGAATGATTCAATGCTTTATTATGTCAGACCTATGAACCCTGAAGTAACAGGTGATTCATACTCTATAAAAGTTTCAACTACCAATAATACAAGCATTTATGCTTTCTCAACTACTCTCTTTACTGAAGAGACAACTTCCGAAATTTGGGCACGCAGAGAAATCGATCTTTCTGCTTATGTGGGACAGGATATCTATCTTGCCTTCCATCATTTTGAGAATACTAATGAATCCTATGCCTTTGGAATTGATGATATTTTTCTACCTCCATTGACAGTGAATAATCCTCCTTTGGAAACTACAAATATCTATCCAAAATATAATACAGAAGATGTTTATGGAACTACAGCCCTCTACTGGAATAGAGTAGTAACTGCGGATAACTATATTTTGAAGTTTGGTACCAACAACCCTCCTAGCAACATTTATGATAATGAAGAGTTAGGAAATATCAACTCAAAAGTAGTTACTAATCTTGAACCAAACACAAGCTATTATTGGCAAGTAATCCCTGCAAATAATGCCGGACAAGCTAACAGCTATCCTCTCTGGACTTTTACTACTGCAGAGTTTAACAACCTTACTGTGCCTCATCAAGATAACTTCGATACTTACACCTCAATGCCGTTCTTCCCTCTCGGTTGGACTGAATTTAAAGGATTGTTCGACCAGAATGACAACAACCGGATTGTTAATACTTTCCTCGGTTGGGGAATCTCTCGCTTTGGTAACCAAGAGGGAAACAACAGAGCCTTAGCCATTGAATATTCAACTACTAATAGTGATCACTGGCTAGTCTCACCTGTCATAGATTTAGGCAACGACCCTGATTCAGAAAATGAAATCAGATTCGACCTTGCTCTTACAAAAATCACTACTACGGAACAAGGACACCTTGGTTTTGATGACAAGCTTATGCTTCTTATCTCTCAAGATGGTGGCGAAACATGGAACGAAGATTCTATTATCAAAACTTGGAACAGTAATGATTTTATTTCTAATTCAGGACAAACTGAATCTATTATGTTAAATGATTATAGTGGTGAAGTAGTGCTAGCTTTCTATGCAGAATCTACCTTCCCAACACCAAGTTGTAAGCTCTTCATCGATAATCTTTATATTGGTGAGCAAGCAACCGAACCAATCATTAGTACTTTCCCGGAAAACCAACACTTCCCATTAACTCAAGTTACTGCCATGTCGCAGAGAAAAAACTTCAGAGTTAATAATGTCGGTATTGGAACTCTAAATATAGAATCCGTTGCCCTTACCGGTGATAATGCTGACCAATTCATCATCATAGATACCAACAGCTATCCAATAGGCTTAACTGACAATCAGTTAGAGTTTGGAGTTATTTTTAGACCAACCTCTGCCGGACAGAAAAATGCTTTTGTTGCAATAACAACTTCCGACTCTGTGTATGAAATCGAGCTTGATGGATTTGCCTTTGGAACAGAAGGAAACACTATTGACGATCCTGTCTTAGTGGAGTTTGAGAATGGTAATTATACTGCTTATGGCAATACTGAAATGTTTGATAATAACTATACTCTGCCTTTCGACTATGTTCCTGATGATGCAAATGATGTGGTTTATAAATTCTCGTTAGCAAGTGATATGATTGTTCACGCTGCGATTTCTCAGGTAGATTGGGATAGTAAGATTGCTGTCTATTCTGCAGATGTCTATCCGGATGCCTATAATTATCTCTATTATAATGATGATAGTGAAGATATGGGGATTAGAAGAACCGGAGAAAGAGAGCAAACTCGTGGATTCGATTCTGTTCTGATGTTTATGGAACTTCAAGCAGGCGACTACTTCCTCATTGTTGATGGTTCCAGTAAAACAGAATGGTTTAATCCTTATGGTGAGTATAAATTAGATATGGCAGCATATCACTTTGTTGCTCCAACTAACCTTGAAGCTTCAGTGGTTTCAAACGGAATCTCCCTCACTTGGAATGCTCCGACACCTGACCATGGCGAGCTATTTGGCTACACTGTAAAAAGAGATGGCTTTGCTATCAATCCTGCAGTAATAACCGGAACTTCTTATGTTGACCAAACAGCATTAGACGGCTATGAATACAGCTATCAAGTGGTTGCGTATTATGAGAATCCGGCAGGCTTCTCCGCACCTTCTAATAGCGTATCTATCTCGTTTGGAGAGTTGGCGGAAGTACTCTTTGAAGACAGTTTTGAAGCCTACAACGACTTCTCAATTGAGTTTGAACCATGGACACTACACAATCTTGATGGGGCTAACAACTTCGGTATTCAAGGGTATGAATGGTACAATATGGCAGAACCGTATGCCTTCATAATCTTTAATCCGCTAACAGTTACACCGCCAATTGAGTTTCCTGAATTCACAGCTCCTGATGGCGATAAATATATAGCCCATTTTGCTTCTGAAGAAGTAGTAAACAATGATTGGTTAATTACTCCTCAATTAGCACTGGGTTCAAGTTCATCTATCTCCTTCATGGCGAAAAGTTTCACTCAACAATATGGAACTGATAACTTCAAGCTTATGGTTTCAACTACAGGTAAGAATCCTTCAGACTTCCATGAGTTGATTCCTACTTCTCAGGAAGGTGAAATCGTTCCTACAGAATGGAAGAAGTATATCTACTCCTTAGAAGATTATGATAATGAGAGTGTTTATTTAGCTCTTCATGTGATGAGTCCGGAAGGCTTCTTAATGATGTTAGATAGCTTTACAGTCAGATCTAGTGACGGCGTTGTTCCTAATGATAATGGTGTAGAACCACTGCTCACAACAGAGCTCTATGGAAACTACCCAAATCCTTTCAATCCGGAAACAACAATTAGCTTTAATCTAAAGAATAGTGGTAATGTTAAACTTGAAATATATAATCTCAAAGGACAAAAAGTGAAGACTTTAATAAATGATAAATATGATGCAGGTAAGCACACTGTTGTCTGGAATGGTACTAATAGTAACAATAATCCTACAGCCAGCGGCGTTTACTTCTTTAGAATGCAAGCAGATAACAAAACTCTGATTCATAAATGTATTCTGATGAAATAATTGATGAAATAGCATGTAAATAACAATCTCTTAAGTGAAAAAATGAGGGACTTGATTAATTTCAAGTCCCTTATTATTTTGTGCAGATAGATAAGATTAATCCAACTTATATATAAAAGAGAAAATACATTTATTTTGTCTTAGTTAGATGTAATTTAAATAATCTTAGGAGGATTACATGGAATTAACAATTGGAAATGTTGTGAAAGAGAGTATCGATAAAGGAATGAAGAATTTAGTACCACTATCGGTCAATGCTTTATTATGGATATTGACTTTTTGGATCCCTTGTTTTGATCAGACAAGAAAATAGGGCACCCACCAAGGGATGCCCCTACGATATTAAATCATTTATTACTTTAGCATTACCATTTTACCTGTTCTAACCTCATCCCCTACATTCAATCTGAGATAATAAACACCGGAAGCGACAGCTTTTCCCTGATTATCATCACCTCTCCAAGTGTAGTTATATTTGTTAGGAGTAAGTTTTTCATTAACCAGTTCTTTAACCAGCTGTCCTTTAAGATTATATATTTTTCCTACAACCTGTTGAGCACTCTTTGCAGAGTTAGCACCAACAGTGAAAGAGATGGTAGTTTCAGGATTAAAAGGATTTGGATAATTACCATTATAGCCTGTTACTAATTGCGAGATATCATTATCATTTGGTACAGTTTGAGCAGTAACAAATTGATTAATACCCGTCCAACCTGAAGAGCCAAACTGATTATGAGCCTTAACTCTCCAATAGTAGCGGGTAATTGGTTCTAAATTAGTAATATTAAAAGTTGAAGTTTCTAGATTCTCTGTTTCGATTAAATCAGCGTAGAAATAGACATTCTTACAAACTTGTAGTGTATAAGTTTCTGCTGAGAAAATATGTTCCCATTCAAACAGAACATTATTAAAAGGAACAAAAACAGCATTATTAATAGGTGCAACTAGCTCCGGAGAATTAGGAACAGTCGTAAAGTCTCCTGTGGTAAAGCTATAGATAGCAGAATAATCACTTGTGAGAGTGCTATTAACAGCTTGCACACGCCAGTAGTAGTCTGTAAAAGAGTCTAGACTAGGGATTTGGAAGTGAGCATGAGGAGTAGTTTCTGTATAAAGAGTAGTTTCAAAACTATCATCTTCAGCTAATTCCAGGTTATATTCTGTAGCTCCCATAACTTCCTGCCAAATAATCATAGGGTTTGTATCAATGCCGGAAGCAGTGTTCTCAGGTGCAACTAATACAGGGGCAGCAACTTCTGAAATAATAGTCAAAGGTTGATTAATCACATCATATTTACCGGTTGCTATCTCTGTAACTTTAATCAGCACTTCTTCAGAATCAATCTCCGGAATTTGCCAATTATAGCTACCGGTATTACCTGTTGTAAAAGCAATATCCAACCAGCTATTGCCACCATTTACTGAGTATTCAAGCAGAATATCGGTAACAGAGTTTTTTCTAATCCAAGTAATTTCTCTCTCTCCACCTGAAACTAAGGATTCTCCACTGTTTAAGGAGGTCAAAATAATGTTCGAAATATCTATTTTAAAAGTAACAGAATCTTGTGTTACTACAACATCATAGATGTCAAGACCTGTAAAGCTACCGTTAGTTCCCATTGCCGGTGGATAAGAGTTATGACCAAAATGATTATTGTTGTTATTGAACGGAGCTGACCCAATCGCACCACCTCCATTAGGACCGCCACCCGGGCGATAGACAAAAACTTCATCAGGAGGTCCGCCAGCGTTACCTTCTCCCGCATAGTTGCCATTAATCTTATAAGCTAATAATCCACTACTCGGAATAGCAGATTCGAAGAGAGGTTTAATTTTTCTATATTCTAAATATATCTCTTCTTGGAAGTTCCAAGAGCGAACTCTAAAAGCATTATTTGTGGCTGAAGCAATAGGATAAATTGAATAAGTACCACTCTCTTCCAACTTTGTAATATTAGGAATCCAACCTGCATAATAGTGCTTCATATAGGTCATCATGTGTTGAGGTGGATTGGTATTATTAGACATTAAGTCCCAAATTCCTACCGGATCTCCATCAGAATCATAACGATACAAATCAGGAGCTCCTAAAGAGTGAAACAGTTCATGACACATAACACTGGTTCCGCTACTATTTAAATGGGTTTCTAATTGGAAGTTAAAATCCCAAACTCGCTTGCCGTGAATATAAGCTTCTGCATAATATAAGCTCCAGCGATGAGGCCATAATAACGAAGCCCAATTATTAGTACTTCCCTTGATGATATAAATAACATTATCTACATACCCATCATTATCACCATCAATAGCAAGATCTGTTGGAATCATCGATTCAACATATTCGGCAGCATTAGCCAGAAGCGTGTGTTCTCTTAGTCCTCTTTCTTCACCATTATCGCCACCTGTATAACCGATGGGATTGGAGTTAGAATAAGCTTCATAATACCCGCGTGGATGTGAATCTTCATAGGCTACAATTGTGTTTTGGGGTGAAACGGGAGGAAAGAATTCCCCGGTAACATCAATCTGTCCATAAGAAACTTCAGAGTAGTAATTTCTTACAGAATTGGCATTTAATGATTGATTATTCAACATATTATCATAGAAATTAATATCTGTGGCAAAATCGCTTTCACCTTGAAATTTAATAAAGATTACCAGATTTATTAGCTGTCCTGTAGTTGGGGTTCGCTCTTCAACTCGGGGATAATTATTATAAAACTCATCTCTTTTGGCTTTCCACTTTTCACCGGAAATATTAATCCGCGGAACAAGTCCTTTTTCAGCAGGAATAGCTTCGTTTGCTTTATATTTGGTTGGGACTATTTCATCACCTTGTTTGTCAGCATAGACATAATAACCTGCATCATCACGGGTAATTGTGTAGCCTTCTTGATTATGAAACCAATGATGAAATTCATCACCGGAAGCTAAGATTTTGATTAATTCACCATCAGGTTGTGTAACTTCCATCGGAACATCTTTCACATAAGCACTAAATAACAATATCGGTAACATTGCTAATACAAAAAGTAGCAGTCTTTTCATAAATCCTCTCTATGTTTGTAAATTCATTTATAACAAAGTATAGTCTCTATTTATTATACATGCAATTTAACTTCCTTAACAGCATATTAAAAGACTCAAAAGACATAATCATGCTTGTTAAATACAACAATGCCAATTAGCAATTGAAAGAAGCTGTTGAATTGTTGATTTGTTTAATCGTTTAATCGATTCATATCGGTTGATATAATTCGCCAGACCTCTTAAATCTCCTCTTCACTTTCCTTCTTTCTTCTTCGTGTAATTCGTGTACCTGTGGATAAAATTCTTAATTACTATTTACATTAACCTTATTTTAACGACGTTTTGCAATCAAATACCTTACCAGCTAACAAATAATTTGCTTTATTCCTGTTTTGAGAGATACTATAAGAAAAACTAAGGAGAGAATAATTATGAATTGGGAAACTATTTCGGAAAAAGCAGTATTGATGACCATTACCTATGCACCAAAGGTGTTATTAGGTATTTTTACTTTAATTATTGGATTTTGGCTTGCGAAAGTAGTTACAAAAATTGCTCGTAAAGCATTGGAAAGAAGTAAGGTAGAACTAACTCTACTTGAATTCTTATCCAACATTATTTCAATCTTGCTTAAAGTGCTCGTTGTCATAAGTGTTGCCACCATGATTGGCATTCAAATGACTTCCTTCATTGCTATTATAGGTGCTATGGCTTTTGCTATAGGTTTAGCTTTTCAAGGAAGCTTAAGTAACTTCGCAGGTGGAGTTCTTATTATTTTATTAAAACCTTTTAAAATTGGTGACTTCATTGAAGCTCAGGGACATGCAGGAACTGTGGAAGCTATTCAAATTTTCCATACTATTCTCAAAACTCCTGCCAATCAAAAAATCATCATCCCTAATGGTCCTCTCTCTAATGGAAATGTAGTCAATTACTCCGCTGAAGAGACACGCAGAAATGAATGGGTTTTCGGCATAGGCTATAGTGATGATGCTGAAAAAGCTAAAAAGCTTATCTCTGATATTTTAGAAGCAGATGATAGAGTTTTAAAGGATCCGGCTTATTTTGTGAGAATTGGTGACTTAGGCGACAGTTCAGTAAATATTAAAGTTCGTGCTTGGATACCACAAGCTGATTTCTGGAATGTAAACTTTGATGTTCTTGAGGCTGTTAAGAAATCATTTGATGAGAATGGTATTCATATTCCTTTCCCACAAACAGATGTTCATCTTTATCAGAAATAAATAGTTAGTTTTATTGAAATAACTCCTGCTTCTCCAAGTGGGAGTTTTTTTAGCTTTACTAAATTACTCTAATTAGTTTATTGTTTACAGATAGAATTCTATAAGATTGAATAAAAATATAAAGGAGCATATTATGCCAAAGTGGGAAGTAATTATTACAAAAGTTGTAGAAATGGCGATTCTGTATTTGCCAAAATTATTATTAGGTATTGTTACTCTGATAATTGGATTTTGGATGGCAAAAGTATTAACAAGAATACTGCATAGATGGTTAGAAAGGGCTAAAGTAGAATTAACCCTTCGCGAATTCTTAACAAATATTGTATCTATCTTGTTAAAAATCCTCGTTGTTATAAGTGTGGCAACGATGGTTGGAATTCAGATGACATCCTTTATCGCAATTATAAGTGCTATGGCTTTTGCTGTGGGCTTAGCCTTTCAGGGTAGTCTAAGTAACTTTGCAGGTGGGGTGCTGATTGTTCTCTTAAAACCTTTTAAAATTGGCGATTTTATTGAAGCTCAGGGATTCTCAGGAACTGTAGAAACTATTCAAATCTTCCACACTATCCTCAGAACTCCTGCTAATCAAATAGCTGTTATCCCTAATGGTCCTCTCTCTAATGCAAATATACTCAACTACTCATCTAAAGAGACACGCAGAAATGAGTGGACTTTCAATATTGATTATAGTGAAGATTATGACAAAGCCAGACAACTTATCTTAGATATTTTAGAAGCGGATGAAAGAATCCTAAAAGAACCTGCTCCTTTTGTGAGAATTGGTGCATTAAGTTCTAGTTCTGTTGATATTAAAGTCCGTGCCTGGATACCACTAGCTGATTTTTGGAATGTGAATTGGGACGTGCTTGAGGCTGTTAAGAAGTCATTCGATGCTAATGATATTCATATTCCTTTCCCACAAACAGATGTTCATCTTTATCAGAGAAAGACGCTGAATAATTAATAAGAAGAAGATTTTCACACGAATTAATTGCATGTTGAATCGTTTATTTATTTAATTGTTTAATCGATGACGAGAATGGCTTCGGAGGCTCTTCAAATCCCCTACCCCCTTTGTACTCAAAGGTTTCCGGGGAGGGAGTCTATCCACTGAAGCTTTAGCGAAGGTGGATGCCGAATTTCGGCGGGGTGAGGTCTTAAAAATCCCCTTGGGGATTAAAGAGGTCTCACAGCCGATATCAGCCTATTAAACAATTAAACAAATCAACGATTCAACAGTTCAACATGCATTTAATTCGTGCAAATTCGTTTTAATTCGTGCAAATTCGTGTGAAAGCTCTTTGTCCAGTCCTAATTATTCTTCCTAAACCTCGCCCCCACCTTAAACCCATCAACCGCAGAAGAGATAATCCCGCCTGCATATCCGGCACCTTCTCCAATAGGATAGAGCCCTGGGGTATTAACGCTTTCGCAAGTCTGGTAATCTCGAACTATTCTGACAGGAGAAGAAGTTCTGGTTTCCGGACCGATAAGAAGTCCGTTATCTGTAAAGCCACGATATGCTTTATTAAAGTGTTTTAAGCCGGTAACTAAAGCTTTGGTAATAGTCAGAGGAAAAAGTTCTCCCATATTTCTGCTATAGACTCCCGGTTTGTAAGTTGCTTTAGGTAATTTAGGAGTAAGTTTATTCTTGAGAAAATCTCTGCCTGTTTGGGCTGGAGCTTCATAGAATTGTCTATAAGCTTTCTGTTCTATCTCTTGTTGCAAATGCATTCCTGCTAACACTTCATTACCAAAATGGCGTGGTTCAATCGTGGCAACAATAGCAGAGTTTCCATAACGACCATCACGGGCAGTGTAACTCATACCATTGGTAACAATCCCCTTTTCTTCAGAAGAACCGCAGATAACAGAACCGCCCGGACACATACAGAAGCTATAAACGCTATGCTCACCGGCTTTGGCAGTCAATCTGTAAGTGGCAGGACCGGTTATATTGAAATCACATTTATCACCATAAAATAAATTATTAATAAACTCTTGGCTGTGCTCAATTCTTACTCCCATGGCAAAAGATTTAGCTTCCATGGCAATATTACTATTGTGCATAGAGGTGAACAGTTCACGCGAAGAGTTGCCAATCCCTAAGAGACAAATCTCAGGTTGATAGATGTTATTATTAATAGTTAGCTCGAGTTTATTGCCCACACTCTTAATATTTGTAAGTTTATGAGAGAAGTGAAACACTGCTCCTTGTTCTTCAAGATAGCTGATCAGCTTAGTTGTAATCTTTCTAATGCCGTCAGTTCCTAAATGAGGAAGAGCATCTATGGCAATTCTTTTATCTCCTCCAAACTGAATAAGATAATTATAAACCTTGGAAGAATAGAGATCTCTGTTTCTGGCAGTGAGCTTACCATCAGAATACGCTCCTGCCCCTCCTTCACCAAATTGCACATTAGAATCAGGGTCTAATTGATTATGCAGCCATAGATAATTAACCTTCTCATCTCTCTCTACTATTCTTTCACCTTGCTCATAAAAATGAGGTGCAAAACCCTGCTCTACCAAGGCCAATCCTGCAAATAGTGAAGATGGACCACACCCAATAATAAGGGGATTCTTGTCATTTATATAAATTGCTTCTAGTGGCTTTTCGGCTTTGGGCTGAACCTCTATAATATCGTGATGTTGAGGAGGAGTTATCTTAAATTCTACTTCTACTGAATAATTTAACCAGACATTATTATGTTTACGACTGTCAATTGACCGACGCATGATATTTACTATTCGGAAATCAGACTCTTCTATCTGGAATTTATGAGCTACAGCTTTGGCTAAATCGGGATGATGGGCTAAACGGGTTGAGATATTCTTAATTAAATGCATCTTGGCTCCTCAGAGATTCTCCGGTTTCTTATAAAAAAAACGGCACTCCTAAAGAGTGCCATAATTTATGGTGGCAAGACCCAGACTTGAACTGGGGACACAAGGCTTTTCAGGCCTCTGCTCTACCAACTGAGCTATCCCGCCGATGATAATTACATTACTAATTAAAAATGTTATGGTGGCAAGACCCAGACTTGAACTGGGGACACAAGGCTTTTCAGGCCTCTGCTCTACCAACTGAGCTATCCCGCCACATCATTTTCATTAAGTATAGCCTTTTTATTGATTCCTCATGAATCTGTCAAGGAAAAGTTTCTTTTTGTTACTTTTTAGTAAACGAGACCATCATGTTTAAGCCATTATCATTCTTCTTAGAGAAAACAAGATTAAGATTGGTAAGAGATACCTTAACTGGGATTGCGTACGCCCCTTCCGTATTTACTCACCTCCAAAGGAGAAAATTCTTTATTTTGCCAAAAGCAAGACCTCTCTATCCCTATGATAGGGATAGATTTAATACGGGCGAGTCGTCCGCAATCCCAGTGAAATCTCCCACCTTCATAGCCACCTTCTCTCTTTGACCGTTGTGTCAGCGAAAATCAATCGATAAACCTACTAAAGTCCAAGGGTAGAGCCCCAAATCTCCTGCCTAATTGTTGCTTGGAGGTAACTAAAGACGCAAAATATTTAATCTCTATATACAATAATTGGTAGTAGGAACCTTTAATGCTTCTCATAACCTGTTTTTTACCAGATTCTACAATTCAACAATTAAACATACATTTAATTTGCGTAAAAAAGGGGTAACTTCAAAAGATTACCCCTTTTTTTATAATTAGTTAGAAATAAAGGTCGCGTTCGCCATTAGCAACACGAATCA
>JBAYZI010000024.1:0-25240 GCA_041672585.1 Cloacimonadales bacterium (SeqCode) | reverse complement strand
AATCTTCTCTTTCATTAAAGGAATATCCTCTTTATTTTCAATATAAAACTTCATGCCAAACATCTGTCTAACCCGGCAAAATGGCTTAGGAAACCTAAATTTATCCCACGAATTAAAAGTCCATTCCCAGCTAACGTCAATAGCCACCGGGACAATAGGTCTTTTAGCTAAATAGGCTGTGATGAGCATCCCATCTTTGATGCTATAAATAGGACCTTGGGGACCATCCGGACTTATGGCAATAGAATTACTCTTGAGATGTGAAACAAGATCTCTCAAGGCTTTAGAACCTCCGCGCGTGGAAGAACCACGAATAGGGATAAAACCCAATTTGGAAATAGGTCCTGCAATTAATTCACCATCTTTGGATTGCGAAACTAAGGCTCCAATCTTCTTATTTCTGTTCATGATAACAAGAGGAATTTGATCCCTGTGCCACAACATAAAGACAACTGGTTCTGTGGGAAATTCACCGTAATGAGTCTTTCTAATCGTTAAATCTAAACATCTTAAGAGAAAAGCTCCCAAATGTTTCTCTGCTTTCAGCAAATATTTATTCATTACTTATCATCTCATAGATTCTCTTGGCAGTATTTGTGGAAGCACTTTTATCTCCCAACAGAGACTTAATTTCTTCTAAAACAGCTTTAAAGGAGTTACAACTTGCTTTATTATTTAATATTTGATTAATTTCATTAGTGATATTTTCAGCATTCACTTCATTTTGAATTAATTCTTTAACGATTAATCTATTAGCAATTAAGTTAGGCAAACCGATGAATTCTGTGCGTGCTATCTTCCTAGCAATCATAACTGTTACAGGGTTTATTTTATAAACAATTACGAATGGGGTAGCAAATAGAGTTGTCTCTAAAGTGGTTGTGCCGGATTTTGCGACTACGAAATCACTATACTTCATAATCTCGTAATTATAGCCATTAATGAATTTAACATTAGCTGCTTTATTGGTTTGCTGAAGTTTAGTCAGCATTTTCTTATCAATAATAGAGATTAAATGTTCACGTTCCGGATTAGCTTGGGCTACTTGTAAAAAGATAGGCAGATGCCGTTCTACTTCCATCTCACGACTTCCTGGGAAAAGTCCGATCCATTGTAGCTTAGAATTTAGCTTAAACTCCTTGGCGAAAGCTTCTTTATCAAGCTTCACCCCTATCTGTTCTGCCACAGGATGACCAACATACTCATTCGGTATCTCATACTCATCTAATAGCGGAGCTTCAAAAGGATTAATGCAACAAACAAAATCAGTATACTTCTTGATTTTGAAGACTCTTTTATGCTTCCATGCCCAAAACTGCGGACAAATATAATAGAGAACTTTTATCCCTAATTGCGTGGCTATCTTAGCTATTCTGAGATTCAATCCCGGATAATCTACTAACACCACTAAATCAGGCTTGTCTTTAATCAGAATCTCTTTTATCTCTTTCTCAACCTTAAGAAAGAAGCCAAGATGTTTGATAACTTCCACAAAACCCATCACGTTGAATCTGCTAAACTCAAAGAGTGAATGAAATCCGGCAGCTTCCATCAAGCTTCCCCCGACTCCGTAATTATGAAAGTTTCCCAGCTTATTAAGTTTTTGAATTACATAAGAGGCATGAAGATCACCGGATTTTTCTCCGGCAATCCAAAATATCTTTTTCATACTAATCTAAAAGGTTCAAGAATGGCGGAATCTCAGTTGGTAGTTCTTCATCTATAACCTTTTTCTCATTATAATCTGCCGATTCGTCAGTAACATTATCGTTATCTAAGTTACTGCCTAAACCACCAAAGCGACTATATCCAGCTGCCGAGCCATAACTTTCAAGTTCAGGAAGTTCTTTAGGCTTGTTAGATGAGATATTTTTAGCTAATCTATCTATCTTCTCGTTGCCTACTTCCAAACCTGTTGCCAGAACAGTTACGCGGATACGTCCATCATATTCAGGATCACAAAAGAGTCCGTTGATGCAAATAATATTATTTCCTGTTTGACTGGTGATAGTATTACAAGCATTTTCCAGCTCATTCATCTTCATATCAGTTCCGGCGAAGATACTAATCAACAGGGATTTACAACCTTCAATTGAGATATCTCCCAACAGAGGATTTGTAATAGCCTTTTGAGCAGCAATGATAGCTCTGTCCTCACCCTCAGCTTCACCTGAACCGATAAGTGCATAGCCCATATTACTCATTATTGTTTTAATATCAGAAAACTCTACATTAATGTAACCTGTTTTTGTAATAATATCAGAAATTGATTTGACCCCATTATAGATTATCATATCAGATTCTTTAAAGCCTTCTATAACACCAATGGCAGGAAAATTCTCCATAATCTTATGGTTAGGGATTACCAACAAAGTATCAACAAATTCTTTTAAATTCTTTAGCCCTATTTCTGCATTATCAGTGCGAATCTTCCCTTCATAAGGGAAAGGCTTGGTAACTACAGCCATGGTTAAAATATTCATCTCACGGGCAGCCTTGGCAACTATTGGCAAGGCACCTGTTCCCGTGCCACCACCCATTCCGCCAACTAAAAAGATTAAGTCTGCACCTTTAAGTGCTTTCTTAATTTCTTCATACGACTCTTCAGCTGCCTTTTGTCCCATTTCAGGTAAGGCTCCGGCTCCTCTGCCATTGGTTGCCTTTGGTCCTATCTGAATTAAGTTGGGTGCTAAGGACTTCTTTAAATCTTGCACATCAGTATTCACAGCTATGAATTCTACATCACTAAGTTTATGATTAATCATTGTGTTGATAGCATTGCCACCTGCGCCACCAACACCAACTATCTTTATTTGGGTTAAAACAAAATCTGAAGCTTCATTAATTTCAAACATTTCTACTCCTCTTTATTCAGAAAAGAATTTTTTAATCGAACTAAATACATTTTTGATATTTAATTTACTAGGAAAAAGGGACTGGGACTCTAAATTATTTATCGCAGAATATCTTAACAGACCAACAACAGTAGCTCCTTCTAATTTACTTAAGCTCTCAACTTTTCCGGAAATACCATCCATAAGTGGTTTAGAAATCTTGATTGGCAAATTAAAAGTATCACGAGCAATATCTTGATAGATGCCTAAATTACAGGCTCCACCGGTCAAGACCAAGCCGGCAGAGATTATCTCCGGTTTATACCACTTGATTAACTCTTTGTAACAACCTTCTAAAGAGTCTTGAATTCTTCTTTCAATTATATCTTTCACTACTTGGAGCTGCACTTTCTTCGTGAAGTTTCTATCAAAAGTTGGATACTCAACTTCTTTTTTAAAATCATATTTTTTATAATCTAATTGGGAAAGACCAACCTTTAAGTCATTTGCGGTTTTAGGCAATGTTCTCAAAATAGTATAAACATCTTTCGTAATCTCTTCGCCGCCCACCTGATTAATACTAATAGCATGAATATACTTCTTACTGAAAATAATTCCATCAGAGATTCCTGCTCCTATATCAATCATGATGCAACCAAGCTCTTGCTCTTGTTCTGTAAGAACACCCAAGGCAGATGCGTAACCGGAAAAAATATAAGAATCTACCTGATAACCATTAATCTCGAAACACTTTGTCAGGTTCTGGAGAACAGATTTCTCAGCTAAAATTGTAATAATCTCACCTGATAACTTTGTTGCAGAAAACATTAAGGGAAGCTTATAATGCTCTGTGTTGTTATCAATTAGGAAGTACTTGGGAATAGCATGAATTATCTCATAACTCTCTAAACCGGTTTGTTTTAATACACTATCTTTAGCATCTTCTAAGACTTCATTAATATGTGCTTGTTTAATCTCCGTAGATTTCCCTTCTGAAGAGAGAGTTACCTTCCCTACAGAGTTCATATATTTGATAAAATCACCTGAAGTGCTTACCAACAGGGTTTTGATATCGCAATTAGAGTCCTCTTTTAACTTATCAAAAGCTACTTTAATTTGTTGAGAAAGGTCTTTTATGTCTGTTACCTTTCCCTTTTTGATGCCATTAGACGGGGCTGTACCTATCCCTTTGACTTCAATTGTTTTATCTTCAAATATCTCAGCTGTGATTGCTGTTATTTTTGAAGAGCCAAGATCAACAACTGTTACAAATTTACTTCCCATTCTATCTCCGTTTAAAAATCTGCTTTACGAGTTACTATTTGATTCTTATAACTTAAATCTATGAATAAACCTGATGCAAATGAGCTAAAATGACTCATAAAAAGGTCTATTTTATTACCAATATTTTCATTACCTAGAAAAACTATGTTTCCTCTAAATATCTCTCTAAAATATATCTTGTCATTATGGACAAAGAGGTCAGATATCTTATCTTGAAAATCAGGTTTTTCTTCCAATACAATACTTAAATAATCAGCCATGGCAATAGTTACACTATCTTGAATCACGCTACCAATTCTATATTTATCAGACTTTAGTTTTGCCGAAATAATAGGCAAAGACTTCTGTAAATAACCATAATTAACTCTTTCTAATAACTTTAAATCTCTATTTATATAATAATTCTTTCCATCTGCGAAATTAATAATTGCAAAAGGAGATTCCATAGTATATTCTACTTTTAACCTATTGTGAACTCTTCTTTTAATGCTTATATCCTCAATAATAGGATAGCTTTGCAGAAGAGTGTCAGGTATTTCCACTAGGTCTAATTGGTATAAATTAATACCGTAATACTTACCTAAATCTTTCTCCAGACGATAATTTAATTCATTGGAATTTCCAACTACCTGCACTTTTTCTAACTTCAAAAGGTCGGTTCTTTTAATAATTTCAAAGGTACCAACTGTGGTTAATATTATCAAGACCAGTGATAAGAAGAAATAGATAAAATATCTTCTTGAACCCCTGACTAATCTCCGATTTGAAGCTTTAAACATATTAATTATCTTGCAAGTTTTCCATTATCTTTTCACCGAATTTATTAACTCTTCCTGCTCCCATAGTGATAAAGATATCGCCCTCTTCTAAAGATTCAAGGACTTTCTCCACAATCTCATCCTCAGAGCTAATATAAGTAACATTTCTATGTCCGGAATGCCTTGCTTCTTCCACTATCAACTCTCCTGTTATGCCGGGTATTGGCAATTCTCTTGCGGGATATATTGGTGCAATAAAGAGTTTATCACAGGAGAAAAAGGCTCTGCCAAAGTCTTTGACGAAATCACGAGTTCTGGAAAAGAGATGTGGTTGAAATAAGACAACAACACGGCGGTTGGTACTATCGCGAAAACCATCTAAAGTCGCCATTATCTCTGTAGGGTGATGAGCATAATCATCAAAGAAAGTTATCCCTTTAATAGTTCCTTTATTCTCAAATCTTCTATACACGCCTTTATATTCAAAGAGTCCAGCTTGAATGTCATTAAAAGGAATATCTAATTCTAAGCCGACAGAACAAGCTAACAATGAGTTTAGAATATTATGCTTGCCTGTTACTTGCAACTTAATTCTACCTAATTTGTAGTTCTTAAAGATTAAGTCATAAGAGCTGGTGAAATCTATCATTTCAATATTTTCTGCTCTTACATCTGCTTGTTTGGAGAAGCCATAAGTTACTAAGTTTTTGGTTATTTTAGGAAGAACCGATTGCACGCCTTTATCATCAAGACAAGCTATCACAGCCCCAAAGAAGGGTACTTTTTCAGCATAAGTCAAGAAAGCGTCTTTGATATCATCTAAGTTTCTGTAGCAATCTAAGTGATCTGCATCGATGTTGGTTATCCCTGCTATGATAGGAGTTAGAGTCAAGAATGAGTGATCATATTCATCAGCTTCTACAACTATGTATTTTCCTGAACCCATGAGGTTATTAGAACCAAAGTTTTTCACCATTCCGCCCACTATTATGGTGGGGTTTAAGTTTGCTTTTTCTAACATTATCCCGACCATAGAGGTAGTTGTTGTTTTGCCATGTGTTCCGGCAATACCAATACTAAAGCTCATTCGAGTCATTTCAGCTAACATTTCAGCCCGTCTAACTACAGGTATTCTCAACTTCTTAGCAGCCATTACTTCCAGATTATCATCTTTAACAGCCGACGATCTAACTACCACATCAACTTCCCCAATGTTTTCCGGTGCATGTCCTTCAACAATAGAAATACCTATCTCTTCTAAATGTTGAGTTATATCACTCTTCTTCATATCGGAACCTGATATGATTAAGCCTTGGTTATGAAGCAATTCGGCAATGCTACTCATTCCAATTCCACCAATACCTACGAAATGTATTTTCTTTGTTCTTCCTAGCATTATATTTCCTTATTTAATAATCTCTAAAACACTGTCCACAATAGTGTTTACAGCTTCTAAATGAACACAGTGAGTAAAATTACTTTTGTAATAATCTAACAGTTCACTCATCTTATCTATTTCTTGAATAAGAGCTTTATCGTCAAGATTAATTTGTTCTAATGTTATGGCAATATTTTTAGCACTTTGTTCAAGAGCATTCTTGTGTTGGTGATTCTCTGCCGAAGTAGGCAAAGGTATCAAGATTGCCGGTATTCTTTTAACTTCCAACTCAGCAATTGTAATTGCTCCCGATCTACAGATGGCGATATCTGCAATATTATATAAAGCATCAATCTCATAACTAAACTCAAACATATATAATCCGGGCTTGTCTTTATTGGTTTTTTCAAACTGAGCTAAGTTTCCCTTCCCTAGTTGCCAGATAATATTGTATTTCTTGAGGAGAGAATCAAGAGCTTTATCAAGAAGAATATTCAGAAAGCGTGAACCTTGACTTCCCCCAATCAGAAAGAGGGTCTTTTTATTTTTATCAAAAGAATAAGGTGTCATATCTGCAAGTCGTGTAGATTCAATAATATTCTTATTTAGGGGGTTACCACTATATACTACTTTCTTGTTTTTAAGATAATCCTGAGCATTGGTTTGTCCGATAAATATATTTCGGGCATGTGCTTCTAAAGCTCTAGTAGTTAATCCAGGATAGCTATTTTGTTCTTGTAAGAAATAGGGAACTTTATTGCCTCTTGCTACAAATCCCGAAGGACCACTGACAAACCCGCCACAGCCTATATAAGCATCAGGTTTGTACTTTTTAAAGATTTTCTTAACCTTAATAATACTGGTGAATAGCTTGAAGGGAAAGAGGAAATGCTTGAAAGTAAAGCTTCTATAGAGTTTCTGTACATTGATTGCTTCAAAAGGAAATTCTCTCTTTGCCACAATCTTCTCTTCCATACTGTTCTTATTGCCAATATAAAGTATTTCATGACCTCTTTTTCTAAGCTCTTCAGCAATACTGATAGCAGGCATGATGTGTCCACCTGTCCCACCGGCTGATATTATAAATTTCATATTTCTATCCTTTTTTCTTGAGCAATGATGTTTAAAATTATTGCGATGCTAAAAGACTCCATCAAATAAGCAGAACCACCATAACTAATAAAGGGTAATGATACGCCTGTTGATGGCAAAATGGAGGTTGCGACTCCCGTATTAACAATTACTGTTAAGATGAAGTTCATGCATAATCCTAAAGCAAAATATCTCCGGTAAGGATCTTTAACTTTCATTGAGAGCATGAATAATCTAAAGAAGAGGGCAAAGAAGACAAGTAGCAAAAGGGAGGAAAAAACAAACCCGAACTCCTCACCAATAAAAGAGAAGATGTAGTCTGTATTAGCTTCGGGCACAAACTTCCGTTCAGCACTACCAAAGTCTGATTTAGTTCCCCAAACTCCGCCTGCTGATAATGCTCCCAAACTCTCTTTAATCTGCCTTTCATTATCTCCGGTAACTTTTATTTTATGACGATAAGGATTTACTAATAAATATTTACTATAAACTTTAATTCTAGCACCTCTATAAGATTCGCCAAAAGCTACAAGTCCGGTGAAAGCAAGGGCTATGAAAAGTATTATCACCAGGATTATCTTTTTGTTTAACCCGGCTATGAAGATGAGAAAAAACATGGAAGCCCCAGTAATCAGCAAGACACTAAGATGGGGTTCTTTTAAGATAAGAGCTGTGGTAATGAGAAAAAATATGATTAATTTTGGAGATTTTTTTAAAAAAACAACTATTTTGTTTTCTGCTATTAGGTTACCATACTTGCTCAAATAGATAGCTAATGAATTAATTAAGATAATGCGCGCGTAGTAACTTGGTTGAAATGAAAAGAGATAGAGATCCAAACTTCTCTTTGCTCCAAGTACCTCTTTACCAATAAGCAAAACTAACGATAATAAGAATATTGCAACAATATAATTAGCATTCTCGTGTTTCCTGAACATCTCGACATCAAATCTTTTAACAAAAAACATTACCATAAATAAAGACATAGGAAAGAAGACAATAACCTGTTTTTGGATAGAAGAGAGGTTATTAGTTTGGGAATACCTAAAAAGTACAACTCCCCCGATCAAACCTAAAAACAGGTAGAGAATCATGGCAAACTTATCTATCTTCGGGCTTGTATAACTCATCTTATTTTATTTCCCTAACAATCTTTTTAAAAGCATCACCTCTTTGTTCAAAATTCTTAAAAGAATCATAACTGGCGCAAGCCGGAGAGAGAATAATAATATCGTTAACATCAGAATCTTGATAGGCTTTCAACACAGCTTCTTTTAAGCCGGGGAAAGTTTCTTTAGCAGGAAATTCAGCAAATTGGAGTAACATTTTATCTGTAGTTTCTCCAATAAGGTAAAGTTTTTTAGCATAGACATTCAGTGAACTTAAAAGAACTCCATAATCTTCACCTTTATCTGAACCACCGAGGATGATTCTCACCTTCTGTTTATAAGCACTTAGAGCATATTTCACAGAGTCAGTGTTTGTTGCCTTAGAATCATTTACGAAGGTTCTACCATTAATATCGACTACAAATTCTAATCTATGAGCTAGCCCTTTAAAGGTGGAAAAAGCTTTGGCAACTTCATCTCTATCTAATTTCAGATGCATACTTTCCAGTACTAACATGGTTGCCATAATGTTTAAAATATTGTGTTCGCCTTTAAGGGAAGTTTTATTTATATCAATAGTTAACAAAGAAGTGGTAAGCACATAATTATTTAGTTTAACATCACTCTTTTCTTTTAAACTAAAGCTTTTAATTTTACTGGGAATCATCTTTCTGAAGCAGTTTATTTGAGTGTCAGAATCCATGATTATGGCTATATCGTCAGGATGTTGTTGTTTGAAAATATGAAACTTGGAGAGAGAGTAGGCGTCAAAAGAAACATAGCGATTTAAGTGATCAGGGGTGATATTCAGCAACACTGCGATTTCTGGTCTGAAGCTCTGAACTAAGTCCAACTGAAAGCTACTTAACTCTAAAATGACATAATCATAGACATATTTTTCTATAGGTAAACTAGTGAAAGCAATCCCGATATTCCCGCCTAACGCAACTTTTTGTCCTAATTCATTTAAGATATGGTAGATTAAAGAGACAGTTGTGCTCTTACCATTGGAACCTGTAACAGCAATAATCTTGGTTGCCGGATGCTTGATTCTATAGCCAAACTCAATCTCGCTAATCAACTCATTACCATTAGCTACCAGCTTTTTTATAATTGGTGTATCAAGTGGTATTCCCGGAGAGACAACAATAGTTTGATAATTAAGAATCTCATCACTATGTCCACCGAATTCAGATCTTATATTTTGTAGTTTTGCAATATCTATTTCACATTCAGCCATACTTTTGAATTCTGAGATAAACACTTCATATCCGAGTTCTTTTGCTTTTAAGGCTGCAGATAATCCGCTTCTTGCTAAACCAAGTATTCCTATCTTTTTCATTTTATCCTACCTAAGTTTTAATGTGCTCAAGCCAATTACTAAGAGAAGAATAGTGATAATCCAGAATCGGACAACTATCTTCGATTCTGCAAAGCCACTTAATTCAAAATGATGATGCAGGGGAGCCATCTTGAATATCCGCTTCCCTACCCCATACTTCTTTTTTGTGAATTTAAAATATCTTACCTGAATGATTACTGACATTGCTTCTGCAATAAAGACGAATCCGACAATTGCTAAGAATATTTGTTCTCTCAATAAAATAGACAACATTGCCAAGATTCCCCCTAAAGGTAAAGACCCCGTATCCCCCATAAATATCTCGGCAGGACGGCAATTATACCAAAGAAAGCCTATTAGCGTTCCCACTAAAGCTGCAATAAATACAGTTAACTCACCAGCTTTAGGAATAAAGCCCAAGTTCAAATAATCAGCATAATTAACATTACCTTTGAGATAAGACATTATGCCCAATCCAAAAGCAACTATGGCAGCAATACCTTCTGCTAAACCGTCAAGTCCGTTAGTTAAGTTTACAGCGTTTGATGTTCCCACCACGATGAATACTACTACAGGAATAAAGGCAATTCCTAAGAAGATAGCTGTATTTTTTAAGAAGGGCAAGTCGATATAGGAGAGATATTCGATATCTTGACTAAAGTAAAGAGCAAGTCCGATAATCAGGGAAACACTAACTTGTCCCATTAGTTTATATTTAGGGATTAATCCCTTTTTAGATTTAGCGAAGTTCTTCAAATAATCATCAATGAAGCCAAATACCCCTAACCAAATTGTAGTTAAATACATAATCCAAATATATGAATTATCTAGTCGTGTCCACAATAAGGAAGAGCCTAACAAGCCGATCAGAATAATCAATCCTCCCATAGTTGGGGTTCCTTGTTTCGCTTGGTGTCTATTAGGCATATCTTCATCAATAGTTTCTACTGCTAAGTTCTTCTTTAATATTCTGATAATCATAGGACCAAATAGGTAGCTGAAGAACAGGGCAGTTATGAAAGCTCCTGCTGATCTGAAAGTAACATAGTTAAAGACTCTGAGAGTACTGAAAGTTGAGATGTATTGACTAAATATATGGTATAACATTAGAGAATCTCCAATATCTTTTCTAAATGAATCCCGTGAGAACCCTTGATGAGAATCACTCCGTTTTCAAACTCAGCTAATAAGTTAGATGAGATTAAATCTGAAATCTTGGCAAAATGCCTGTCGCCACCATAAAGCTTGGCTAATTCACCGACTGTATAAACAGTGGTATTAGAAGCTGAATTTAGTAGCTTGCCTATTTCTAAATGATGTACCTGAGCAGTTTCACCCAGCTCTAACATATCACCTAAAATAGCGAGATGTGGCTTAGTTTTATCATAATCTAACCAAAACTTAATAGCTTCAGCAGTAGATTTCGGATTAGCATTATAGCAATCTGCAATGATTTTTAACATGCCTTTTTTAATAATATTCATTCTATTAGTCATCTTTAAGCTTTTCTTCAAGCCATAGATTTGTTCACTAGGCGAGATATTCAATAACTTAGTGAGGGCAATAGCGAGGGCATAGTTTAAACCAAAATAAGGTATTTGGCAATTGATTTGATATTTAGAATTATTAATCTGAATAGTCATTGTTTCATCATCCTGATTATTAATTTCAAACCTAAAACTATTGTCTTCATTGGTGCCAACAGAATAACCTAAAGCTTTGAATTCAGGTGATTTATATTCGGCAAATAATTCATTGTCGCCGGGGAATAAGAAGTATTTAAGTTTTCTTTTGAAGAGAGAAGTCTTCTCTTTATAAATGCCTTCTAGGGAGATAAGCTTTTCTAAATGAGCAGAATCAACTGAGGTTATCACGGCATAATCAGGCACTATTATATTACTGAGGAAGTTTATTTCACCCACACTGTTCGTGCCTATTTCCAAGATAGCATATTGTTGTTCAGGTCTGATTCTAAAAATAGTTCGTGGCAAGCCAATATAGTTATTCTCATTACCCATAGTTTTAAGAACTTGATGATTTTCTTCCAGGATATTAGCGAGAATCTCCTTAGTTGTTGTTTTCCCTGTACTTCCGGTAATAGCTATTTTCTTAATATCAAAAATAGCGAGATAGTGCTTGGCGAGATATCCATAGAATTGTAGTGAATTAGAAACTTTCAGATATCTATTTGAAGAATGCTCAATTTCACCGACTACAAAACAATGCGGATACTTATCAAGCACAGTTTCAATATAGTCATTTCCATCAAAGTTATCTCCTTTTAAAGCAATAAAAAGAGAGTTATCTTTAATCGTTCTAGAATCAGTAGAAATATCTTTTATTATAAAATTAGGGATTGTAGCAAAGAGTTCTCTATCGAATGTTTTAGATAATTTATTAGATAAATCAATAATATTAATTACATCATAATAGATAGATAACCCATCTTGATTGAGCCCGGTTAAGCCTTTTTCGTATTCACAGGCTATTTCGCCATCGGAAAGATGTATCTTTTCATCATTAATCACTTGATAATTTTCATGCCCCTTACCAAGCAGAACAACGACATCACCTGAGTCTGAAAGCTCCAATGCAGTTTGAATTGCTAACTTTCTATCTCTTATAATAAAGTAGTTCGCACTGTTCAGGTTTTGAACCATGTCGGCAATAATCAAGTTATGATTCTCGTGGCGCGGATTATCGTCTGTGAAGATTACTAAGTCTGAAAGCTTGGTGGCAATATGAGCCATGAGAGGCCTTTTGCTAACATCACGCTCTCCCCCACATCCGACTACTGAAATTAATCTTTTAGGTTTAGTTTTATTTAATGTTTTTAAAACCTGTTCAATTGCATCAGGAGTATGAGCATAATCTAAAAAAACTCTGCTTTCGGTCTTGGTCTTTAATGGCTCTAACCTGCCTGCAGTTCTTTTGAGATTGGTAAAGATCTCTTTTTTAATAATTAAGCCGGGAAATAAATTCTGACAGATCAGCATAGCTAAAGAGAGATTATAGACATTAAAATCACCCACATAGTTAGTGGTTATGGTGTCTGTTATATTGCCATTATGGAAAGTAAACTTAGTGCTATTTAGAGTACTAACTATGTCTGAAGCATAATAATCATTAGTTTCATTTAAGCCATAGGAGATTTTCTTATGAGGATAGAATGAATAGTATTGCTGACCATATTCATCATCACAATTAATTACAGCAAAAGCTTCTGTTTGGGTTGTAGATTCAAACAAGATTCTTTTAGCAAGGTAGTAATTTTCAATAGTATGATGAAAGTCCAAATGGTCTTGGGTTAAGTTAGTAAAACCTATAGCACTGAACTTTTGTCCATATACTCTGTCTAAAACTAAGGAATGAGAAGAGACTTCCATAACTACGGCTTCACATCCGGAGTTTACCATTTTATCCAAAATCTTATTAAGTTCTGTGATATCAGGGGTTGTTCTTTCTAAAGGAAAATATTCTGCTCCAAATGAATAACCGAGGGTGCCAATTAAGCCACATTTAATATTCATCTTGTTTAAGATATCAAAGATTATGGTAGAAGTTGTGGTCTTGCCGTTGGTGCCGGTTATCCCGATTAATTTAAGTTTGGAAGAAGGGTTACCGTGTAACTCTGAAGCTATTAAAGCACCTGCTTTCCTGCTATCTTTCACCAAGATTGAGTTTCCCTGAATTTCTATTTTTTGAGAATGAATGATTAGCCCTGCACCATTCTGCAAAGCTGTCGGGATATATTTATGCCCATCTTGGGTGAATCCGAAAATTGCGATAAACACATCGTTTTTCTTTACTTCGCGCGAATCGATAATAACATCTTCTAAATCTAATAATTCTATTTTAACATTCGCACTAATATATAAGTTATGTTCTTTCAAGATATTAATTATTCTTTTTATTTCTACTTTCATTCCCGCTCCTATCTACATTTAACTATAAGTTTCATGTTATCGGTAATCTTTGTACCCGGTTCAATATTCTGGTAATATATTACCCCTTTGCCTTTGGAGTCAACCTTGATGTTTTTTCTAATACAGAATTCAAGTACTTTTCGCAAAGGAACATCTTTAAAGTTTGGGATTTCATCATTATCAAGATGATCTTTTATGGTACTAAAGAAGACAACTTTATTCCCTTCTTTTCTAAAAAGAACCCCTGCTTCCGGATATTGCTGATTCACCTTTGCCTCACCATTATCCTTAGTAGTAACATAATCTATCCCCATATCTTTAACTATTTTTTCAGCTTCTGCTATTTTTAAACCAAATAAATCAGGCATCTTAATCATGTCACTGTTTTTAATTGTATAATCTACATTTAAGTTAGAGTTTTCCACTGTAATCAGCTGTTCATAGACCTTTTCAAAGGTAGGCAAGGAAGATGTGGCAGCATAACGATATTTCCATTGAGGTTTATCAAAGGTAACGACAATTACGAATTTGGGATCATCTTTGGGTAAATAACCTACAAATGTAGAAGTGTATTCCCACTTATTTGTGTGTTTGGTTTTGGAAGATTTAACTTGGGCTGTTCCTGTTTTACCAGCTAAGCCGATTATCTCATTATTGAAGTATCTACCTGTGCCATATTCGAAGACTTTTTCTAAATACTTTTTCATTTCAGCAACCACTTCAGGCTTGGCAACTCTTCTCAACTCTTGTCTTTCAGATTTCTGAATAATCTTACCTTCAGCATCTGTGATTTTAGAAATTATCTGGGGTTTTAGTAGATAGCCACCGTTTGCAATAGCAGCATAGGCATTAGCAAGCTGAAGCTGTGTAACTCCGATTTCCTGACCAAAAGCTATTGAATGAAGGGAGAATTGAGTCCATTGATAGATTGGACTTAATTGACCTTTCATTAATCCATAAAGTTTGGTAGGAACAGTTTGACCAAATCCCATTTTCCTAAGCAATTGATAGAACTTCTCTTCACCTAATTTTTCAGCAACCTTGGCAATTCCAACATTGGAAGAATAAGCAATAATCTCTTCTCCGTTAAGAGCCTTTTCCTGTTCATGATCGTCAGTAATCTTACGTCTTTCATTCTGTCTTTGACCTGTATAGTCCGGATAATATTCTGAACAATTAATCACATCTTTCGGATTATAAACGCCATAATCAATAGCTCCCAGCATTGTGAAAGGCTTAAATGTACTGCCCGGTTCAAATTTATAGCTAACCGGAAGATTACTATAGCTTCTCAATAAAGCTGGGTCAGTATCAATATCATCTTTAGTAAGGCCTGCCATGACCACAATATCACCTGTCATGGGATCCATTATTGTACACATACCCACCTCTGCCCCATATTCATTAATCTTATCTTTCAGCAGTTTTTCAACTTCATACTGGAGATTATTATCAATAGTTAAATAGACATTATAACCATCTAAAACCTTTTTCTTCTGAAGACCGTGTGCGGGTAAATTGTTACCATTGGCATCTTTAATAACCTCGTGCCAACCAAATTCGCCATTTAATAAATCATTAAAAGAAGCCTCAATACCTGTAATTCCTTCAATAGAATACTTAGATTTATTTATCCGCGTGGTAGATATTGTATCTCTACTTTCTTTAACATTACCTATTAGACGAGCTGCAATATTCTCAGACATATATTTTCTTTTATAGCCAATAAACTCAACAATGTGTCCGTTTATATTGTTTCTCTGAAAAGAAGAGAGTAAATCTCCCAATTTAATTTCATCTATAGTATAGAATAAGATAGGGCTTTTTGAATCTAATCTCCTTTTAAATACTTTCGAGTCTTCCCCTGTAACAGTACTACAAAGATTAGCTATTTTCATCTTTACTTCGGCAAGTGTTCTGTCATCTTTACTTCTCTTCAAGTTTTTTTCAACAGCTTCTAAATCAATATCTACCTGAAAATACTTCTCTGTGGTTACTAATAATCTCTCATTTTTATCGTAGATATTTCCCCGCGTAGGGTTAATAAATTCTTTGATTGGTGTATTTCGATAGAATCTCAGTTGCTTCATGTTGTAAGCATCTTTAACTTGAATGAGGAATAGCTGTACTATCCATAGCACAGCTATTGCAACAAACAGAATTAATAAGACATTACACCGTTTTATAAACATGATGGGATTTAGTAGGGATTAATGATTCTTAACTCTTCTGCACTAAGTGAGCTAGTGAATAAATCCATAATCACTGTGATAGAGTTATCTTTTTTATCTTTATAAACTTTACTGTAGGTTACTAAACTTGGGTTATCATTGGCTTCAATTAAACCATATTTAGCCCGAGCCGCTTTCTTGATGTATAACCCGGAACTGTAGTAAGAAAGATCTGAAAGCTTGTGAGAATATGTTGATAACTTGCTGTTATACAACACTTCATACTTTTGTAGCTTTCGATTGTTTTTTATACTATAATGGTTATTTATACAGGTAAGAATATAAACAGGTAATGTAAGAATTAATAAATAGATAAAGACTTTAGTATATAGTTTCACTCCAACTCCTTTTAGGATTTTTTATAGTTTCTCGACAATTCTGAGCTTAGCACTACGAGCTCTGCTGTTAGCAGTAAGTTCATCAGAATCAGCGATAATTGGTTTTCTAGTTAATATCTTGAGTGTTGTTTTTTTTCCACAATTACAGATGGGAAAGCTTGGTGGGCATGTACACTCTAATGATTCGAATTTCATAAAATCTTTTACAATCTTATCTTCTAAACTATGGTAAGATTCTATCACTAACCTACCACCCGGATTGAGAATGTTTAAAGCATCTTTAAGGACATTGGCTAAAACTGTCATCTCGCCGTTTACTTCTATGCGTAAAGCTTGGTAAACGCGTGATAAAGTCTTGGTTAAGAACTTAGGGTTCATCTTGAAATTACTTGTGATTAAATCGTTAAGGTCGGTTGAAGTATTGAATTCTTTTACTTTCCTTTGATTGACGATCAGGAATGCTATCTTCCTGGCTGCCTTCTCTTCCCCATAGTCTCTCAACACTTTTGTTAGAGCGTTTAAATCATATTCATTAAGAATTTGTTTGGCAGTTAAATCTCCGGCTTGATCCATTCTCATATCTAAGGGAGAATCTTGGGAGAAGGAAAATCCGCGACTTGATTCATCGATTTGATGAGAACTAACTCCTAAATCAAAGAGAATGCCATCGACTCTATTTATTTCGTGATATGCCAACTCACTGCGTAAATTCACAAAATTACTCTGAATAATAGTTACTCTGTCGCCAAATCTTTCTAAACGTTTGGTTGCATATTTAATAGCATCGGGATCTTGGTCAAAAGCAAACAAGTGAACTGTAGGATGAGCTTCTAAAATAGCTTCTGAATGACCTGCCCCACCCATTGTAGCATCAACCATTATGGAGTTTGAACGGATATTTAATCCATCAATGCACTCTCTTAACATTACAGGTACATGGTACATCATAGTTTCACCGAAGGCCTTTCTGTTGTGTTTTTAAATTTCTCTTCTATCGAGCGTTCGTACTCTTCAAATACTTCCACTGACCATAATGAGACAAAGTTTCCTCTTCCGACAAATTTGACTTTATCTGTGATTTTAGCTTTATCCATCAATTCTGCAGAGATTCTAAATCTACCTGCACTACCTTCTAAGGTTTGAACTCCCATGGAGTAATGCTCCCAGAGGAAGAGCATGTGGGTATCAACATCTTTATCACTATTTTCTAAGACATCACAGGCATCTTCATACCCGGCTTTAGGATATAAGACTAAGCAACCATTGGGATTAAAGGTAACAACAATCTTATCAGTGGGATAAGAGTTTAGTACCTCTTTAAATGGTTTTGGTAGCACTACTCGGTTCTGAGTAATACTGCCAATATGCGATCCGTTGAACTTAGCTGTTAGTGACATTCCGTTATTCTCCGTCTTTTGCCTATAAATGTATTTAATTACCAATTAATGCCAACTTATGACTTTACTTCATCTATGTCAAATGTTATTTATTTTATTTTGCATTTTACTAAACTAAGCCCATCAATACGCTATTTGTAGGCATTATTAATATACAATTACTTTTATTTTTTCTTTTTTTTTAGTTAAATTTAATGATTTCTCTTTGCTTACTTTGTCGTTTGATGGTTTTTATCGGCAGGCAGAATCGGGCATGAATGAAGTATATTTGGTGCAAATAGAGAAAAAACAGTTTAGAATCAAAAGAATTGTTTGTTATCGAGAAATAGGAAAATAATAATATGATTGTTTGATTTAGGATTGACTTGATTAAGGCGTTAGTGGCTCCTAAGCTGGTAGCACGAATGGTTTGCGAAAACGCATCGAAATAGCTGTTGTAGTCCCTATAATGTTCATCGAAAGAAGTGCTTACATATCAGTAAGATTATATTAATCATATAAATACAGCATTTTGTGCTTCATGAAAAGAGGGTACCCACAAAGGAGTACCCCTACGAATTGTCCAGTCCTGAATAGTTTGACTGTTTTTCCTATTAATCCCCTTCAGGGATAGGTCTTTTTTTGTGTCTGTACCTGTGGTTAATTCTTGGAATACAAGAATTCAACACACAGGCTAAACTATTTATCCCCAAGGGGATTTAAGAGGTATCGCATCCAATAACAATCAATTAAACAATTAAACAAATCAACAAATCAACATGCATTTAATTCGTGTTAATTCGTCTTAATTCGTGTGAAAGTCAATTGCTCATTGCTAATTGCTAATTGCTAATTGATCTTACTTCATAAGGATCATCTTCTTGGTAGAAGTAAACTTACCATTTTTAATACGGTAGAAATAGATTCCGGAAGAGGCATTCTTGTTGTTATCATCAGTACCATTCCAAACAACATTATGAACTCCTGCTTCTTTATGTTCATTAAGCAGAGTTTTAACTTTCTGACCCTTAAGATTATAGATATCTAAACTAACATTTCCGGCATCTTTTAGGCTAAAACCAATGGAGGTTTCAGGGTTAAAGGGGTTTGGATAGTTTTGATTTAAAACACTGATTTGTGGAAATAAATCCACACTTTCATTATTAACACCATCAGGTGTAGAGTCCACTCTGAAGTTATCAATCATCAAGATAAAGGCGTTAGAGCTGATACACTGAATTGCGAATCTGGCTGTATTTCCTGCTAATTGACTGACATTGAAATGGAAAGGAGTCCATTCGACGGGAGCTTCTAAATGAGTTTGACCTTGGTGCAATACATAAGTAAAATCTTCCACTTGCTCTCCACCAAGAGACATTTTTACTTTAAACTTTTCTAGGCCATACTCACTTGTACTGCTTCTGGCATAGAAAGAGACAACTGTTGTGGTTCCAATAGTGATACGAGGGGTAATAATCCAATCATTGTTCTCTCCTTCTGAAGAAGCAAAAGAAGCTAAGAATTTGTTTCCGTTTTGCGGAATCATATCTGTAATTGGAGGAGTTGTGGCAGAAGGATTGAAGACTATATAGGACATTGCTTCGCCTTGGTGCTCAAACTCAGCATTGCTGATACCATAAGTATCACCACCATCAAGATCATACTGGATCCAGTTGGGTAAATCTACCGTGAAGTCAGGATGCAGTTCAAAATCATCACCCCAAAGAGGTGCTCCCAGATTATAATAGATAATTGTTACACTGTTTGAGGGTGCTGAAAAACCATCAGGAGCTTCATACATGCCAATGACATAGTAGGTATATTCTGTACCAACCAGCACTTCTGCATCATGATAAGTGTTAGTTCCAATAGGAATCATCGTCTGAGTGATTATTGAACCATTGCGATAGATATTATAGCCAATTAGATATCTTTCATAATCAGGTTCTAGCCAACTTAATTCTATATAACCTGATTGATTAACAGCTTCTAGGTTAAGCGGTGCATTATAATCATAGTTATAATTAGCAGTTACATAGAGATTATAAAGACCTATGTCATCTCTAAGATTTCTCTCTGTTTCTCCGTTAAAGTTCTTTCTTGTATGAGGAGGATTTACTCCAAATGGGAAGTTATAATAAGTTGCAACTCTCAGGTAATAATCACCACTTGCCGGCAATGTAACACTTAGGTCATTACCACTAATGATGGAAGAACTCCCTGAAATATTAGCTGGGTCAATAACAGGACCATATACCCAAAGAGCAAGATCAATATTTGTATCACCAGTAGGCAAAGCGCTAACTAGTAATGTATCACCCACCCCCATAGCCGGGATTTTATACCAATCAATATCACCTTCCGGCATTATAGCATAAATATCACCTTCAACAGGAAGCGTTAACACGGTTGCACCGGTTGGTTGGTCATTCCCATCATCAGCATAAGCATAACCACTAAGACCAACAGAGTGGGTTACACGGGTTGCATTATCTATTACTTGAAGAGTAGCACTCTTTGAACCTTCAGAAGTTGGAGTAAAAGATACCCCGACAGTAGCTATTTGGTTTAAAGACATCACTAACGGATAACTATTATTATCAGTAGTGATTGAGAATTGATCAGCATGAACACCGTTAATCGTTGGAGCAGTTGCGATAGTTATGTTCTGCAGACCTATTGATTTCATAGTGAAAGTCTTTTCTTCTGAAGAACCGCCCACAGGCACCAGTGGATAGAGTGTATTGTTAGGGAAAACAGCTAACTCAGGAGCATCAGGTACTTCTCCAAACTCAAGCTTTACATTAGGATAGCAATACCCCAAAGTGTAAGCTTCAGGTGGATCTGCAGGGTCAGGAATCATGTAATCAACATAGTAGAGAATACTTCTTGTAACACTACTTGAGGTACAATAAAAATCATCTTCATAATTGTGATATGCTGAATTAGAATATAAAACACCAACTACAAGATTCTGAGAAGTATCATAGTTAAAGGGAATATCAAGTTCAATTTGTACAAAACCTTCACTAGCCGGCACAGTAATAGTACCTTGATAAACTTCCATCATCTCATCAACACTTATCCAGTCAGTGTTATTATCAAATTGTGTCTTAGTTGTTAAACCCATATAAATCTTAAGTTCATCAGGACCCCAAGTTGAGTAACCGTTATAGTACCAACTGATATTTTCAATTCGCTGATCAGTAATACCAATTTCGCCTGCATAATAGATGCTTTGTGAATATGAGCTTCTATACCATGGTTCGAGAGGTAAACCTTGATTTACTAAGGTTCCTGAGCCTATAACAGTTATATTATCCGGTAGTGCAGGAAGAATATTAGCAGTCGTAGTAATTGTTATTACCGGAAGGTTGAGATCATTGGAATTTAATGTAAAGCTTCCGTTATAAGCTCCTACAGCTTGAGGGACTAATTGAACTATAACATTGCTAGAGCCGGAAGGAGAAATTGTTAATTCTTCAGGTGAGAAACTTAACTCAGCTCCTGTTGAAGATAAATCAATTTCTAGATCATCAATACCCCAATTCTCAATATGTAAGGAGGCTTGACCGGTTCTATTTAAATAAACAGTGCCAAAATCTATTGATTGTTCATTAACAACTATAGCAGCTCCTGAAGGAATAGTTTCAATATAAAAATTATCAAGATAAAGAGAGATATACTCATTACCGTTTCCATTAAACTTTAAAGCAATAAATTGAGCATCTTCATCAGCGCCGCTAAATCCATGCTGATATTGCTGATAAGTAGTAGTAAAAGAAATTGTATCACGGGCTACAAATTGGATATCACCACTATTATTAACAGCTGTTCCAACAATTAATGAAGCTCCCAAGGTTGATGAATGACCCATAAATCTGATTCTTCGCATTGCTAAATTACTAACCGGTGGGGTTAGAGCTATTAAAGTAGGGGAAGAATCATAAGAGTTATAAAACTCAAGTGAAACATTACCTTCATAACCCATATACGGGTAGGCACCTACTGTTACTGATGGCACTGGAGAAGAAATAACAGATACCCAATCTTGAGGTAATTCGCCAAATGAAAGATCTTCAAATCCTTCAAAATGTGGAAAATCGTAAATCATAGCATCATAGCCGCTAGCGGTTAAAGGAATTACTGTATTCCCGATTACAGAATCATTGATGGTAATGTTTGCTGAGAAATCCCCAACAGTTAAGGGATGGAAATTAACAGTAAACTGAACAATATTATCTGTAATTGAGATAGGATAAGTATTATTATCAGTTAAGATAAAATCAATATTTTGATCTATAGTGACTGAGTTTATTATTAATTCTCCTAAACCTGTGTTTCTCATTGTGAAGATTTTAGGAATGCCACTTGTATTAATAATAGTATCATTCCACTGATGAGAGGTCGGATGTACCATTAACTGTGGAGCGTTAGGAATCTCTCCCATTGTGAGTAAAGTATTAGGAATCGCATTTATAGTAGTACCTTCTTCAGGAGTGATGAAATTACTGTGTGTAGAATCTGAATAATAACTAATACTTTTTTGCCCTGTAACAAAAGTAGCATGAAAATCATCTGCAAAACCAACACAGCCCTCGGTATTGGCTGCAAAAGCAATAAGTAGGTTATCTGTATTGTTATAATTGAAGGGAACAGACAGCTGTAAAGTAACCCATCCTTCTGCTGCAGGTACTACTAGTTGACCATCAAAAACTAACAATAATTCACTATCCAGTACCCAAGAGTTACCATCGGCAAAAGAGTCTAAAGTAGTATGAGCCATGAAAATTTGAACATCTTCTACCCATGAACTATTGCCGTTGAAGTAATAAGAGACTTGTTCAATTCTTTGTTCATCAACATTAATCCACTCTTGATTATAGATAGTTTGAGAAATAGTATATCCCCAATAAGGCTCCATAGGTAAATGAGTATCTAACTCCGTTCCATTACCAATAACAATTGACCCTTCTGCAGCTGCAGTGGTAAAGCTCCAAACTGCTGATGGGACTAAGTATTCGGTAGCATTATTCCCGGAAACTATTCTCCAATAGTAGTTTGTTAAAGTATTCAAATCATCAACGATGTAGCTTTCTTGGGTATAGTTGTTTATTAAAAGTGCACTCTGGTTCATGCTATTTACTTGCTGAACATCATCACTAAAGTAAACCTTTACCCAATCAGTATCTGTACCGGTAACCCAGGTTAATTCTACCGGGGGTTGCATATTAAAGGTCCCGTTTAGAGGAGCAGTTAAAGATGCCATACCGGGCTCACCTTCTGCTGAAAAATAGAAACGAGTATTGGGATAGACAGCAGAATACATACCCGGTGTAGTTGGAAAGGAACCATCCTGGTAATCATAGACTGCTCTTTCAGGTACTGCAACAGTTCCGTTAAAAACAGGATAAAACGAATTCCAGGAGCCCATATTGTTAATTACTGCTATTTCTAAGTTGTCAGTTCCATTGTACTCAAATATAGTGTCTAAAATTAATTGATTCCAGCCAGTACCATTGTAGGTTACACTACCGGTAAAGACTAACTGAAACGAATCATCAGTGGCTGGGTCAATATAGTCTGTGGACATGATACTTAGATCAGTAGTATGCCTCATATAATATGATTGATTGTTTAAGTTTAAATCATTTGGTGAATTTTGCACATTATAGCTAATTGTATGAATTCCCATCTCATAAGTTAAATCTGATTGAAGGTAAATTGTTCTTGACCAGCCATAGCTATAATATCCGAAAGCAGGGATATAGTCGGAAGTGGATGTTCCTGATCCAACCTCAACATAAATAGCACTTAGGGAAACTATTAACAACATTAAAGTGGAAAACAATAATAATCTCTTAGACATACTAACTCCTTTTATAATTCTTTTACTTAATTTCTATTTGTACTTATATTATTCATACATAGAATTCAAAATCAAAAGCAGTTCGACCGTTACATAGAGTATTATTCATCCAAAGTCATTATAATGACTATTAATATTTCTTGGCAAGTGTTTTCTATTTTTCTTTTTATTAGGAGAGATATAACATTAAAATAGGGCGGAAATATTTCCGCCCTTACATATCTTCTTTTCTTCAATTGCTAATTGATGAAGTTTACTTCATAAGTATCATCTTCTTGGTAGAAGTAAACTTACCATTTTTTATCTTGTAGAAATATACACCGGAAGAGACATTTTTGTTATTATCATCGGTACCGTTCCAAACGATGTTATGTGTTCCTGCTTCTCTATGTTCATTAAGCAAAGTTTTAACTTTCTGACCCTTAATGTTATAGATATCAAGAGTAACATTCCCTGCGTCTTTTAGACTAAAACCAATTGAGGTTTCAGGATTAAAGGGGTTTGGATAGTTTTGATTTAAAGCGTTGATTTGTGGAATTATTTCCACATTTTCATTTTCAACACCATCATCAGTAGAATCCACTCTGAAGTTATCAATCATCAAGATAAAGGCATTAGAGCTAATACACTGAATAGCGAATCTGGCTGTACTTCCGGCTAATTGGCTGATATTGAAATGGAAAGGAGTCCATTCGACAGGAGCTTCTAAGTGGGTTTGACCTTGGTGTAAGGTATAAGTGAAGTTTTCAACTTGATCTCCACCAAGCGACATCTTAACTTTAAACTTCTCTAAGCCATAATCACTGGTATAACTTCTGGCATAGAAAGAAACCACTGTAGTTGTTCCGATAATAATGCGCGGAGTAATAATCCAGTCATTGTTCTCTCCTTCTGAAGAAGCAAAAGAAGCTACGAATTTATCTCCACTCTGTGGAATCATATCCATAATTGGAGGAGTTGTAGAAGCAGGGTTAAACACTATATAAGACATAGGTTCACCTTGATTTTCAAACTCAACATTACTGATTCCGTAAGTGTCTCCACCATCAACATCATATTGGATCCAGTTTGGCATACTTAAAGCAAAGTCCGGATGTGTTTCAAAATCATCACCCCAAAGTGGTTCTCCCAGGTTGTAATAGATAATTATTGCATAATTTGAAGGTAGGGAAAAACCATCAGGTTCTTCATACATACCAACAACATGATAAGTATATTCTACACCTACGATTACTTCAGCATCATGATAAATATTAGTTCCTATCGGAATCATAGTTTGAGTTATTACAGAACCATTTCTATAAACATTATAGCCTACTAAATATCTTTCATACTCGGGTTCTACCCAAGTTAACTCTACAAAACCGGACTGGTTAGTAGCTTCTAAGCTAAGTGGAGCATTATAAGCATAGTTGTAATTAGCACTTACAAAGAGATTATAAAGTCCTATATCATCTCGAACATCTCTTTCTGTTGCTCCATTCATATTCTTTCTTGTGTGAGGATTTGATCTACTTGGGTTAACGTAAGTTTCAGCTACTCTCAAGTAATAATCACCACTTGCTGGTAAGACATGATTAACACTAGTACCGCTAGCAATGAAAGCTGTACCTGAAAGATTAGCAGGATCAGCTACAGGACCATAAAGCCAAACCTTAGTATTGATGTTAGAACCACCAGCCATAGTAGTGTGAGCCATTAAG
>JBAYZI010000023.1:0-25565 GCA_041672585.1 Cloacimonadales bacterium (SeqCode) | reverse complement strand
ACCTGATTCCCATATTTTCGTAGCAGGTGAATTATGGCAAGAGAAAAAACTTTATAAAGAAGTTCCTACCCTAATTGAAGATAGATGCAATAGCTGCGGAATCTGTAAACAGGTCTGTGCGTTCAATGCCATTACTCTCTTAGGTAAAAAGGTGATTTTCTTTAACGAATTATGTCATAGTTGCTATGCATGTGTGGAATTATGTCCACAAAAAGCCATTGAAATGAAGTTACAATTCTTAGGTGATTTGACTCATATTAAGGATGGCAACTTAACTTTCCTGGAAGCAAGATTAGAAATTGGACAGGAGCAAGCTGTTCCTCTAATTAAGAAAAGTTTTGCCTACATAAATGAAAACATTGATGCAGAAATCGGGATTATCGATTCTCCTCCCGGTTCTTCATGTCCGGTAGTTGAAACAGTCAAAAACTGTGATTATGTCATCTTAGTTACAGAACCTTCTCCTTTTGGTCTAAATGATCTTAAAATCGCAGTTGAGACTGTTCAGCTCCTCAAGAAAGAGTTCGCTATCGTGATTAATAAAGATGATGGGGAAGAGAATATTATCAAGGATTATTGCCGTAAGGAAAACCATGCTTTAATTGCTGCTATTCCTGAAAAACAATCAATTGCTGAGCTCTATTCTAGAGGTTCTCTAATCTATCAAGAAGATGCAGATTTCAAAGCAGAAATGGTTAAGATCGGAGACAAAATAGCTGCTCTGATGAAGGGGAGAAAATGAAAGAAATAGTTGTACTTTCCGGTAAAGGCGGAACAGGCAAAACCACGATAACCGCTGCTTTAGCCTATCACCTTCAGGATCAATGTATTGTCGCCGATTGCGATGTTGATGCTGCCGATATGCACTTAATCTTCTCCAATAAGATTTTAGAACAACGCAAGTTCTATAGTGGAAAAGAAGCAATAATAGATCGTGAGAAGTGTAAGAACTGCGGAATATGTGAAGAGAAATGTAGATTTGATGCGATTATTCCCTTAAGTAATTATAGAAAAGTTGACCCCTTTGGCTGTGAAGGATGTGGACTCTGTGCCAGACTTTGTCCTTACGATGCCATTGACATGGTAGATAGATTTGTTGGTGATTTCTTTATTTCTGAGATTAGAACAAATACCATTATGGTACATGCTAAACTTTTACCGGGTGGTGAAAACTCGGGTAAACTGGTAGTAGAAGTGAAAAACGAAGCTAATAAACAAGCTAAATTACTAAACAAAAAGTATATTATTGTTGACGGATCACCCGGCATAGGTTGTCCTGTAATTGCCTCCTTAAGTGGAGCCAGTTTCGTTCTTTTAGTTACTGAACCAACCATGTCAGCTTTGCATGATCTCAAGAGAATTGTTCTTTTATTACAGAAGTTTCAAATTGACGCAGGTTGTATAATCAATAAATCTGATCTCAACAGTGAAATTACTCAAGAGGTAAAAGAGTACCTTAAAGAGAATAACATTGACATGTTGGCAGAATTTAAATATAGTAAATCATTTATTAATGCAGTAAAGAGTGGACAGGCAATCAATGAATTTGATCCTTACTACACTAAGGATACTATTGCCGATGTCTGGACTAAATTAGAAAAATTAACTGATAGAAAATAACCTTCGGGAGGAAATATGAAAATAGCCGTAAGTACTGTTGGACCTAAGAAAACAGATAAGTTGGAACCACGTTTTGGAAGAGCAAACTACTTTGTAGTTTATGACACAGAAACTAAAGAATATACTCATTTAGATAATAGTGCTATTCAAAGTGCAGCCCACGGTGCCGGACCGCAAACTGCCCAGCTCATCTTTGATGCTCAAGTAGATGTTGTGTTGACAGGTAATGGACCTGGACAGAATGCTTTTCGTGTTTTAGAAACAGGAAATATTAAAATGTTTATTTGTAAAGAAGATATCTCTGCTGAAGAGGTGATTCAAAAACATTTAAACAATGAACTTAAAGCCTTTTCAAACTAAATAAATATCGTTTATAGGAGATACTATGAAATTAATTATCGCAATTCCAACAGAGAACAAGCAACTATGTGCCCATTTTGGTCACTGTGAGCAATTCGCCTTCTTCACAACTGAGAATGGTGAAATAACTAATACAGAATGGGTTACACCTCCGGAACATGTTCCCGGACTATATCCAAAATTCGTAGCTGAAAAAGGTGCTAAAGTCGTTATTGCCGGTGGAATGGGTAATATGGCTCAAAACCTTTTTAAAGAGAATAGCGTTGATGTTTATTACGGAGTTGAAGCAGATGCTCTGGAAAACATCGTTAAAACTTATCTGAAAGGAAAACTCGTAGCAGGTCAAAACCTTTGCGATCACTAAAATCTAAATTTTCTAATTAGAAGCGGGGAAACCCGCTTTTTTTGTTTTCGAAAGCTTTTTCTTTCACACGAATTTTCATGAATTAAAAAAGAAAGAGGAAGATCCCTAACACAGAATTTAAGAAAAGATGGAACCACCGATAACACCGAGAAGCACCGATAATGTAGGGTGCGTATTGCATACGCCCTCTTCCACTGAGAACGCACTCATCCCTGAGTGCATCATTGCGGTAAGCAATGAAAATCTAAAATTCCCCAGGAGAATGAATGGAAAATGCAGTAAATGAAAAGGGAAATACAGAGTTTTGGCAGACAAAAAAAAGGGCAGAAAATCTTCCGCCCTTATAAACTTGTCCAGTTCTAAATAATTTGACCATTTTTCTATTAATCCCTTTGGAAAATTAAGACCACACCCCGCCGAAATTCGGCACCCCTCTCCAAAGACCTTTCTTCGAAAGGGAAGAGGGGAATTAAGAGGTTGCGTATCAATCTTAACTCTGTGTTAGGGGTCTTTTCAATTATTAACTATTAATTATTAATTATTAATTAACATCTACTTATTAGCCAGAACTTCCACAATTCGGTGAAGTTTCTTATGGTTCTTACCATCTTTCCATACATCATCATATCCACTTTCTACATAATCAGCAGATAAAGACATAAACATAGCTTTGCCAAAGTTCTTATAATTAACAGCGCTAACACTATATTCATACCACTCTAGACCTACTAAGGCAAACTGAACATAGTCGTTTTCTGAGAAAGTATGACTTCTTGGTTCACCGGCTAACTGTTTTACAAGATAGAGATCATCGTCTTCATCTTCATCTTCATCTTCATCCCAGTAGTTGCTTTCACCTTCTAAGGATATAATTTGTGCCATTGGATTTTTTTCTAAAGACCATGTAATGGTAAAATCTTCTGTTAAATCAAATTCTTTTTCAACCACAATAGGGGTATGGGCAACAGTCATAATGTTGTTAAAATTAGTACCATTGAGCTTTAGTTTAATATTTAACACTGCACCCGGTTGAATTATTATAGACTCAGGTAATATCCACTGCCCAACAACAATGAAATATGGAAATTCTTCCTCGTCATCTTCATCGTACATCCATTCTTCAGGAATAGGGATATTTGTGTTATTGATAGTTAATTGTGCTGAAGTAACTTCTTTTTTTGAGAATATGAGAATTCCTGAAGCTTCTTCTTCTGCTACAATTGCTAAATAATAGTCAAGTTTTTCAAAGTAATTATCACTTGTAAAATCTACACCTGTAAGTGATGAGCTACTACTGTTATCATCATCACCACAACCAACTAAGCAGAATAGTGCAAATACAACGAATAAAAATAAAATAAGCTTTTTCATCGTTCACCTCACATTTTATTTAAATCTTGCGATTTATAGTATAAAAATAATATAATAAAATATTGAGGTTAGGCAAACTAAAATTAACAACTAAAAAAATGTAACTTGAGAATCTTCTTAGTGTTTTTCTGAGCGTCTTAGGGGGACGTCAGGGGATAGCTCGATGAATTATCGCATAACCATCGAGATAGAAGTGTAATACAAGGGACATTCAATGAGGTGTTGTAACAGAGGTTTATTCCCGTGTGTCTATGTGCTACAAAGGTTCAGCTTCTCTGAGGCAAAGAGAAACATGTCTGTTTAATTATAGAAATATAGATTATAGTTAAATGACTGTGATTTATCAGATCATTTAAAAACACAGCTACGAATTGTAAGATACTACAATTTTTGTTCCGTAGGAGCTACACCTTTGTAGCTATTGATATGAAAATATTTAATCGCTCCGGAGGTGCGATACATCTTCCCTTACAATTTAATTAAAATTATTGACAGATATATAAACAAAATCTAATTTTGGATTTAGTAGTAACAAGTACAAATTAAGGGAGCAAGCGTGAGAAAATTAAGTTTAATAATTATTATATTTATCGGTTTAGGAAGCTTACATTCATTAGTAACAGAAAACGCAAATCTGATGAATTTCTTTTTTGGCACAGAGAGTGAGTGCCAATATGACAAATGGGAGTCTCATATTGTAGAAGGAGTTGCTAGGGCAGGTTACAACATGTATGCTCCTTACGATAGGCAAACTCAAGGTTTCGGACAATTCACACTGCCATCAGAAGAGCAAACTACTGCCTGGGAATTGGCAGTTGACCACTTCTTTGCCGGCGAATATGAAAACGCCCAAACAACCCTTACAACTAATAATATCCCCTATACAGTGGTGAAATTTATAGACGGTAATGTTATTTATTATATGCTAAGAGAGAATCTTAATATGAGCTATCATGATGATAATGGGACGACTGCTACCTATGATGATGAACACGGTTCTTTTGATTTTGGGTGGGGTATTTTTGTTTATAAAGTAACAAATACTAATCCAGTTCTTGTTTCCGCACCTCATCCTAATGATGACTTCATTTCTCCTTATTTAGCGGTAAAAAACTTTAAAGAGCTAAATGCTCAATACTTAATGATTAATGGTAGTGGTAGGGAAGCCTTATGGAGTGGGAGTGGTGCTTATAATAATGCTAAATCTCTCTGCGATCCCACCAGAAGAAGTGAGCTTCCCTTTAATTACTTCTATACCAAGGCTTGTGATCAGATTAGAGAGGATTTTGGGCGAAGAGAATTGTCACTACAAATACATTCGTATGACTGGGATTCTCATTCGAACAAAGCAAGCTGTCAAATATCTCCTGGACAGAGTAATAGACCTGCCGGACTTCCCATTAGAGATTTCTCGGCGTTGCAAAATGATGTAATTCAAAATACTAATTATGTAGTGGTTCCTCAAGGTACAATCGGTGCAAATGAAGAGGTTACGGTAAGGGATTATTATAGTGTCTGGAATGATGAGTATGATACTGTTTATCAAGATACATTGATCGTGAGTAACGATGTTGATTTACCCGGTTACGGTGGCTCTATTCATGAGCAATATAGTACTTCCGGTTATAGCCAAAATGATGTTTTCAGTCCTTTTTTTCATGTTGAATTTGATGAGCTTCCTAATTGTTATCCCCAAACTGAAGAGATGTTCAAGTGGTTATATGGTTTTAACTCTTATACAGAAACTTGGAATTTCTCTCAACGCTATACCAAAATTGGACAATACTATCAACCTTTTATCAATAGCTTAAAGCAAGCTGTGCTGGCGTGGGTAGTGTTTGATGATGGACTTACTCCACAAGCTCCAACTAATCTTGAAAGATACTTTGGTGCTTCCGGAAACTCAGTTTCTTGGGATGCTACTTCTTGTTATGACTTTTATTCTTATGAACTGCTAGTCTCTAATGCTCCTTTAAATTTGGGTGGTTACTCAATAGTTAATAGAGATGTGGCTAGCGGATACAATTCATTAGCTTTTCCTATGACCAATTATGTTACTATTTTGAATTTGGAGATGAATCAGCAATATCATGTTGCTATAAGAACTGTTGATTATAATGGAAATATTTCAGAACTTTCGGAAGAGATTACTTTTATGACCTTACCGATTGTCACTTCTCCATATACAGTCAAAGCTACAGATACTTTCATTAAGTTATCGTGGACTCTAACCCAGCATCAGAATAGCTTGGGCTTTGATATTTATCGCAGTGAAGATGACGAAGAATTTCAACTTTATGAAAGCTATACAGACTTAAGCACTTTAATAATAGGCAGTGGACATTCAAGTTATTACTCTTTCACTGATAATAATGTGGAACTGGATACTGTTTATCGATATCGTGTTGAGGTTATGAATAATCAAAATATTAGTTCTGTTGCTTCACCTATAATGGAAGCAGTTCTTACTGAATACAAATATTTAACAGTTAATAGTGCTAAACTGACCCGGACTCTAACTTTAGGTCAAAACAGCTTAGCTACAAACGGGTATGATGATGTTTATGATCTCACCACTACTGAGATCCGCTTTGCGTGGGAAGAGGATGAGAAAACTCTTGCACGGAATATTATTGCGGAATTTGACCCGACTAGTGATTACCGAAGCTTAAACTTTTTTGTTGATTATCTGCCTGCTTCACTCAACTTCTCACTCAGTTCTAATAGAAGTACGGAACGCTTCTATATTGATTACAATAATCAGTTATATTCACTGAACTCAACTTCTGCAGATATAGAATTTCCTGCTATGAGTAGAAATTACGCCAAGTTGATTTGGGGAAATCTGCAAGCTAAAGTTAATTTCCCTGAACTTGCTAACTATGTTGCCTATCAGGGTGATACGATAGAATTAGAGTGGCAGGCGAACTACTCTGAATTGGTTTCATCGTATGATTTATACCTTAAAAATGACACTGACTCCTTGTTTATTGTCTCTGGTTTACCTGCTACCCAAACTTCTTATCAATTTGTGAATAACCACGATCAGAATTATCGGATGATTGATTTTATGGTTCGCGTTCATTGTAGCGATGGCGAGATAATAGATTATAAATCTGACAATAAATTAGTTTTGCAATCTCAAATTGAGAGTATAAGTTTATTTGCAGAAGAGTCTAATTATCTCTTTGCTTATCCTTTTGTTGCTGATTATAATATTAGCCAATTAGCAGATTTTCAAGCTTATAACTTTGTCGGAGGTGCGTTTGCTGAAGCAACTACGCTTAATGCAAACAGTAGCTTTTTCATCTCTACCAGTAGTGATGTTGAACTATTTCCTGCAGGTAACCCAATTCTGGAAGACACTCAATACCTGCTTAATAGCGGCTGGAATATGTTTAGAAATGTCCACCCATTTGATTATTCTCTTAAGGATATTATGTTTGATAGAAATAATAACATTATGAGTTTTAGAGCTATTCAGGAAAGTGGTGCCATTCTGCCTGTAATTATGGGAATAAGAGATGGCAGCTACACTCCTATTCAGACGCTTAAAGCTTATGAAAGTGCCTTCTTGTATAAGTTGGACAATCAACTATTGAACATCAGGTTCAAGCCTAATAACGAGGGAAAAGATAGTCATATAATAGAACCTGAACTTTTCTTCACGATTGAATTTAAAACCACAAGCGGTTCCCATGATGAGCTGACTATTGGCTACCATTCTAATCTGACCCCCATGATTGATAACTATTATGATTTTGTAAAACCTCCACTCAGACCTACTTATGGTATTACAGAAGCGTATATTGTTCCGGAAGCACCGCTGGTTAACTATTTTCCAAAGATGCACACCAAACTTAGTGAACCACCGACTAATGATTATCATCCTTGGAATATAGCCTTTACCAACACACTTAATGAACCGGTGCAAGCCAGAATTAAAGCTACAAACAGTGTAGCAGATTATGCAGTTACTCTTTATCATGGTGGTAACTCTTATAGACTTGGTGAGCGTTTTGTAACTCTCGTAAATACTTCTCAAAGTGGCACTTATGAAGCTCAACTAACTCTCTTTAATGCTACCGATAATAGCGATAATGAAGTTGTGCCTGTTTCTGATTTCTTAGTTTCACCTAACCCGATTAGAGATTTTGCTAAGTTCTCTGTTAAGAACAATAGAAGCAACAAATTTGATATTACAGTTTATAACCTTCGTGGACAGAAAGTTAAAAGCTTCAAAGTTACTGATTGTAAAGATGCTAATACTTCTATCTCGTGGAACCTAACCAATGACAACAATGAGAAAGTCAGCTCCGGAGTTTACTTTGTGAAATACCAAAATGGAAAACAAAATGAGTTAAGAAAAATCTGCGTAATGAAATAAAAGAAAATATTGTTGACTACTTTAGTAAGAAAATAATAGTGTAAGACTTGTGTATAAGTTGCACTATAATAGTATTTTATCAACGTAGGAGTTATAATGTATAAATCTTCGAAACAGATTCATTTTGAAAATAAAATTCTTGATCTCCTTACCGGAAATGCCTTAGAAATGACAAAAAGCATATTCGAAGATGAAGAGATTCAAGCACTCCAGGATTATTGTAATAATGTCTCTATTAAGAGATTAGGTTTCAATGATCACGGACCTGTTCACATGAGAAAAACAACCCTTAATGCCATAGTAATGTTTAAACTGCTTTCCGATAATGGAATAAAATTTAACTTAGAAACAGAAGGACTGGGCAAGGCAGAGGATTCTCTTATCGGTGTGATCTTAGCTGCTCTATTTCACGATTTTGGTATGTCCATAGCTCGTGAAAATCATGAACTGATGAGTGTGCAATTAGCTTTGCCTTACATCAAGAAATATCTAGAACCCCTTTATTCGCAAGGAATGCTCAAAACCAAGATGGCTGTTCAATCAATTGCTGTTGAAGGCATTTTCGGACACATGGGGACGCAGCGTATTCACTCTTTAGAAGCAGGTTTAGTGTTAATCGGCGATGGTGCTGATATGGAACAAGGAAGAGCAAGAATACCTATGTTATTGGCTTCAGATCCCAAACCGGGAGATATTCATAGAACCTCAGCCAATGCAATAAAAAGAGTTAGATTTGAAAAAGGCGAAACCAAGCCGATTGAAATAAGAGTAACAATGACAGCATCTGTAGGATTCTTTCAAATAGAAGAAGTTCTTTTTCCCAAGATTCTTAAAAGTCCTGTCAAACCATACATAGAACTATATGCAGGAGTAGAAGGAAGAGAGTTCTTAAAGTACCTCTAAATAATTAATTATGCCTAAACAAATAAAATATATTACTAAAAGAAGAGTAGGTTTTACCCTTCTATTTTTGGCGATAGTAGGAATTCTAGTAACCTTGTTTATTTATCACCCACAACTGGTTACTATATCATCTATCTGGGCTGTCTTGTCTGCTATATCGGTGATTACCATAACTGCAGTGATCATAATTGAAAGAAAGAATAGTGCTCATACTTTTGCTTGGCTCTTAGTTCTTCTGTTTCTTCCCGGTGTGGGGATATTCTTCTATTTAATTCTGGGACGTAACTTTAGAAAACGTAAAATGTTCTCCGATAAAGAATTAAAAGATAGAAATGAGTTTAAAGGTGTGTATGAGTTTCTTAATCATGGTTATGAAGATAAAGGACTCTTTCAGTTGCCTTTAAGTTATAAAATATCATCTCTTCTAAAGAATAACAGTAAAGCCTTCTTGAGTGAAAGAAATTCAGTTGAGATTTATCCTGATGGCGAGAAGCTCTTTCCTATAATGTTCGAAGATTTAAGGCGCGCTAAGAAGCACATTCATTTAGAATATTTTGCCTTTGCTAATGATGAGCTTGGTAATGAATTAAGTGATATTCTTATCAAAAAAGCAGAAGAGGGCGTTGATGTCAAATTGATTGTTGATGACGTTGGCTCTTGGAAATTTAGATTCAAATTGGGTAAAAAATTAAATAAATTAGGAGTTAAATGCTACTACTTTAATAAAGCAAGGCTACCCTTCTTTAATAGTAGATTTAACTACCGAAATCACAGAAAGATAACTGTTATTGATGGCACAATAGGTTTTTTGGGAGGACTCAATATTGGTGATAAATATACCGGTAGAGATAAGTATTTTGGATATTGGCGTGATACCCACATGCGAATGGAAGGTGGTTCTGTTCAAGGCTTGCAAACAGTGTTTTTGACAGATTTGTATTTTGTCTCCAATGAGTACTGCTTTGAAAAGAAATATTATCCTGATATTATCAAAGAACATAAGAAACTACCTATGCAGATAGTTACTTCAGGTCCGGATTCAAGCTGGGAGAGCATCATGCAAATATATTTCACCGCTATTACCAATGCTCGCGAAAGTATCTATATGACATCACCTTATCTTATTCTCCCCGATGGTCTTACAATGGCACTGGTTACCGCAGCTTTAAGCGGGATAGATGTGAGAATTATTCTTCCCGGAAAACCAGATCATTTAATCGTATTCTGGGGCTCAAAGTCTTTCTATCAAGAATTAATTGAAGCAGGGGTCAAGATATATGAGTACCATAATGGATTTATTCATGCTAAAACTATGGTGATTGATGAGGAAATTTGTTCCATTGGGACTGCTAATATGGATATTAGATCCTTTTTGCAAAACTTTGAAATCAACGGTATTATTTATGATCATGACACTACAGTAAGCATGAAAAAACAGTTTGAAGAGGATATGTCTAAATCTAAACTTATTAAGTTAGAAGATATTAATAAACTGGGATTTTTCACTAACCTGAAGATTGGTTTAGCAAGGATGTTTGCTCCAATTCTGTAGGGTGCGTATTGTATACGCCCTCTTATTTTAGCACAAAGACACAAAGAAGAAAAAGAACTAAAAATGAAGAGTGAAAAGTGAAAAGTTGTGGTATTGCTTCGCAATGATGATTGAAGAAAAAGAAGATATTAATAATCTTAGGGGTATCCCTTGTGGGTACCCAATATCAACTGATTAAACAATTAAACATAATAATTCTTGAAATCAGTGGATAGATTCCTCTTTATTATCAAATTCTAAGCAAAAAAAAAGAGGCTTAACAGCCTCAAAAACTTATGCTTCTATTTTTGCAGGATCTATACTCTTGCATACCTTACAAACCATTATAGTTTTATCATCTTTTTTAACTTCATGAAGAAGTTTAACGCCTGTTCTTCCACATGAAGGACAAGTTCCTCGTTTCTTCTCAATATTCTTTCCACGGAAGTTCTTAGCCATTGTTGCTCCTCATTTAATGTGATTTATTGTTCAATAACTTCTTATCACCTAAATTAGTCAAGAAGTATTTCGAATAAATACCTAATTGCTTATTTCTAATGAGATTCAAAGTGATAACAGTCTTAACTTTACACAGTTATTTGAGGGGTAGAGTTAAATTTTACAATCGGAAACTTATAAAAGCAAAGCTATTTGTTTATAACTATTTAGATTATAACATTAATAAACTTTGTAATTACAGAAACTTTGTTTATACTATCTAAATACGTTTGAGAAAGAGGTCATCATGAAAAAATGTATAATTATTGTGGCAATGATTTTGATTGTATTAATGATAAACGCTAATGCTGTTAACTACAAGATTCCTCAAGTTTTAGTAATTCAATCTTATCACAGTGGCTATCTCTGGACAGATAATGTTAACCAGGGGATAAGTACTACACTGAAAAAGTATAACAGTAATATTAGAATTAAAACTGAGTATCTAGATACTAAAAGATTTACAACAGAAGCTTATATTAAAAGTCTCAAGGCTATGCTTGAGTTTAAATACACTGATGTCGAATTTGATGTAATTATTGTTTCTGATAACGATGGTTTTGAGCTGGTTAAGAAAGTCCGAGAATCTTTATTTACGGATATTCCTTTAGTGTTCTGTGGTCTTAACTTCTTTGAAAGATCACAATTAGGTAATTTAACTAAAGTAACCGGTGTTACAGAAAAAAACGACTTTCTTAAGAATTTTGAGTTAATTAAGAAAATTCATCCTAATGTTGAAGAGATATTAGTAATCAATGATCTTACGCTAACAGGAAAACTTAACAGAATGAACTTAGCTGATGATATTAGAAAGTTTCATGATGATGTAAAGATTGAGATTATTGATGATATTTCTTTGCCTAATTTGCAAGAGAAACTTCGTAATTTAAGTTCTACTACAATTGTTCTTTACTCACACTTTTTTAAAGACAGTCAAGATAGATATTTTGACTATGATGAAAGCATTCTTCTGGTAACAGAAGCTTCCAATGTTCCTGTTTATATTACTAATGATTTTAGCTTGGGCTATAATTCTGTAGGTGGTTTTTTAAGAAGTGGGTATTCACAAGGTGAAAGTGCTGCCAAACTTTCTATTAAAATCCTTCAAGGTGAAGATCCTGATAAATTGAGTATTATTGATATTAGTCCTAATAGTTATTATTTCGATTATGGCGTTTTGCAGAGATGGGGAATAAGCATAAACCAATTACCTAAAGATTTTCAGCTTATTAATTACGAACAATCATATTTTGTAAAGCACAAAGCACTAATCATAGAATTCTTAATCATTCTAACACTTTTATCAGCTATTATTATCTGGTTAATAATGACCTTAATCAAGAAGAATAAGCTTAAGAATGACTTCGAGAAATCAAACAAATCACTGAAAAGCCTCAAAGCTAACTTAGAAAATCTTGTTCAGGAAAGAACTTCAGATCTAGAGAACGAACGAAACTTTATTAATAAAGTTCTGGATAATGAAGAAGCCCTAGTTATTGTCTTTAGAGAAAATGGAAAGATAGCAAGGACTAATAAATACACTATAAACAACTTAGAATATCAAGAAGATTCGCTTCTACAGCAAGATATTTGGACTCTTCTAGATAATGCAGATGATATTGTTGAGTTGAAAGAGTATATCGCGCAATTTAAACAGAATTCCAGCGAGTTAGTTAAGCAACTGAAGATGATTAGTAAAAGTGGCAAAATAATCATGATTGATGCTATTTTAAACTCAATTTATATTAATTCTCAAGCCTACTTTATATTGACCGGTATTAATGTAACCGAAAAACATCTTCTCTTTAAAAGATTGGAGAGCGAAGAGAAGAGGTATCGTTCTGTTTATGAAAACACTGGTATTTCGATGATTACTGTATCTCATACCGGCATGATCACCATGGTTAACAAAGAGTTTGAATCCCTAAGTGGTTACACCCGTGATGAGATGTTGAATAAGATGCAATGGCAAGCTTTTGTTGATGAAGAAAGCAGACTTATGATAATGAATAAGAGGGAGTTAAGACTCCAAAATATGCTTCCCTTTACAGAAACTTATGAAATCAAGATAATCCACAAAAAAGGATTTGTTTTAGATGTTATGCTGAATGTAGTCATGATCAAAGATTCTAATGAAATCATCTACTCTCTTACTGATATAACTGCCCAAACTGCTGTGAAAAACAAGATGAAAGACCTTCTGGAAGAGCAAAAAGCTTTTAATGAGGTTAAAAATAATTTCTTGCATGACTTCAGTAATGAGTTGAGTAATCCTCTTAGTTCATTGTACGGTGTTTTAGATTTAATTAATTATTCAACTGATGATTTAGTTAGTAACGATCATTTAGACATGTTACAAGAGATAGCACGTAAAATGCTATATACTGTTCAAGAGATGAAAATACTGCAGCTAGATGACTCCAAGAGCCACTTAGATATCAAAGAGTGTAAGCTTGATGATTATCTTGTTAAGATTTTTGAGCTTATTTTCAATGTCAGTAATATTAAAACTATTTTCTTGAAAATAGATCCAGGAGTTCATGCTTATCAATATTTCGATGACAACAAACTAATGAAGGTATTACTTGTTCTTATCATCAAGCTGGCTTTAAAGAATTCACAAGATAAGGTGTTGGTAGAGATTACTGAAGAAAACCAGACAGACTTAAAGATCTGTTTGAGCTTAATTGACGAGCCATTAACAGGAGAAAACATAATTGAAATCAGTAATGAGGGTTCTGCAAAAAGGAGAAATTTCGAATTCACGATTGATTATAGTTTTAACCTTTCAATTGTTACTAAACTCATTAATCTCTTAGAAGGCAAGATCTCTTATGATACTTTTCACAATGGCGACAGTGGTTACAGTTTTACCATTAAGAAGTTTACCGCCAATGATGTTACTCTGCATAGTAGTTCCGGTATTAAATTTGTTAACCTCGAAATAAGTGCCTTTTCAGACTCTGTGCCTAAGCTAAGTAAGTCAGAAATAGAGGCTATTTATCCATTAAAAGTCCTTATTGTGAATTATAGCAATATGAACAACGCTGTGCTTTTTAGAATCTTAGAGATGCTAAATCAGAAGGTTGAAGTTTGTCTTCCTAAGCAAGAAGTAAGAGAGTTGATAAACAGTTCTACTTATGATTTGATCTTCTTTGATCACAATCTAGTGAGTGTTAATAACATAGAAGTACTGCAAGAGATGAAAACTATGGATAATATTTATCAACCATATTTGGTGAGCGTTAACGCTAAGATACAATATGATGGTGGTCAGATGAACTCTAATCCAGATTATATACTCTTCAATTGTGAGTTACCTGAATTACTAAGTATCAGAGATATAGCCTCAATTATAGAGAGAGCAACAGAATTTAAAAACAGTAAAATATAAGATATTTCAGCTAAAAGAAAAGCAGGAACTTGTTACCAAATTCCTGCTTTTTATTATTGTTTAGTAATTACTTATTTGTCTTCAGCCATTTTGACATAGCTTTCATATCTTTCGTTTACCCATTTTGTAAGTCCTTCACGGAAAGCATCAACTTTATCAGGGAAAGTTCTGCTAAGTGAATTGTATCTTCTTTCGTTTTCTACAAACTCAACAGGATCAATAGTAGGTTTCTTGCAGTCTAACTGTAATGGATTCTTGCCTTCAGCTTTAAGAGCAGGGTTGAATCTATAGGTTAACCAATAACCTGAATCTACAGCCTTTTTCTCAATCTTTTGAGCTTCTGCCATATTAATACCATGGTTAATACATGGAGCATAGGCAATAACTATTGAAGGACCATCATAAGCTTCAGCTTCTTTGATTGCCTTAATCGCTTGGTCTCTACTATGACCCATAGAGATTTGAGCAACATAGATGTAACCATAACTCATGAACATCTTACCAAGGTCTTTTTTGTTGGTTGTTTTACCTGATTCGGCAAACTTAGCAACAGAACCTAATGGGGTTGCTTTAGAAGCTTGACCACCGGTATTTGAATAAACCTCAGTATCTAATACAAGAATATTCATATTCTTATTTTGAGCTAGTACATGATCTAATCCGCCGTAGTCAATATCGTATGCCCAACCGTCTCCACCAATTCCCCAAACAGATTTCTGTAAGAAGTATGATTGAAGTTCAATAATCTTTTGAATCATTGGTTTGGTTTCTTTTGTAGCTTTTTCTAAAAGAGCAGGTAAGTGCTTTCTTAATGCGCTAACATTATCTTTAGCAGCTTCATCTACACTTTCCCAATTCTCTAAAGCATAATTGACATTAGCTATAAGGTCTTTGTCTTTGAGGGTAGGAAGAAGTTTTTCAACATTATATTTCAACTGTTTTCTATTAGCGTTAACAGCTAATCTGTAACCATAAGCATACTCAGCATTATCTTCAAAGAGAGAATTAGCCCAAGCAGGACCATGACCATCTTTGTTTTTGGTGTAAGGGATAGTTGGGAAGCTTCCTGCCCAGATTGATGAACAACCTGTTGCGTTAGCTATCATCATTCTATCACCGACTAATTGAGTAAGAAGTTTGACATAAGGTGTTTCACCGCAACCGGCACAAGCACCTGAGAACTCAAGGAGAGGCTGTTTGAACTGAGAACCTTTAACTGAATCAACTTTATAATCACCAAGAATATCAGTTGGTAATGATTCGAAGTACTCATAGTTAGTTTGTTCGCCAATAGCTCTTTCATCTTCAATAGGACTCATGGTTAAAGCTTTACCCGGACATTCAAGAATGCAAGCTCCGCAACCTTGACAGTCATCAATATAAACTTGGATTTTGTATTTGTGTTTTACATCACCCTGACGTTTTTCCATCATTTCATCAAGAGTTACAAATGTTTCCGGAGCATTGTTGAGCTCTGCAACCGGAATTAATTTAGCTCTGATAGCAGCGTGAGGGCAAATCATTGAACATCTGTTACATTGGATACATTTTGTTGAGTCCCAATGAGGAACAAATGGTGCAACACCACGTTTTTCAAGAGCTGCAGTACCACTTGGGATATAACCATCAAAAGGCATGTGAGAAACAGGGATTGTGTCACCTTGTTCTCTCATAATTGGTTCAATAATATTTCTGGTAAATGCATCTGCATTGTCCGGAATAAGTTTTTTGTTTTTAATATGATCAGCAATCATTGCTTTTGGTACAGCGATTTCCACTAAAGCTTCATCAACTTTATCAACAGCGAGGATGTTCATGTTAACGACTTTTTCCCCGTTTTTGATATATGATTTTTTGATAGCTTCTTTAATTAGAGAGATAGCTTTAGCTTTAGGTAATACTTTGGAAATAATAAAGAAAGCAGCTTGCATAACTGTATTAATTCTGCCGCCGAGACCAACACTATTGGCAATTTCTAAAGCATCGATATTATAGAAACTAATCTTTTTCTCAATAATAGTTTTCTGCATTGCTTCTGTTAAGTTAGCAAAAACTTCAGCATTAGAGAAACTTGAGTTTAATAAGAATGTTCCACCCTCTTTAATTCCTTCTAAAACGTCATAACGACCGATGAAAGCAGGATTGTGGCAAGCTACAAAGTCAGGAGTGTCAACAAGATATTGAGCTCTGATTTTTGATTCACCAAATCTTAAGTGACTACGAGTGATACCGCCTGATTTTTTAGAGTCATACTGGAAGTAACCTTGAGCATTAAGATCAGTGTTATCGCCAATGATTTTAATAGAGTTCTTATTAGCACCAACAGTACCGTCTGAACCTAAACCCCAGAATTTACAGCTAATAGTATCAGCAGGAATTGCATGAATAACATTGTTTAATGGCAATGAAAGGTGAGTTACATCATCATTAATACCTACTGTGAAACCATGGAAACCCTTCTTGTCAAGGTGGTCAAATACTGATTTAACCATGCCTGGATTGAATTCTTTTGAAGATAGACCGTAGCGTCCGCCAATCATGAAGATATTTCTTCCTCTAAGAGCAGTAGCAACGTCTAAGAAGAGTGGTTCACCTACTGAACCCGGTTCTTTAGTTCTATCAAGAACAGCAATTTTGGTTACTGTTTTAGGAATTGCATTAATAAAATGATCTACTGAGAAAGGTCTGAATAAACGAACTTTTACTAAGCCGTATTTCTTACCTTGTTTGTTTAAATATTCAACAGCTTCTTCGATTGTTTCACAACCTGAACCCATTGCAATAATAATAGAATCAGCATCCTTAGCACCAACATAGTCAAAGAGATTATAATCTCTGCCAACTACTTTTGATACTTTTTTAAGATAATCTTCCATGATGCCAGGTGTATCTGCATAATGCTTGTTTGTTGTTTCTCTTCCTTGGAAGTAAACATCAGGATTTTGAGCACCGGTTTTAACTCTTGGTCTTTCAGGATTTAAAGCGTTAGCTCTGAATCTTTCGATATATTTTGTTTCTACTAATGAAGCGATTGTTTCATAATCAATAACTTCTATCTTTTGAATTTCATGAGATGTTCTAAAGCCATCTAAGAAAGTCAAGAAGGGAACGCTACTTTTTAAAGTTGCTAAATGACTGGCAATACCGATATCCATAACTTCTTGAATTGAGTTACAGGCTACTATTGCAAATCCGGTGTTTCTTGCAGACATGATATCAGCATGATCACCAAAGATTGATAATGATTGAGCAGCAAGTGATCTTGCAGTTACCCAGAAGTTAGTTGGAAGCATTTCTCCGGCGATCTTGTGCATGTTAGGTAACATTAATAAAAGACCTTGAGAAGCTGTAAAAGTTGTAGTTAATGCACCAGCTGAAAGGGCACCATGTACAGCACCTGCTGCCCCACCTTCTGATTGAAGTTCTGCTACATCAACTGTTGTTCCGAATACGTTTTTCTTTCCATTTGCAGACCATGCATCTGTTAATTCACCCATTGAAGTTGATGGGGTAATAGGATAGATTGCAGCAACTTCACTGAAAGCATACGCTACATGAGCAGCAGCTGTGTTTCCATCCATAGTTTCTTTCTTAAACTGAGCCATGACACACTCCTTAATTTATATTTTTTTATGTGTATTCTAATTACTTCTAACATTGAAATATATACCCATATTTATGTCAATAAAAGTTTCTCTATTGACTAAGATTCTTTAATCTTTAGGAGAAAAGGATAATTAGCAATTAGCAATGAGCAATTAGCAATTAGCAATTGAAGAAAAAACCCCTAACACAGAGTTACACAGGAGTCTTCGCTAAAGCTTCGCCATCCCAGGGAGGGTAAGAGGAGTTTCACAGAGTTTTAAGAGGAAGAAAGAAGAAAGACAGAAGAGCTCTTCTCAAAGTTCCATTTCAAGGATTTAGGGGCTAAAAAAGGGTACCACAAAGGATACCCTATAAAATCTTTCAATTGCTAATTGCTAATTGCTCATTGCTAATTGATCTTATTTCATCATCAAAACTTTCTTAGTTACCCTTGCTCCATCACTTTGCATAACCAGATAATAGACACCTGATCCCACGCGGTTACCATGGTTATCTCTGCCATTCCACTGGGTTAGGTTGCTTCTATCACTTTGTGAAGTTGTTGTAATATCTCTAACTAATTGTCCTCTTATGTTATAAACCTTTAAAGATTGATTATTACTCTTACTTTTAAAGGTAATATTGAGGTTATCAGAGAAGGGATTAGGGTAGGCAGAAGTGATTTCTAAAGCACTTTCCACATCATGATTCTGATTAGAAACAACATTAAACTCAAGCTCATATTCATCAGTTGTAGTTTCCAAGCCCTCTTCATCAGTAGCGATGATTTGGTAGCTAATGTTGTTTTCAACTTCATTATTATAAGCAAAATCCCATTCCACACTATAGTAGTTGTTCTCTAAATGTTGGAAGTCCACGCTATCGCTAACACCATTCACGGTAAAAGCTAATTGCACTCTGGATAAATTGTTGTTTGGATCAGTTACTTGGCAATGAAGAGTAAGTGGCAGCTCATTAGAAGCTATTTCTTGAATTGGCACAAAGTTAATCACCGGAGGGACATTAATGGTATTTCCTATATAAATAAACTCAAATGGATCTGCTTTTCCGATGAAGGGATAATCCTCTGAATTCCCGGATTCATCTGCAGAGTGGAGATAATACTGCACTAAAGCATTGTTATTAAAGCCACTTATATTAGCACTCCAAGTTGAGCCTCCAAGATGAACTAAGTTAGTCTGCTGCCAGTTTGTTTGTTCAGCTGTTTTATAATAGACCAAAGTAGAATCTGCATAAATACTCTCGCCACTAAGTGAAATGATAGTAGCTTCCAAGCTGATTACACTCTCTTCAACTTGTCCAAATAGAGGGTAATGCTGAATCGAAAGCATATCTCTAGCCGGTATTTCATGGGTTCTACAGTGCAAAGCATCAGTTGATTCCCAGCCATTATAAGTGTTGTTTAATACTCCAAAGACACGATAACCCGGCATGGCAGCTTCATAAGTTGCTAAGGCTTCATCATCCCATTGACTACCTGTTTGCGGAACAAATACGCGATCATTTAAGATTAAAGAGTTGCTGTAAGGTTGGTCGTTAGGAGTATAAACTCTCACCACTTCATAAGGGTAACCCCATGAACATAGTGTATTTGCGAAATATTCAGCTACTTCTTCCAAATCATTATATTGAGGATGGGAAGTAGCAACTTCTCTGATCAAGATTTTGTCTACAGCGAGAAACTTACCCCAACAATCAACATGGTCAATATAAGTGTTATTTGGGTCTTGCACCACGATATAATTGGTAATTCCCATATATTGATTCATAGTAGAATTCACTAAGTTTTGATTATTACTATTCTCAGTATAAGCTATATGTGAAGCTGCTGCAATACCATAGCCATCAGTCATGAAGTTTCCGCCGGTTTGCTCAATATTCATAGCATAGTAGGGGTAATCATATTCTGTAGCAAAGGTTTGCGGAAAGAGATTATCGTAGGGACGCGGACGGTTATATTCAAAATCCAAGACACTTAATTCGTTGTTACTATTCACGATGTACCAAGCAGTGAAGTCTCTTGTCCAATAAGAATCAGTATTTGCATATATAAAGGAAAGATTCTCAGAGTTGACACCGGCAGCATTGAAGCTATTAGTCGCTTGATTCTCTTGAGAAAGGTTATTCACAATGCAAACCACCTCTATCTCTTGAGAAAGCTGGGCTACAAAAGCAGTAGGAATGCCCAGCGGGTAGCGAATTAAAACAGCTGAAGAGCGTTCAAACTCTGCAACTGCACGTACCGGTGAAGTTGGTGGATCAGTAGGGTTTATGCGTTGGTTTATATCTTTGGCAAGCTTGTCTGTATCTGTCCAAACAAACTCATCAATCATTAAATTATCAGCCCAAAGTCCTAAGCTAATAACTAATAATAGCAGTATGAAAACATACTTTGTTGCTCTTTTCATTTGTTACCTCATTTATCTATAATCACATCATTTAATCTAGTTTAGTAACATTTCTCATAAATTAAGTAAAATGTCAAGATGTTTTTCAGCATCAAGAGACACAAAGGCACAAAGAAGTGTTTAGACTAACTGCAGCAACCCAAAGAAGTGGCACACCGTTCCGCCTAGCACAAAGATATGCCAAATAGGGTGATGGTAAGGAAGCTTTTTCCAAGCATAGAAGCCTACGCCTGCAGAATAGCAAATTGCTCCGATTCCCAGCCAGACAAAGAGTGAAGTGGGCAGTACTTTTATCATCCAATAGAAGAAAGCAACAAAGAGCCAGCCCATAGCTAAATAAGTGATGTTGGTAATATGACTAGACTTCCCTAAAGTAACACCTTGCATAGTAATACCGTAAATTGTAATCCCCCAAACAAGTCCAAAGATTACCCAGCCCAGAGCATTATTCATGGCAAAAGTAATTGGCGTATAAGTGCCGGCAATAAGGAGATAAATAGAAGATTGGTCGAAGATGGAGAAGACATCTTTTGCTTTTTTGTGGGTAAGACTGTGAAATAGGGTAGAGGAGAGATAAAGTGAAATTGAGCCAAATCCATAGATGGCATAGCCAACCACCATAAGCGGTTGATTCATAATTACAGCTTTCACGATTAGAACTATCATGCCGGCAATGGCAAGAAACATGCCTAGCCCATGCACAATACTGCTAAATATCTCTTCCCCCAGAGATTGGTGTCCGGAAATAGGGTTTTCATCATGCATGAAAAGAGTCCTCCTTAATCAGATTCTACTTATTCTTTAAATGTTCAATTGCCAATGTCTTGACTAAGAAAGATTTGTCCTTCTTCATAGTTTTTAATTTCTGTCGTGCCTGCTTAGAATCAATATTCTTCAGAGCATTAGCCACAGTGAACCTAAGCTTCTCATTAGGTGAGTTAATATGTTTCACAAGATACGGAATATGCTTATCATCTTTATAATTTGCTAAGGCAGAAATACAGGCAGAAGTGTACTTTCCTGCATCGTAAAAGGTGAGAATAAAAGGTATATATTCGGTTAATTCTAAAGTAGAAACTAAAGAGATAGCATTCTTATTAGCCAAACTATCTTGTTCCATAAGCGAATCAACTAAGCGATATTGAGACTTAACGCTTTGCTCAAAGAATTCATTAATTGCTCGATATTCTTTAGTATCACGCGTATTCATTTTATTGCTAATTATGTATTCTGCCGATTCATTTGCTCTATTTAACAAGATTTCGCGAGCTCTTCTGACGCGATTAATCACATTACCTACTTCCCACTCTGAAGCATAACCAAAGATGGTCTCTATGGCTGCCAAACTATCTATATCTGCCGAGAGCTGAACCACTTCTGACCTCTTACCCGGTTCTGTTGCATAGATACCTGAATCAACACCTATGCCGTAAATTCCTTGCTTCCAACTACTGCTGTCTTGCATTGTTTTAAAAGGATAATAGTCTTTTCCTGCACCATCTAAAAAGAGTCCGATACTGCCTGAACTGCGGGCAATTTTACCAAAACCATAGTTGCTGTTGACAGCGTTTTCATAGCGATCATCGCCTGCTTTATCTATAAATATACCAACAGAATTAGTGATTCCTAAGCCGTTTCCACCTTCAATAGAGTAGTGGTCATTGCCCGAACCATCAATGAAGATACCCACACCAAAGTCATGTCCTGCACCTTGTCCCGGACCATGCTTGGAGTAGTAACTGTCTTCACCGCGCTGATCATAAAGAAGCCCACCGGCAAGATGAATCCCCGAGCCTTGTGGATAGTAAACAGCATTATAACTGTCATTTCCGTCATTATCTATCAGAATGCCGAGTCCATACCAATAGCCCACGCCTTGCGCATAAACTCCACCCATATATCTGTCATTGCCCTCACGATCTATTAAAACGCCAATTCCACCCGCAAAGTCAGGACGCATTCCAAATCCCATTCCTTGCCCCATACTGCGGTAATCATCAGGCACTAAAGGAGCATGAAACTCTAATGTTCCACAGATATAACTGTCGCTTCCGCCTTGATCTAAGAGCAAAGAAATACCCCAACAGGAGGCAAAGCCTTGTCCGTATTCACCTGTAATATAGGTATCATTTCCACTTTTGTCAAGCAGTAGGGAAGAGCCAAAGAGAGCAGCCCCCAGCGAGAACATTTCAGCTTTATAGTAGTCGCTTCCACCATAATCGATAAATTCTTGAAAGCCTAATTTAGCGGAAAATGCTTCATCTTTTGCCATATAAATATCATCACCACTCATATCGTAGGCGAAGGAGAAACCAAACTTAGCAGAAAAGAGTGAGGATTCGGAGCGATAGTAATCGTTTCCATTGGCATCAAAGAGGAAGAACATCTCTTGGTTGTTGTTTTCAAAAGTGTAAGAATCATTGCCGGCAGGATCGATTATGGCAATTGCGTTGTTGATTATATGCTGATCATCATAGATGCTGCCGATGATTATTTCACCGCGCGGGGTAGAGAATTGCTGACTCTCCTCTGTCCAGATTATATGATCCATATTGTTGAGAATGAAATCTTTAAGAGAATTTATTACGAGCTTCTTAGAGAGATAACTCTTCTTCTCAATAATCGCAGGTTGGTAAAAGAGATACCAGTTTATTTTCTTGGCAATTTCTTCTATTTCAATTGCAGTGTAAGGGGTTAGCTCATCATCATAATCTTGCTGAGTAAAGATGTTATTAGTAAAAGCCAGCATTAGCTCGAGTTCGGCAGAAGTAAGGTTAATAAACATGTGGTCAAAATGCACCTTTTTAATGGTAAGATAGGTCTCTACTATATCTTTCAGCTGTTCAATAGTGAGAGTGTTGCGCAAACGGTTATCTGTTTTATTGGGGAAAGTAAGTTCTATATCGTTGTTATTTAAGAATTTATAAGCAAGTAAATGGAATCCTTCAGAACCCTTAATCATATCCCACTCTTTAGCATAATCAATAAAGTAGTAAGGATTATTAATTGCCTTCACGATTATGTCATTCTTAAGGTAAGTCTCATCAGACCAATCTTTTAAGAACATTAAATCTTGAGCTGAAAGAGACAGTTCTGCTAATGCTGATTCTACCCATAAGGAGTCTTGAAGGGTAAACATGTTGCAATAGGCACAAGCTATTGATAATAGTAAAATTAACGATAAAACATTCTTCATTCCTTCTTCTCCTTAAGAATTACTTCATTCTGAGATATTTATTCACATGTTTTTAAAGAATTGCAAAGTCGTCAAGGAAAGATATTGACTATTTTACAAGCATCAGATTTTATCAATTCTTAGTGAATTATGTAACTAAAATAAAAAGTATCGTTATAGATTGTGAGAAGAAAATATGGATGATAAAGAACTAGTTCTAAAAGCCCAGAAGGATATTAATGCCTTTGATGAGCTGTATAAAAAGTACTTTCCTTTGATGAATCGCTTCATTTATCATAAGGTAAGTGAGGAAGAGGTGCGTCGTGATATTGTCTCGAATGTCTTCTTCAAAGCGATGAAGAATCTGTATAAATTTAAGTATTTATATAAAGGAGCTTTCTCAGGTTGGCTCTATAGAATTGCGATTAATGAAGTTACGGACTATTACCGGAAGAACGGTAGGTCGCGTAAGTTGACAGATGAGGTAAAGCTCAATCAGGATGAAGTGTTTAGCGAAGACATTGTGATTAATTACGATACGCTAAGGGAAGGACTGAAAAGGTTAAGTGAAAAGGATCAGAATGTGATTATTCTTAGATATTTTGAGAAACTTAGTAATCAAGAAGTAGGCGAAGTGCTCGGGAAAAAAGAAGGAGCCGTCAAGGTTCAAGTTCATCGAGCCATGCAAAAACTAAAAACCATTATGATAGAATTGGAAGGGAGAGATAATGGATAAATTTGAAGAAAAGCTAACTAATCTGGAAGTTCCGGAGATTAAAGATACATTTCTACACTACGAACTTAAAGAGAAGTTAGAAAGAAAATATTTTCATCAAAAGTTTAAATTACCCTATAGAATAGCCTTTGGCAGTGCTTTAGCAATGTTTCTGTTTACCTTAAGTGTGGTGATTAAACCCGATATTGCCACTAGCATAAACTATGCGTTTACGGGAGATTCTGATAGCCAACTCGTTGCAAATTCGAAAATAGATGCTGTTACCAGTGAAGGTCCAGCTACAGACCAATGGAAGGGATTCGAAGGATTGGCAATGCTGGATAATCAGAACCCACGACTAAAGTCAGATGACCTCCAAGCTGTGAGTGATACTATTAATGATAATTCTATTCAATTCCTTGATCCTGATGACTTTGAAGAGGGAAAGGTCTATATGATTAGAAGATATAAATCACAGGATAAACAGGGTGTGATTATGATTAATGAGATGGAAGATAGAGGATCAGCACGAGGGAAAATAAGGAAAATAAGTAGGTAATTAATAGTTAATAATGGACAATAAAAAGACCTTCACACGAATTTGCACGAAGTAAAACGAATTGCACGAATTAAATACATGTTGAACTGTAGAATCGTTGATGGTTTAATCGACTGACGTTGGCAACGAGACCTCTTAAATCACGGAGTGATGATAATATAATAGGGAGTGCTCGAAGGCACTCCAAAGGAATTTTATTAAAAAAGGTTCGACCCGTCAGGGGAGAACCGGTGATAAACTAGTCAAACTATTTAGGACTGGACATGATAAGATCCTAACACAGAGTTAAGATTGATACGCAACCTCTTAATTCCCCTCATGCGGAGGGGTGTCAGTGTATTTCACTGACGGGGTGGTCTCTTAATTCCCTTCTTACTAGGAAAACATTTATTGGAAGCTCAAACTGGTACAGAAGATTATGTCGCCCTTTCAGGGCTGTTTTTGATTTTCTATTATACAAGGGGTTCGCACCCCTTGCTGACAAATGCCATCCCTTTGGGACTTGGTTCTTAATTCCCCTCATGCGGAGGGGTGGCAGTGTATTCACTGACGGGGTGGTCTCTTAATTCCCTTCTTACTAGGAACGCATTTATTGGAAGCTCAAACTGGTACAGAAGATTATGTCGCCCTTTCAGGGCTATTTATGATTTTCTATTATACAAGGGGCTCACACC
>JBAYZI010000022.1:0-27606 GCA_041672585.1 Cloacimonadales bacterium (SeqCode) | reverse complement strand
GCCGAGAGGATCAGGGTAGTAGAGATACAGCTTTGGATAAAAGTAATATCTGTGAAAGAGCGGAGGATTAGCCAATATTGAATAATGGTGAGTGGAATATAGATTAATTGACTGGTAATAATCTTAGGGAAGATACTTTTGAGAATAGGCAGATGCACTTTAAAACGGGGAATAAAATAGATGATCAGCAGAAGAATCAGTGGTGATATGGCTACTATTAGAGCTACAGAAAGACGAAGATAGAGATTAAATTTGGGGAAGAAGAAGATGGCAGCGATAGAGGCATAAACAAGGTTTCCCCATGTTTGAAAGAACTTCTCTAGCAGAACAGAAACAAAGGTCGCCTTTTTAGAATTCTCTATAAAATACATCTTCCCATAAGTAGCATAACCACCCGGTAAGACAAATCCCAGGGAGATACCAATAAGGTAGCTCTTGGTTATCTCTATCCAGGAAGGTTTATATTTGGGATTAATACTAAGGGCATAGTACCAATTTAAGCCTTGCGTAACATGTTTCATAAGCGAGGTAATAATCAGGATTAAAATGGTGAGAAAGGAGAGTTGACCAATATTACCGACAAAGAGTTTAACATCTATTTGGGAGTAGATAAAGATTAAAATAGTAGCAGAGATAGCTATTTTAAGCACAAAGCCGATCTTCTTTTTTACTTTTTCCATTTTACCTCAGAAAAGCTTCCTACCAGCGTAAAGTAGAGCATGTAGTAGGGGTAGATTAAGTTGATGAAGATATCTTCCAGCTTGAGATTCTCTTGATGTTTAATACAGCTTAGCAGATGAAAAAACAGATTACTAAGCAGATAGAGAATCAAGAATCTTATATCCCAGAAAGAGAGCACAGGCACGGAAAGATAATAGAAAGCGATTAAGATGAATCCTACTTGAAAGAGGGGAGAGGAGAGGGAGAGTTTGCCATAATGCCGCCTGGCTTGTTGATAAGCTTGCTTGAGCTCCACCTGGCGTGGTCTTTCTATGACTTTTATCTCGGAATTATAAGCAATCCGATAAGAGGTTTTATTAATCAAATTCAGAAGCTGTTTATCATCACCTGACGGGAAAGACTTGATAGATTCATAACCGCCCACATTGAGAAGTGCTTGTTTCCTGACTGCAAGATTTCCACCACTACAAGAGAAAGGGAAGCCTAGGCCACACGCTGCAGCGAATATTCCGGATGAGACAATTCTCTTATAGCGTTTGATAAATCTAAGCTTAGCACCTCTAATGTAGCCAATCACCATGCCTGTTTTAGGGGTAAAATAGGTATTTAGGCTACTTATCCAGTTGGGAGGCACAGTAGCATCTGCATCAGTGAAAAGGAGTATTTCATGCTTAGCAAGATCAAGTGCGGATTGTAGTCCAGCCTTCTTGCCAAGATAATCATGATATTTAGGGTTAGGTTTTAGTGCTGTAATATTAGGTGCAGATTTAGCGTAAGTTGAAATTATGTCCCAAGTTTTATCAGTAGAATTATCATCAACAAGAATAATTTCATACAACTCTTTGTTATAGATTAACTTATCCAAGCTTTCTAAGAGTGGCATCAGCATTCTTTCTTCATTATGAGAAATCACAATAAGCGAGAAAGTCTTCTCTACTTCATCTTGAGGGTACTTTCTGAACATACATAATCCCATAATTAGATGGAGCAAAAGAATGACAACAAAGATGATAAGCAGGGTGGTCATGGATTAGAATCTGGTTTGGTAACTGATAGCAAAATCAACATTTGAGTGAGAACCTTCTGCTTTGGTAATCTCAGAGCTAAGTTTAAGTCTATGACTATAGAGCAGATTAATATTTATCTCATTGAGAAGTATGTAGGTTTTAGTAACCTCACCACTGAACCAAGCAACTTCGGCATCGTAATTACCTGCGAATTCATCTTCATAATTTAGGTAGCAGTTATCACCATCGCTTCCTTGTTTAAGATAAGAAGCATTGATTACATAATCTAATTTGTGATTTAGAAAAGAGACTCTATTCTCCACTGTGTATTTGAGCAGATTAGAACCATCAGCAAAGCCGAGAGGTTGCACATCATTAGAAGCATTAGCATAGTAGTATTTATGGGTATAAGTCCAAGGGCGAACGGCTGTTACTTCAGCTCCAAGATTATCCCATGAGAAGAGTGAAGAAGTATAAAGCTCAGACTTCATCACACCGGTTTGGAGAGCATATTTGTTGCCCCACCAATTAGTAAGAAGCTTGCTTTTAGAGAGTTCATCAAAGATCACATTGGCGTAAATATCTAAGCCGGCAGTGATAGTATAATCACCACCTGCAAAGATTAATACATTATCGCGATCTGTTTGGTTATGCTCTGTTATTCTCCAAAAGCCTACAGGAATAAAGTAGTTATAATCGATGTTTCTGTTGCCATAATAGATCTCTTCTCCTACAAATAAATTAAGCTTATCAGAAGGTCTCCAGCTAAATCTATGAAGGGCAAGATATTTATCAGCCAACTCTTCTTTAGGAATAGGACTTCCGGCAGAGGCATTAATACTATCGGAGATTAAAGAAGCGTGAATGAAATCTACACTGAAATCACCGAATTTAAGATTATAATTGAGATAGGCATAGTCGTTGGTTTTGGAGTCGTTGAGAATAATACTGCCCCCAATGTTACTACCGATATTTAGTTTATTCCTGCAAAGAGCAACATAGCCAAAATCATTAAAGCTATACTTTATCTCGCCTTGAATCTTATCTATATAGATCTGATCACCACCATTTTCTTCCTGCACCCAAGAGTTTATTAGAGGATTGGCTTTTGCGAAATCACTCTGAGATGTAGTATGTCCTTTCCACCATTTACCTGCTAAAGATAGATTCTGGTAGTGAGCTTTAACTTCAAATCCATAGTAGGGGAAGAAGTAACTGTCCTTCTTGTTATTGCGATAGTATTCAGTACCACCAAGAACATGTCCTTCCACTTGATATTGATCTTGCTGATAAAGCAGTAGGGATTGTTGCTTAGTAGCGGAAGTGAAGTAGTTGCTTAGGGTTTTGGCAAACTTACTCCCTGATTGCAGAGGAAAATCATAACCTTGCAGAGAGGTTAAAGCTGAATATTCAGGCGTATAATGTTCTCCGGTGAAGGTATAATTATAGTGAGAAGTTACTTGAGAAGAACCGATAAAATCAGCAGCTGACACGAGTAGCACGCCGTTAATAAAAAGTACCAGAAGTAACTTCTTTAACATTATAATCTGCCTTCACGCTTAATAGTAGCTTCCACAGCTTCTAAAGAAGCATTTAGTTCACTTGCAATATCTTCAGCACTCCAGCCATTATTGAACAGCTTGATAATAATCTTATCTTGAGTTTTACTACTCTCTATTATTCCCTGTTTGAGTTTATGCTCAACAATGTTTTTCTCTATCATAACGCTATCTAATTTTAATTTGGCTTCTTTGAAATGCAGTTTTGCCTTATAAACCATGAATTGTTGAATAATAATGATAAGGATACAAAGGATGATGAGGACAATAAAAAAGAACCAGTATTGTTGGAAAATGTTTAAGTTTTGTGTTGTAGTTTGAGGTTCTGAAGTAGGGATTACTCTTGTTGCTTCGTTAGGTTTTTTCATATCAGTCTGAGTAGTTGAATTTATTACTTTTTCAGGCTCAGCTTCATTAGTTTGAACAGAAGCTGGTTTTGCATTAGGAGCAGAAGCTAATTCTGAAAGCAATGCAGCTCTCTCTATTTCCCAATAGTTGGGTTTGACCTCAGTTTGTGGGAAATTATTATTAGAGAATGCGGTTAAGCTTTCTTGAGCAGAAGTGTAGTAGTCAGAGCTTTTGGGGATTTTAGTTAGCAAGTTGGTAGCTTTTACTTTGTCTTTTCTATAGCCATACATCATCCCGAGATAGAAATTGACTTTATCATCATTAGGGTATTTCTGTAAGAATGTTGCTATTTCAGTAGAGATTTTAGCTATCGGAAACTTCTGTCCTTTGAAAAGAAGAGCGGTTAAGCCTTTATCTTTATCTGTAAGATATTGTTTATCATAGATATCAAACATGATAATGTATTGCTTATCACGTTCTTTATAATTGTAATCAGTAACTTTGACCGGGTAAGCAAGCTCAAAAAGGATATTGGTCGCAGTGGCTGTTTCTGTTACATCTAATTTCCGGATGTTAGTAGACTTGAACTTAGTTGCTTTAATCTTAGTAGCATCATTAGAACTAAGAGAGATTGAAAGCTTGTTATCACTCTCTTTTACTTGATAATCTACCTTTTGGTTAAACTCAAACACAACTCTGGTGATACAACCGAAATCCCCAACCCGCATATCAACAAGTGGAGAAGAAGCAGAGATAGCTGCGATTAAAAATATGAATAGAGATGATAATAAATACTTTTTCATGTAGTCTCCTATTAGATCTTATTATTAATAATTTTAAAGTTTCTTTTTTTAGTCAAGAAATATTATTGAACAGTTGATAATGGTTGATTCTTACCACACTTTTATCTGACTAACTACTTTACTATTGAAGCAGAATTCATTCCATGTTGAATAACATTCTTCAGATAATCTTTGTTTAGCTTTGGCAGTAAAAGCTCCTGTATGGGGTGTTAAAATGATTCTATCAGAAGCTTCCCAGCCTTCACATTGCCACGGTTCATTCTCCATAACATCAATTCCGGCACCAATTATCTTGTTATCCTGAATACCCTTCACAACAGCATCAACATCGACAATCTCGCCACGGGCTGCATTGATTAAATAGATAGGTTGGGTAAGCAGAGAAAGTTCTGATTTGGAGAAGTAATGGTGAGTTTTAGCATATAAAGGACAATGATAAGTTACCAAATTGCACCACTGCAAGCCTTCTTGATAAGAAGTGGAGTTGATGTCTTGTCCTTCCCAGAATGTTTCGTCTTCATAGGGATCAACGAATCTTACCTCTGCTCCCAGAAGCTTTAAGTACTCTGCTACTTTGGAACCAACTCTGCCAATACCTACCACTAAAACCTTTAAATCAGACACCTCTAAGTTATCAGCTATACCTTCACGCCAAGTATTAAGCAAGACGCTATTGTTATGAGGTTTGAGATTCTTGATAAGCGAGAAGATTAAAGCCAGAGTGTGTTCAAAAGCTGATTGCACATTGGCTTCCGGTGTGTTCTGAATCGTAATCCCATATTCCACTGCTTTTACAACATCTATGTTATCATAACCTGAACCGGCTCTGATAATACATTTCAGATTAGGAAACCGCTTGTAATGAGATTCTGTTATAATGCTCTTGGTTCTCAAAATGATAATCTCAATCTCTTCAGAAAAGAGGAGTTTCTCGGTTGTGAAGTACTTTTCGTTGTTGTTTTCCTTTACCAGCTCCCAAAATAGATCAGGCATTTCATCTAAGACTAAGGTGTTTTTTACAGACATATTACCCCGCGCTTTTTACTGTTTATTATTGATTATGAATGAAGGGCGGAAAATCTCCCGCCCTTACATAACTTTTCTTCAATTGCTAATTGCTCATTGCTAATTGCTAATTGATCTTATTTCATTAACATTACTTTCTTAATTTTACTATCTTGTCCGGCAACCTTCAACTTCATGAAGTAGATACCGGAAGCAACACTTTTCTCATTACTATTAGTACCATTCCACACTATATTCTTTCTTCCTGCACTCATGTTGTCATTACAAAGAGTCTTCACTTTCTGACCTCTTAGATTATAAACAGCAAGCTCTACTTTACCTTCATGTTTAACATCAAAAGCAATAGTAGTTTCAGGATTGAAAGGATTAGGATAGACAACAAACTGGCTGGCAACAGGAGCTACATCACCATCGCCATTACTAACAGGGTTATTTGAGACATGGAACTTAAATTGATATTCACCAATTTCGGTAGGAGTAAAAGTGAAATCATGTGTACTATTAAAATGGAACATATCCCCATTAAATTCAATACCTGAGTAGAGTGCACCGGTTGGATAATCTTCAGAATTGAAAGATAAGGTAATCGGTTCTAAGGTTCTAGCATTAACTTTAAGCACCCAAGTTTTTACTTCATCAGAATCGGCGAAATCAGGCAAGAACTTCTGGTGGTAATTTTCAAAACGCTCACTCTTGGCAGATTCAGTATTATCTTCAGCGAGAGCATAAATATCTACACCGTCATAAGGCTTTAGTGGAGCTTTAGGGAATTCGAGGGAAGTTCCTAACCAAGTAGTAGCATAGTCAGAAAGACCTAAAACTACATTATCTCTGTCTCCATTTGCTTCAGCGACAACAGTTACAGACCAGATTGCAGGTAGTGTAGATAAGCCGTAGAAGTGTCTATAAGGAGTATATTTCAAAGTAACAACATTGAATTCTCCTAAGTTTGAGTAGAGGTAAAAGCCTTCCATACCATTGACATTATGAGCTAATTCATAACCATCTTCTCTATGCACATAAATACCACGAGAGATGAAACCATAAGTAAGCATTTCACCAATCATATACTCTTGTCCATCTACGTTAAAGATGAGTGAAGAGAGATCCATTTCGGAAGGATAAGGATTACCTAAGAGATTCCAGCCTTGATGAATATCCACAGTTATTTGTGAATTATGAAGATTCCCTTCATTAGTTGATTGATATGCCTGAGGTAAATCAGCCCAATAGCCTTGACCAAAGTTATAGTACAAAGTTGGCTCATAGAATTGCCCGGTAGCATATTGGGTAATGGAAGAGCCTGGACCAAATAGACTATTTACGCTAGGTGCATCAGCTTCCCAGACATGAGAAACCATCTGCCAACCTTCATCAAATGAGTAGTTCAGCGCTTGAGGAAGAACACCCATTGACCATGCAGATTCAAAGCGTCTTACTTCACCATCATTTGCATAAGCAGTGATGACAAACTTAGCGTCTTCTATTCTACTGCCAAAAGGGATTAACCATGAGTAGAAGTAGGTATCAGCCGACACATTGGAATCGATATTGAGAGAATCGGTAGCAGAGATTAAATCTAAGCGGTAGTGGTCTAACATTTCATTATTGCTATATGACCACTGGAGATTAATTATATCATTAGGATGATAAATCTTGAAAGCTGGAGTTGCTGCCATGGTTAAATTAGGATTAATATTACCATAGTAGAGGGTGAATGTTTTGAAGTTGGCATTAGAAACTGAGAATAGAAGCGGTTCTTGAGTCAAATCAACAAAGTTGTTGTTTGATTCTTTTAACCATACTTTTTTACTAAATCTATCTGTAGCAAAGTTATCTAAAGTGATGCTTAATGCTTGGTTAAGCTGATTACTCTTCACTTGGAAAACATAAGATTTATAATCTTGAGTAAGATCTAAATCACCATAAATATTCTTCTTCAAATATCTTTGAGCTTGTTGATAGGATGCTTCGTAGAAAACTCCCAAGATATAGCTTCCACTACCTGAAGTAGGGGCGAGTACATCATATTTAGGATCATAATTATCAGAAGCTTCAACATTAACGCCGAAGGTAACTTGGTCTGTGATAGAACCATTTTGATTAGAAATGATTAGGTTAATGAAGTTAGAAGCATGGGCATCAACAACAACATCATATTTGTAAGCTACGCCAACCATATTGAAAGCAGCAATCTTATATTGATAATGTTGACCTATGACAATATCTTCATCATCCCAAACATAGGTGCTTATACTCGGAACATTATTAGCAATAATATTTCCGGAAACTTGTGTCCACTCTTCTGAACCTAAATCTCTTCTATATACCTTATAGCGTGCCAAATTGTCTTCATACTGAGTTTTCCACTCTATATTTATAACCGGATCAGCAGCTGTAGCAATTAAGCTATGAATCTTGAATGAAGTAGTAGTAGAAGATATCTGTGCACTAAGATCAGAATAGTTGTTTGCATAATCAACAGCCCTAATTTTGAAGTAATATTTAGTGTTAGGGGTTAAACCTGTTACTTTTACATTATCTATCTTCATATCAGCTAAGCGAGGATTACTATTTCGATCAAAGATTTGGTAATTTTCAACTCCAATTGGTGAAGTTGAATACAATATCTCGTAAGATTTGAAGTTGTGATCTGAAACAGGGTCCCAGGTTACTAAGATATCGTTATAGTTGTCTGCTACTGCTTGAAAGTTGGCAGGTAGCGGAGGAGCTTGAGTATCATCTTCTAAATATAAGAAAGAATCTAGATTCTCAGCCATCTTCTCAATCCAGTATGTATAATAGTTCTCTGTCATTGTGTAGATGTTTTCTTTTACAAAGCGATCTGTAACAGGGTCGTAGCCATAGAACCAATGATAATTAGCTACAGTTTGTTCATAGACATCAGGAAGCTCATCAATTTCAATATGGAAGAATGTATCAATTACATCCCAGTCATTAGTGCCGGCATTAGTATATTGCTGTTGTCTATTTTCTGCATACCCAGGAAGATCAATCTCAGTGTTAACGGGGTTGGCAGGGTCGTTATTGATATATAAATCGTAAATGGTATTGTGAACTGCGTAGTATTGAGTACGAGTAACTTCATCATGTACACCAAAGGTATTAGCAGGGAAGATAATATCATCAGACCAGTTCATTAAATCTTGACCACTATTAGAATGATCCCAGATTGGCAGGTTGGCATTAAATCTGCCTCCACCTGCAGAGATCTGTGTATTAGCATATCCGGTATGTCTGTCAGCATAGTCATAACCATGCATCTGAGCAGAAAACTCTAATCTACCAAAAGTAGTTCTGATATGATCACAAAACTTCTGATAACTTCTGTTAAAAGTATGATTAAGATTACGAGTAGGATCACTTACCGATTTAGAGTTGTAGTAGGGAGGAACATTAGTCCATTTAACTTCTCTGCCTGCTCCGGAAAGCAAAAGGAACATGGAGTCCCATTTAGTGAAAGTATGATAAGCAGTAACGATAGTAGAGAAGTCATCCATAAGATGAGGAGCAGTTATGACGATAGGATTAGTAGCATCAGGATTGAAGATATAGCAACCCCAGCCATAATCAAAAGAGCCGTAGGCATCATCATCAGGATCTTGAGGGTGGTTAGTATCAACTTGGTCATTCAATGTTTCGCGTAGCATATAAAAGGTGCGATCTAAAACAGTATCGTTGAATTGTACTACATGATAAGGAAAAAGATTAGTATCAATCAAGTCCTGAGCTTCTTCCCATTCTTGATTAACAAAGGCTTGTGAAATTGAAGACCAAATATTTAATTGGGTTGTGTTAGGGATTATGAAATCGCCAAACCCGTTAGTTTGTGGGTCAAAAGGAGCATAGTAGTTGTAGTTGGGGATTGCAATACCTTCAGAAACATGAGACACATAGTTATCATATTCCAAAGATTCATCAGTTCCATACAAGAAATCTTTAAGACTACCTGATTCAATGACAAGGGCATTTAGTGTTAAAATACCAGCCAAAACAAAAACGATAAACAGCAGTTTTTTCATTTAAGACCATCCTATGTTAAGTATTATAATTTCATGATATAATATACTATAAAAGACAATATGCAATTTATATTCCTATTGTGAAGTAATTAGCAACTAAGGGTAGAAAAGAAGAAGACCCTAACATAAAGTAGGGGCGAAACATTTTTCGACGTCTTTATTCCTCGACCCCTCTCGCTGTAGAGACATAACATTTGGCGTCAATTTAGCCAAAGAGGGAGCCTATCCTCCGATTTTCAATAATCCAAAATTAAACTTGACTCTCATAAGAGAAGTTTGTATTATTGTTTAGTAGTTGAATAAGAGAATGGAAAATAAATTAAGTGGAGGGAATATGAGACGAATAACTTTACTACTTTTAATATCTTTATTAGCAGTAACAGCAGCTTTTGGGTTTGATGGAGAAGGAACTGTAGCTAATCCTTATCAGGTAACTAATCTTGAAGATTTAAATGTAATCAGCAATGACAACACACTGTGGGATAATTGTTTTATTCAAACAGCGAATATCGATGCTTCATTAACCAATTCAGAAACAGGCTTTAGTCCGTTAGGAGATGAAAGTGTTTACTTCTCCGGTTCTTATGATGGCAATGGTTTCACTATTTCCCATTTATATATCAACAGACCAAGCAATGATTATATAGGTTTATTTGGCTATACAAACGGTGCTATTATCCTTAATGTCAATCTATTAGATAGTGAAGTTACGGGCGGAGTGTATGTAGGCGGTTTAGTTGGTTATTCTGAAAACAACTCAACTTTTACTAACTGTTTCTCATCCGGAACTTCGAGGGGAAGTCAAAGTGTAGGAGGATTAATAGGTTATATTGATGATAATTCAGAGGTAAATGATTGCTCAGCACTCTGCGAAGTGAACGGAAACTTTAGTCTGGGAGGCTTAGTTGGTGAATCTCAAGACTCCAATATTAGTAATAGCTATGCCGAAGGTTCTATTGGAACAGAGTATGGATTCCAAGTTTCAGGGGGCTTGGTAGGTAGTGCTACAAATTCAGCAATCTATAATTGCTATGCTACCGGTTTCGTTTCAGGATTTTCTAATTTAGGTGGTTTAATTGGTCAAGCTGTGAATTCAACCATCAGCAACAGTTATGCTACCTGTTCAATGAGCGGATTACCAGATGTTCCTTTTCAAGGTAATTATGGAGGTGGTTTAATAGGGTTAGGTGTAGAGTCCACCATCACTAATTGTTACGCTATCGGTGCGGTGAGTGGAACTGATGTAATAGGAGGCTTAGTAGGTTGCTCTAACGGTTCCACAATTAAAAACAGCTATGCAATAGGGTTAGTGAACAATGGAGTAGCCGGACTCAATGTTGGAGGTTTTTTAGGTCTTAATGTTGACGGAAGAGGAAGAACGCGTAACTCTTTCTGGGATACAGAGACTTCAGGACAAGCCACAAGTGACGGTGGTTCTGGCAAGACAACTGAGCAGATGCAAACCCGTTCCACCTATATTACTACCGGTTGGGACTTCTTTGGCGAAGATGTAAATGGCAGTGCTGATACTTGGTCATTTATCACCAACGATTACCCTCACCTTAGTATGGAAGATCTATTCATAACTGAGTTTATGGTTAGTCAAACTTCCATTTATTTAACTGAAAGTGTTGATTTCTTAAATTTATCTACATGTACTATTGATGAATATCTCTGGTCTTTCGGCGATGGTAATAGCTCAACAGAATCAACTCCTACACATACTTATTCCCAAGCAGGTGTTTACAGCGTTACCCTAACAATCACAAATGCAGACAACACTGGATCACTTACCAAAACAGACTATATCACAGTTAAACTTGCTCCCGATATGTCAGTTGATATATCTGAACTGAACGCTACTATTGCAGAAGGGTATTCTCAAAGCCGAAATATAACTATTAGTAATAATGGGGCAGGAATATTAGAAGCATCATTGAGAATTGGTGCAGATAATTCTGAGAGAACAGACGGTTATTCAGTCTTGTATGTTTCAGCCCTTCTAGGAGAAGATTCAGACCTTAGAACAGAGGTTGGTAATCTAGATAATGTTTCCCTTTTTGAAGAGTATAATGCTGAATATGGAACACCAACTGTGGAAAATATGCTACAGTATGATGTCGTAATGGTCGTTTCCGGAGACTTCTTTAGTAACCCTACTCTCATGGGCAACAACCTTGCTTCTTATTCAGATGCAGGAGGAAAGCTCATAGTCTTAGGGAATTGCTTTGGAGCAGGTGGTAATTGGGTTTTGAAAGGTTCTATTATAAGTCCGGAATATATGCCTTTAGCTGTAGCAGAATATACTCATTCAACAGATGCTTCCGGAACAGAATTCATTTCACATTCTCTCACAGCGGGTATTTCGGAGATCACAACTACCCTCTTCGCTCATACATTTATTCAAGGCGAAAGCGTCTCTTTAGGCTCCTACACAAATGGTTATCCTGTCGCAGCCTACAATCCTCATAAACCTATTGTGGCTATCAATATTTGGCCTAGTAATGGTGAATGGGGTGGTGATGTTGCTTTAATGATTAACAACTCTATTAACTGGTTAACAGGCGGTTATGAATGGTTAGCTTTATCAGAAGCCGATTTAGTATTAGCTCCCGGTGCTTCTGAAACTATCACAGTAAGCTTAAATCCTGCAGCCTTAGAAGCCGGAGTTTACACTGCCGGGGTAAGGATTTTCTCTAATGACCTAAATGAACCATTGCTTAATATCCCTGTAGTTATGACCGTTCCTGAAAGGTTAAAAGCAGATTTTACTGTTTCTAATACTATCCTAAATTTGGGTGAGAGTGTTGAATTCACCAATCTCTCTGTTGGCATAATTGATACTTATCTCTGGGATCTTGGAGATGGCACTACTTCCGCTGAAACCAGCCCAGTTCATACTTACGATGCAGTTGGTATGTATAGTGTTTCCCTAACGATTGCAGGTTCGTATGGTGGTGCAACCGGTGATTCTGTTACCAAAATAAATTATGTTGTGATTCAGCAAGAAGTTCTATCAGCTCCTCAGGATGCAGTTATTATAATGGATGGAGGAAATATTCACTTAGCTTGGTCAGAGGTTACAGTGTCTGCTTCCGGCACCCCTATAAACAATCCTATTTACCTTGTCTATTCTTGTGATTCTCCTACAGGTGATTATCTGTTCAGGGATAGTGTGAGTAGTCTAAGCTGGATTGATGAGAATGTTCCACAAGCAGACAAGCAATTCTATCTTGTAGTTGGCTATGTGGGTGGTTCCAGGGCTTCCTTAGAAGAGTTTATAAATTCTCATCGATATATGAGAAGAGAGGGGAATTAGTAGCCTTATTAAATCTTTTTTGAAGTTTTTAAAAAAGTTAGTTGACTAATCTGACAGTTTTATAAAAGTTATTTCTAATGTGTTAAATATGGTTCTTAACTAAGAGAATTGCCCTATTTAGCATAATTAGTTATTTGAAAGTTATAAGCAAAAAGTGTAATAGCTACTGTTCGCAGTAAGATATTTTTAATTGAGATGAATTTCAGTAAAATATATATTAATTGGAGGAACAATGTCGCAAATAGCAAATTACGACAACCAAATGTACAAAGAGTTGAAACAGATTATTTCTGAAAAGAAAAAGATCAAAAACCCTTTAATTGAAGTGTTGAGAGAAGCTCAAACTATCTTTGGTTACTTGCCGGTTGAAGTACAACAGTTTATTTCTCAAGAGTTAGATGTGCCACTGAACAAGATTTATGGTGTAGTAACTTTCTATAATTTCTTTTCGATGAAACCTCGCGGTAAATATGTAATCAATGTTTGCACAGGTACAGCTTGTTTTGTTAAAGGAGCTCCGCGAATTATTCAAATGATGAATGAAGAGTTGAAAATTCAGATGGGTGAAACTACTGCTAACGGCCTATTTACCTTAAGTGCTGTCAGATGTGTGGGAGCCTGTTCTTTAGCTCCGGTTTTTGTTATCGGTGAAGAGACCTATGGCAGAATCGAAAACAAAGCACAAGTAGTAGAAATACTAAATCGGTATCGTTAGTTCTTATGCAAGATTTGTCACTTCATTTATTAGATGTTTTAGAGAATTCTGCCCGCGCAGGAGCTTCTCTTATTCAGATAATAATAAGTGCAGATGAAAAAAGCAATATATTGAGTTTTAAAATTACTGACAATGGTAGCGGTATGAACGCAGAAACTTTAAGTAGTGCGCAGAACCCTTTTTATACTTCAAAAGCTTCAAGAAAGAAGAAAGTCGGACTTGGTATTCCTCTTTTCAAGCAGAATGCTGAGTTATGTGAAGGCTCGTTTAGTATGAAAAGCGAACTGGGAGAAGGCACAGTTATTGAAGTTACTTTTCAGATTAATCATATCGATAGAATGCCGGTTGGAAGTCTGGCAGATACTATAATAAGTTCAGTGATTGGACATTCAGAGACAGATTATTATTTACATATTCTTCATAATACGCAGGATCAAACTTTTGACTATGAATTTGACACACGACTATTAAGAGAAGAATTGGGAGACATACCTTTGACCTATCCTGATGTAATGCAATATATTGATCAAGTCATTAACAATGGAGTAAAAAATACGAAAATGGGAGAAATTTAATGAAAACTTTAGCTGACCTCAGAAAAATACGCGAGAAAGCTCAACATGACATGAAGTTAAGAAATTCCGGAAGTAGGATTAAAATCGTTGTTGGCATGGGGACTTCCGGTATTGCAATGGGAGCAAGAGAAGTTATGAAAACCCTTCTAAATGAAATAGCTACAAGACATATTGTTGATGTCATTGTTAGCCAAACCGGCGAGAAAGGTTTATCCTCTATGGAACCGGTTATTGATGTCATTGAAGAAGGTAAAGAGACTATTACTTACGGGAATGTTAATCCGGAAAAAGCGAAAAGAATTATTGCAGAGCATATCGTTAATGGACAACCTGTAACAGATTATATCATAAGCAGAGATTAATGAGGTAGAGATGAAAAGAATTGATTTACTAATATGTTGTGGATCCGGTTGCGTTTCAGCCGGAGCTTTAAAAATAAAAGATAGATTTATAGAATTATTAAATGAAAATGATTTACGATCAGAAGTAAATATTATAGAAACCGGTTGTATGGGACCTTGTGATTTTGGTCCTGTCTTGATGATCTACCCGGAAGGCGTGTTTTATCAAAAAGTTACTGTTGATGATGTAGAAGAGATAGTAACTGAACACTTCTTAAAGGGGAGACCTCTAACCAGATTAATGGTTACCGAAGATGAAAAGCTAAGAGTAACCAAGAAAGAGATTCCTTTCTATAAGAAACAAGTCAAGGTCGCTTTAGAAAATTGTGGTTATATTAATCCTGAATCAATGGATGAGTATATTGCTACAGGTGGATTCGAAGCTATTGGCAAGATTCTTGAAGGCATGACTCAAGTTGAGACTATTAATATAGTTAAAGAGTCAGGTCTTAGAGGTCGTGGTGGTGGAGGATTCCCTACCGGTTTAAAATGGCAATTCGGACTTAATAATCAGGCTGACCAAAAGTTTATAATCTGTAACGCTGATGAAGGTGATCCAGGTGCTTTCATGGATAGATCACTTCTAGAAGGCGATCCTTACAGAGTTTTAGAAGGCATGATGATTGCAGGTTATGCAATTGGTGCTACTAAAGGTTACTTCTATATTCGTGCTGAATACCCTCTTGCTATCAAGAGAATTAATCTTGCCCTGGAAGAGTTAAGAAAAGTCGGTTTGATAGGCGACAATATTTTTGGCAGTGGTTTTGCTTTCGATGCAGAAGTCAGAACAGGTGCCGGTGCTTTCGTTTGTGGAGAAGAGACTGCTTTGATAAGCTCTATTGAGGGTCAAAGAGGACAGCCAACTCCTAAACCTCCATTCCCAGCTGAAAAGGGATTATGGGGCAAACCTACAGTTGTTAATAATGTGGAAACATTAGCTAACTTAACTTCCATCTTTAATAAAGGTCCTGAATGGTTCTCCTCCATGGGTGTAGGAAAATCTAAAGGTACTAAAGTTTTTGCTTTAACCGGTGATGTGAAAAACACAGGATTAGTTGAAGTGCCTATGGGAATCACCCTTAGAGATCTTATCTTTGAGGTTGGCGGTGGTATGACTAAAGGCAAATTTAAAGCTGTTCAGTTGGGCGGACCTTCAGGTGGTTGCTTAACTGAAAAAGATTTAGACACTCCTATCACCTATGAATCTCTTGTAGAGAAAGGTGCGATGATGGGTTCAGGTGGTGTTATCGTCATGAATGATGCCAAATGTATGGTTAATGTTGCTAAATTCTTCTTGGATTTTACAGTTGAAGAATCATGCGGAAAATGTTTTCCTTGCCGTTTAGGACTAAAACAAATGTATGGCATTATGGATAATATTACTAAAGGAAGAGGTAAAGAAGGCGACATTGACGAGCTTATCAGACTTGGTAGGCATATCAAACAAGCTTCTTTATGTGGACTTGGTCAAACAGCTCCTAACCCTGTACTAAGTACTATTAGATACTTCAGAGAAGAGTACGAAGCTCACGTTAGAGACAAGAGTTGTCCTGCTAAAGTGTGTACTTCTTTAATCCATTTTGATATAGATAAATCAAAGTGTATTGGTTGTTCTCTCTGTGCTAGAAAGTGTCCTGTTGAATGTATTTCAGGTAGTAGAGAAGACAAGTATGCTATCCATCAAATAGAGTGTACCAAGTGCGGAAACTGTTTTGATGTTTGCCCTGTTCATGCAGTTAAGATTATCCCCGGTGTTCATTATGAAACGTTTAATATTGCTCAGGCAGCAACTAAAGATATATATTAAAAGATAAATAACGGGAGGATGGATCTGGTGGTTCAGTCGGTCTTCAAAACCGATAAGAGGCGGATAAAACCGTCTTTGGCAGGTTCGATTCCTGCCCTCTCAGCCATATTTGAGTCGGAGCAATCCGACTCAACTTTTTATCAAACAGAAGAAATTTAAAAGAGGTTTTATGAATAAGTTTTCTATCATTCCTGCAATCAATGAAATCTTGGAAAGTGAAGCATTTTTACAAGATATCGAGAATTTAGGTAGGGAGCAGATCAAGAACGTAGCTAAAGATTGTATTGATGAGATTAGAAGAGATATTATTAACGGACAAGAATATACAGCTGCTACCATTGCGTCTAAAATTCGTTCTGAGATAGAAAAACTAAATGTTGTAGAACTAAAAAGCGTAATAAACTGCACAGGTGTTTTACTTCATACCAATTTGGGCAGAGCTGTGCTTGATCAAGAGGTGATGGCTAAGGTCTCAGACTTAATGACCAACTACGCAAATGTTGAATTTGATTTAACTACCGGCAAGCGTGGGAAACGCGGAGAGTATGTTAATCAGCTTTTATGTACCTTAACAGGTGCAGAAGCAGCCTTAGTTGTTAATAACAATGCCGGTGCTGTTTTCTTGATTCTTAACGAATTTGCTAAAGATAAAGAGGTGTTGGTTTCACGCGGTGAACTTGTCGAGATTGGGGGTTCTTTCAGGATTCCTAATATTATGCGTGAGAGTGGTGCTATCTTACGCGAAATCGGGACTACCAATAAAACCAAACCAAGCGATTATCAAGCTAATATTAATGCTAATACTGCCATGATTATGAAGGTTCATCAATCTAATTTTAAGATAGTAGGCTTCACTGAAGAAGTTGGTGCAGAAGAGATTACTAAGATTAGTAAAGACAAAAACATTATCTCCTACTATGATATGGGGTCAGGCTTACTTAACAAGCCTGCAACAGCTCCAATCACATGGGAACACACTGTCAAAGAGATTGTCTCACTGGGTACTGATTTAGTGAGCTTTAGTGGAGATAAATTATTAGGTGCCACTCAGGCAGGCTTGATAGTGGGGAAGAGGGAGCTAATCGAAAGATTAAAGAAAAACCAGCTTTATAGAATCCTCAGAGTAGGGAAATTAACAGACTCGGTTATCTATTACACCTTAAAGAAATACTTAGATTTTCAAACTAATATTAAACAAATTCCCTTCTTCCAAATGATTACCCAAACAGAAGCTGAACTGTTGGTAAAAGTCCAATTATTACAAACTAAACTCAATAATCACCTTTCTACTTCCATAGTAGAGAATAGAGCAAGAACAGGCGGAGGCTCTATGCCGGGTGAGACATTTGCTTCACAGGCTCTTCAGATAGATGAAGCTAATGAAATAAATGTGAAAGCTCATCACGAATTAATGAATTCAGGCAAGCCAATTATTACTTTCCTTAAAGAAGGCAAGCTCATGGTTGATACTTTAACAGTTAAAGCTGAAGATTTAGATTATCTCGCCTCTGAATTAATTAAGGTTTATAAAGCATTATGAAACATTTAATCCTTGGAACCGCAGGACATGTTGACCATGGTAAAACATCTCTTGTCAGAGCCTTAACAGGTTTTGATTGTGATACCCACTCTGAAGAACAAAACCGCGGTATAACGATACATCTGGGCTTTACCTATCTCAATCTTGATGAAGAACATCAGATTGGGGTGATTGATGTCCCCGGGCATAAAGACTTTGTAAATACAATGATTTCCGGTGCGTCAGGAATAGATTTTGTCATGCTCGTTATAGCTGCCGACAGTGGGATTATGCCTCAAACTTCTGAGCATTTGAAAATTATGCAACTATTGCAGATTAAGACAGGCTTTGTAGCTCTTACCAAGACAGATTTAGTTGATGAAGAGCTGATAGAATTAGCTAAGTTAGAGATTGAAGAATTTACCGAAAATACCTTCTTAGCTGATTGTCCGATTATAGAAGTTTCAACCAAAACAGGTGTGGGCTTAGAAGCAGTCAAAGCAGAAATTATTAAACAAATTGACCAGGCTGAACAGCGTGATCTTAAGATTATCTTCCGCATGTATATAGATAGAATCTTCACTGCTGAAGGTTATGGTACGATTGTGAATGGCACCGTGCTAAGCGGAAAACTACAAAAGGAAGATGAGATTATTATCTTACCTAACCGTAAAAGTGTCAGAATCAGAGGCATGCAGAAGTTCAAGAAAGAAACCTTTGAGATCTTTGCCGGTGATCGTGCTTCCCTTAATATCGTGGGACTAAAGCGTGATGAATTCAAACGCGGCATGTTAATTAGTAATCATGATAGAAAACAGAGTGTTATGATAGACTGCTATTTAGAAAACTTTTCTAATAAACCACTTCAACTTTGGAGCACTGTTATCTTTCTTTCCGGGACTTTCAAAACCAAAGCCCGTGTGCATTTAATAGATTGCGATAAGTTAGAACCGCAAGCTTCTGCTTTAATCCAGATAGATTTAGATTTTCCCGGCATCTTATACTATGATGATAAATTCATTATTAGAGACTCTTCTAATGATTATACGATTGGTGGCGGTAGAATTATTGATGCTTTCCCTCTCAAACACAAGAAGAGACCGGCTGCTTTAATCGAAAGAATGAAGCTGTTAGCCTCCCAAGAGCTTAAATATGTTGTCTTAAATGAAGTAGAGAAAAGCAATGATGTTGTCGATAGCAAAGAACTTAGTTTTAGGTTAAATCTATCACAAGGAGCTGTTAAATCATTAGCTAATGAAGTTAGTGATAAAGTGGCGATAATTCAACAGAATGACAAAGAACTCTATATTCTAAATGAACTGCAAGAGAAGCTCAATCATGAGATTACGAATATTATCAGAAGACACCATTTACAAAACAACTTGAGTAATCAAGGACCAACTTTGAGTGATATTACCAAACATATTACCTTTTCCCAAGGTAGTTTAAATAAAAGTGTTATCTCTGTTATCTTAGAGGATTTAATTCTGAAGAATATTATCAAAAAAGAGGCTGAAACCTATTGTTTATTCACTCACAATGTTGATCATAATTCATCGTTAAGCATCAAGAAAGATGAGGTGTTAAGCTACATTGATGGTATAGGGTTTGATATTCCGGAAGAGAATACCAAGGAAAATATCCAGAAGAAGTTTAGTCTGAAAGGACAGGAAATTAATTCTATCCTGAATTATTTATCAGAAGCGAATCAGATTCTGTTTTATGATAATATCTATGTCAGTCTTACAGTTTTAAGAAAGATTTACGCTATGCTAAAGAGCAATTTCTCTGATCAGGAGTTTAAAATTTCTGAATTTAGAGATCTTTTGGGAACAAATAGAAAGATTGCTCTCTACTTTTTAGAGATATTTGATAAACGTGGAATAACCCAGAGAAAAGAAGAAGTAAGAATTTTAACAAATAAGGAAATGATATGAGGTTGAGATGTCGTATATAGTTTTAGCCAGGAAATATAGACCCCAAACATTTGCTGAAGTTTATGCCCAAGAACATATTACACAAATATTAGTAAATGCTTTAGAACAAAATAGAGTAGCCCATGCGTATCTCTTTGCAGGTCCACGAGGAGTAGGGAAGACCTCAATGGCGAGAATTTTAGCCAAAAGCTTGAATTGCCAAGTAGGTGAAAAAGGTGTCCCTTGTAATCACTGTTCAATTTGTGAGGAGATTACCAACGGAACTTCGACAGATGTTGTCGAAATAGATGGTGCTTCCAACACAGGTGTCGATGATATTAGAGAGTTACAACGCGATTTATTATACACTACCAATGTTGGCAGATACAAGATTTATATTATTGATGAAGTCCACATGCTCTCCAAGAATGCCTTCAATGCACTCTTAAAAACTTTAGAAGAACCTCCTGCTAATGTAATTTTTATATTTGCCACAACCGAACCTGTCAAAGTAATTCCGACCATTATTTCTCGCTGTCAGAGGTTTGATTTTAAGCGAATCCCGGTGGAAGCAATAGTCAAGAACCTCAAACATATTAGTCAGCAAGAAGAGATTAAATATGAAGAGGAAGCTCTTTTTCAGATAGCTAAGAAAGCAGACGGCGGGATGCGCGATGCTTTGTCTTTGATGGATCAGGTAATTTCTACCGGTAGTGAAGTGATCAGTGAAGCTATTGTGAGAGATGTTTTTGGCATTCTCCCTTATGATGTTTATGCGAAAATATTAGACGCAATCAGCCAAGGTAACTCACTGGAAGTTATCACCAACCTACACGCTATTATTGAGATGGGCAATGATATTATCGAAATCGTAAATGGTTTCTTAGATTATCTTCGACTTTGCCTTTTATCCTTCTATGGAGTAGAAACAGGCGAGATCTCCAAAGTGCAATATCAAGCTATTAAAGCCATTGCTAGTAAGTTTGACGATCAAGATCTACTCTATATTCTTTCTCTCCTCATGAAGACAAAAGTTGATATGAAAAGTGGGGATAATCCTGCTCTCTTATTAGAAATAGTCTTAATTAAACTCTCTAAAATCAAAGACTTAGTTGATATTGAATTAGTAAATAACCCTCTACAAGCTATTATAATTCAGAGAAACATTTCTGAACCCATAACTCCTGTGCAGAATTCACAAGTAACTTCACAGCCTACACTTGAGTCTCCTCCGAGACATGAATATACCAAGAATCCTCTTCCAGTACCTGTAAAAGATGAACCGGTTAAGAAAACAATAAAAGAGCGTTTTGATGAAGAGTATAACCAAAATTCAGATAGCGAGGCTAACAAGCCTAAACCTGAAGAAAAAGAGAAGTCGATCAAGCATCTTACTAATGTTCCTGCGCGATTGAACATTGATTTCGTCAATGAACACTGGGATAGCTTTATAAAGTTAGTTGATAAAGAAGATATGATGTTAGGAAACATGCTACGCCATATGACTATTACAGATGTTTCTAATCTACGATTTAAAATTTCTACAGAAAATAAGGGAGCTGCCAACGTTCTTCCTGTTAAAAAAGATAAGCTGACAACTCTTCTTTCAGACTATTTTAAGCACAATCTAACCTTAGAAATCGAGCTTAATTACACTGAAGCAGAAGAGGAAAAAGAACTGTCTATGGAAGCTATTCAAGAAGAAATGCCCGAATTAGCCAAGCTAATCAAAGATACTAATGCAAAAATAGTGAACCGCGTGAATCATAGAAAAGACTTTTAATAGATGCTGATATATTTTTTTGTTATTATAACTGTTCTCTATTTAGGAGCGATTTGGTTCTTAATTCTAGGGAATCTAAGAATTGCCGGCAAGAGCGAGCTAAACTCTACAACTAAGAAGCCTATTTCCGTAATAGTCGCTGCCCGCAATGAAGAGAAGAACATTATCAACCTTTTGGAGTCTTTAGAAAGGCAAACTTATCCTAAAGAACTATTCGAAGTTATTATTGTAGATGACAGAAGTATCGACAGTACTTACCCTCTTCTTAGCACCTTCTTAGCTAGCTCGAAACTTCAACGAAAAGTATTGCAGTTACCCACTAAGGGCAAGAGGAATGGCAAGAAGTATGCCATAGCTAAAGGTATAGAACACGCCAGTTACGATATTTTACTATTCACTGACTCAGACTGTATTGCTAATCCCAAATGGATAGAAACCTTTGCTAAAGCGTATGATAATGAGACAGATTATGTGTTGGGCTACACTCATGTTGAATTCAAACGCAAGACAATTTTCAATAGATTAAAGACCTTAGAAGCTATTCTTTATAGAATAATTGCAGCTGCCGGATTAGGTCATGGAACACCGATGACAGCTTCTGCTTCTAACATGTCTTACCGCAAAAGTGTCTATTTGAAAGCTAATGGCTTTGGCAGATATAAGAATATTAAATCAGGTGATGATGATTTGCAACTCTTCAATCTCTGGGTTCATCTCCGGAGAAAGAAATATCTTTTCACTCCTGATGCCTCTGTGGTAACCAATGAAAAAGAGAGTCTCAAAACTCATATAAACTTGGCAACCCGCAGAGCTTCTAAATTTAAATATTATCCCATTCCTCTGTTGCTATTCAGTATCTTAGTTTTTGTCTATTATATAACCTTAATTGGTTTTACTATAGCTCTGCCTTTTTACTTAGAGATGTTGCCACTATATCTTATATTGTTAGGCGTAAAAGTGGTGTCGGAATTTACCATGATAAGTTATTTTTGTGTGAAAATCAAGAAAACGAAATATATTATCTATTACTTTATCTTTGCTTTAATTTATGTACTGATTTTTTTAATCTTCCCGATAAAGGGAGCTGTGAATAATTATAAATGGAAAAATTGAGAGGAAATATGAACCCCATTATTATTGGAATTGCAGGTGGAACCGGATCAGGGAAAACCTGTGTAACAAAAGCTATACAACAAGGTGTGGCAGATCACATTACCGTTATAGCCCAGGATGCTTATTATCGCGATTTTTCCGATTTGAGCTTTGAACAAAGAATAGAGATAAACTATGATCACCCAAATTCTATTGATATGGATTTATTGATCGAACATCTCAAATCTTTAAAGAATTCTGTTCCGATTGAACAACCAATCTATGATTTCAAGACTCATAGTCGGTTGGATGAAACAACAAAAGTGTTTCCCAATTCTATCATTGTAATTGAAGGTATCTTAATTTTTGGCAATGAAAAACTGAGAAAACTAATGGACATTAAAATCTTCGTCGATACAGATTCTGATGTTAGAATTCTTCGCAGAATTGAAAGAGATATAGCCGAAAGAGGTCGTACCCTGGAGTCCATTATCCAAAGATATAGAAGTATGGTAAGGCCCATGCACATCCGCTTTGTAGAGCCTACTAAAAGCTTTGCCGATGTGATAGTGCCTGAAGGCGGACACAATCAGATAGCCATAGATATGATAATCTCAAGACTCAAGCAAATCCTGATGGAAAAGAAAAAGCTGTCGTATGAATAAGCACTATATAGATTTACATATTCACACTACCGCTTCAGACGGAACCTACTCACTAGAGGAAGTGCTAAAGAAATATCGCAAAAAAGGTTTCTTAGCCATTGCTATTACAGACCATGATACAGTAGCAGCTTTTAATGAATTCTCACAAGATTATTATGAAAAGATGCGTGTAATTAAAGGCACAGAAATATCTTGTCGTTATGCAGGCAGAGAAGTTCACATCTTAGGCTATGATATAGATTATACAAATCCGCAGCTTCTGGACTTACTCAGTAGAATTAAAGATTCACGCGTGGTTAGAGCTAAAAAGATAATTTCAATTCTGCAAGGTCTGGGAATTGAGATTGAATATTCAGATGTTTTAGAATTGGTAGGAAGCGAAAACATTGTGGGAAGACCTCATATTGCCCAAGCTTTAGTCAAGAAAGGTGTAGTAACTCATCAACAGCAAGCATTTGAACTGTATATAGGCGATAAGGGAGTTGCTTACATACCTAAGTTAGAAGTAAGCCCGGAAGAGGTAATCAGGACAATTCAGCAAGCTAACGGGTTTGCCGTGATTGCTCACCCTTTTAAATCAATTAATCTGGAAGATATTCATTACTTCAAAAAATATGGCATAGATGGCATTGAAACTTACTATTACGACCATACACCTGAGCAAATTGCCCAATTGGAAAATATATGTCGTGATATGAATCTTCTATCTACCGGCGGAAGTGATTTTCATGGTTATGGCAAAAGAGAGAAAGTAGGTTCTTACACAGGTAATGCAAAAATTATTGAAGATATAAATAAAGTATTAAGTATAAAAATAGAGGTAAAAAATGGCTGATCCAAAATTATATGACCCCAACACATTAATAGATATTAATGAAAAGAAAGGCTTACCGCGTTCTTATCATTTTAGTTTGCCCACACGCTTGACTATTCTTCTCTTCTCAATCTTAGTCTGTGCTTATGCAGTTTATTATCTGCTCACGCGTGTTGCCAATTCTTCTGATGCTACCATGTTCGCTAAACTTGTTCCTATTATTATCTTTTTCGCCGGATTAAATACACTTTCCCAAAATATTTTCAATATTCACACCTTAACACTTACTCAAGATAAACTTATTGCCAAATCCTTGATTAACATTAAAAGAAAGATTACTTGGTCAAGTATTACAAAAATATCCATGAGCAAAAGTAAAAAAAGATATGTCATAATTACCTATATGGATGAGAAAAATAGGAAAAAAGAGTATAACTTAATGTTGGTTTTCAAAGATATGATAGAGATTTTGAACAGCATTGGCGAGCTAGCTAAAAACGCTAAATATGATGAATTTATGACTTCTATAATCGTGAGTGCTGAAGTGAAGAAAGAAGCAAAAGCAGAAAATAGCAATGAGAAATAATGTAACTATAATTGTTGCCATAGATAGAAAAGGCGTAATTGGTAATGAGAATAAGATGCCTTGGCACATTCCTGAAGAGTTGCAGAGTTTCAAAAGAATCACTTTAACTCATAATATTGTCATGGGCAGATTAACTTATGAATCAATCGGGAGATTACTTCCTGATAGAACCAACTATATTTTCTCTAAAGATACCTCTTTTTCTGTTCCCAATGCTATTATGATTAACAGTTTTGGAGAGATGATGTTTGAATTACTTGACAAGCCTGATGAGCAATTCTTTATTATAGGTGGAAGGTCAATGTTTGAACAATACCTTATACTGGCTGGGAAAATGATTATTAGTGAAATTGACCTTGATGTGGTAGGAGATACCTATTTTCCTCCCTTTGACAAAAAGAATTGGAAATTAGTGCATGAAAAGAAAATTGTGAATAATCAAAATATAACGATAAGGCAGAAGTATTATGAAAGAGTGCTTACTTAAATTTTTGATTACCGGGCAATTATTAATGATCCCGCTCTTTGCCGATAAATTAGAAGCAAGAGTTGTCTATTCTGATTATATGAGCTATAATTACAAAAGCGATAGATATATTTCCAAGTATATTTATGATTTTTCCAAGATAGATGATATTAAAACCAGAAAGAAACTCTTTATTAACTACATGTCCTTGATTATTGATACCGAGAATAATGAGATAATGGGGAACCGCAAGAAGATATTAGAATTAAAAGAAAAAAAAGAATTGACACAACGCAATCTTAATTTTATTAATAATATAGAAAAAGTGTACCTCATGCAGGTCTCTGAAAGTGCTGCAGAAATAGATTGGAAAGAGTTGCTCAATAGGGTAGATGTGATCCCGACTGAATTAGCCATAACACAAGCTGCTATTGAGTCCGGCTGGGGAACTTCAGGGTTTGCCAAAAGAGCTAACAACATCTTTGGACACTGGACTTACAAAGTCGGTTCCGGCCTAGTTCCTAATGAAAGAAAGCCGGGAATGACACACGAGATAGCTGTTTTTGATTCAGTAAATGATTCTGTTAAAAAGTATTTACTAAATCTGAATACTAATAATGCCTATAAGAGGCTAAGAGTATTGAGAAGCGAATTAAGAGATAAAAATCAAGAAGTAAGAGGCGATGTGTTAAGTGCCGGATTGCAAAGCTACTCTGAAATGGGTAATGATTATGTTAAAATGATAAATTCGATGATGTCTGATATTTCAAAAATAATGGAGTCTTGATGATTAAGAACATTAATGGTTGGATTTTTTATAAGAAAATGCTACAGTGGCTTTTGTATGCTGTCATTACTTTTGCAGCTGTAACTGTTCTCTATTTTACAGTTGAGTATTTCTTTGAACAGACCTTTATGCTTACAGTTTCTCAATATCACACACATCAAACACAATATACATCGGATCCTGGGCAAGAAGTTACACCTATGGACAAGAATAAATGGAAAAAAAATAACTCTGTAGATAGAGGTTGGGATGTACCATATTTTATTCAAGGATATGTCCACCCCTTAGTTACTATTACTATCTCCTTAATCATTGTTATTGCTATTATTGGCGGAATTGTAGTGTTTAGAAACCAGCATAAAGAAAGGCGACTGTGATGGCTTTTTTGGAACAAGTCTTATTTAACATTAATCTTTAGCTTCGTGCTTAAACACTTTTTTAGTAGTAGAATCTTTAGCAATTATCTCTTTTAATTCATTGGCGAAAATAGTAGAAAACTCATCAGCACCTTCACTATTCAAATGACCTGCATCTTTAAACCACTTAGGATTAGTGTTAAAATCTAACTCATTAAATACATACAGGGGAATATTATGCTCTAAAAAATAATTCTTAAAAACCAGAGGAACTTGTTCATTTTTCTGTGTATACATTGGTGAATTAACGAAAATTAAGTTAATTCGTGTGAAAGTCTTTTCTTTTTAATTAATAATTATTAATTAAAAATGTTATTTCATCAAGATCACCTTGTGCGTAGTTGTCATATCTTCACTTTTAGTTTTTATGAAATAAATACCGGAAGCCACACTTTTCTTATTAATATCGCGACCATCCCAAACTACAGTCTGATGACCTTCACTAGTAAGAATATTGGCAAAATGTTTAACCTTCTGACCTTTAAGATTATAGATTGATATCTCAGAAATTGGGTTTTGGGCAGATTGATAAAAGCTAATATTAAGCTCAGGGTTAAAGGGATTAGGGTAGCAGGAAAGTTGATGATCAACTGCTGTGACTAGATCTAAGTCTGAATTATTTGTAATTGTTTGAGGTAGCGAAACATAATCTATCCAGGCAGCATCAGAACCATCACTAGTATAGATATCTTTGTTGTACTCCCATTTATATGTATTTAATCCGGGATTGGTAGTGTATTCAACATAAGTCCAATCTACTTCTCCACTCCATGAACCTTTTAATTGACCATTAATATAGAATTTAAAGAGATCATAACCTGCTTCTGAAGACACTTTATAATAGAAAGAGATAATGCTTTCAGTAGCAACATTCGATTCTACCAGAATATTAGAAGTTTGATTACCTGAAATATTGCCGGATTTAAGAGAATATGAACCATCATAAGCGTTGTTACCATCTCTGAACCAGCTTCGTGAAGTAGTTGAATACCATTCAGCAGGAAGTGAAGATTCAAAACTTTCAGCATAAGAGATATTAAGATTAAAGTCCATTGTGTTGCCTTCTTCAGAGATATCGATAAAGCCGGTGTAAGGTTCAAAACCTTCTTTATAGACGCGTAAGTTATAGTTTCCTGTGAAGATGTTATCAATCATAAAGTAGCCGGTTTCATCTGTTGTGGCAGCAAATACTGTAAAGTCTGTTAGGGTAACTTCCACTCCTGAAAGCGGTGTTGCTTCATCAGTATAAACAAATCCGGAAAAAGAAGTAAGAGTAGT
>JBAYZI010000021.1:0-28451 GCA_041672585.1 Cloacimonadales bacterium (SeqCode) | reverse complement strand
AATAGTAGAAGCTAACAAAAGTGCTGTTGATTTTTATCAGTATCCTAAAGATAAATTAACAGAGATGACGATATTTGAAATTAATACTCTTCCTCAAGTTGAGGTAATTCATACAATAACAAATACTATGGCAAAGCAGGGTGTCGCATATAATTTCATTCACAAACTTGCTGATGGTTCTTTTAAAAACATAAGGACCCATAGTAGTGTAATTACGTTTAATAATAAGCAATATATATTCTGTGTGGTTAGTGACATATCTGATAGTATTAACATGGAAAATGAAAGAAATGCGATCAATAAGCAGCTACAAGACTCTTTAATTTTTAACCAAAACCTCATTAAAAATGCTTCTGAAGGTATTGTAGTGTATGATAAAGATTTACGCTACACTGTTTGGAATAATTTCATGGTTAAAGCAACAAACATTCCTGTTCAAGATGTATTAGGAAAACATACGAGTGATTTCTTTTCTCGAGAGTCTTACAATCTAATTCAGGATGGCTTAAAAAGAGCTCTTCTAGGAGAAACTGTGATCTTAGATTCAGTTGAATATTTTCATCCTGAAAGCGGAAAGATGGGTTATACACGAGAAGTTTTTTCTCCTAATTATAATAGTGATGGCGAGATTATTGGAGTCGTTTGTATAATCAGTGATGTTACCAATATTGTTAATTATCAAGAATCTTTAAAGAAAAAGAATGATGAATTAAGTTACCTCAATGAAAAAATACTGGCTAACATGGAAGATTTGAAAATTGCTAAGTTACAAGTAGAAGAGAGTGATAGATTAAAATCTGCCTTTATTGCTACTATCAGTCATGAGATTAGAACACCGCTAAACTCCATAGTGGGCTTCTCTGCTATCTTAAAAGAAGTAACAGACCCCGAGCAATTTGCTTGCTACAATGAGATAATTCGAAACAATAATATAACACTTCTAAACATTATTGAAGATATTTTAAACTATTCTAATATAGAATCAAGCACTATTGAGATTGTCAAAGAGAAGTTTAATATTGTAAGAATGTTGAGGAATTTATATAGTCATTACAGGCTTTATAATAATGATAATATCACGGTGCAACTAGATTTAGGTGAGCACCAAGAATTATGTATAGTTACAGATGAAAAGAAACTGAATCAAGTACTAACAAGCTTATTAGATAATGCTTTAAAATTCACGACCAAAGGCGTAATTACTTTTGGAATAAAATCAGCGAATGCTAATACCTTAACACTCTTCGTTCAAGATAATGGTATGGGAATATCTAAAGATGAACAAGAGTTTATCTTCAATCGCTTTTACAAAATAAATGAACATAATGTAGGCTTTGGCTTAGGATTAACAATCTGCAAAGCATTGATAGAAAAACTTTCAGGTAAAATAAGTTTGATTTCAGAATTAAATCTAGGATCTACTTTTTTTGTTGATTTACCAATAGATTATTCAGACAAGGAGAAAAATAATGAGTAACAAAAAAACAATACTTGTTGCCGAAGATCAACCGGATAACTTTACTTTAGTAAAAGCTTATCTTTCAAATTCTTATGAAATTGTTCACGCTGAAAACGGTGCTGAAGCTATAGAAGAGATTAAGAAAAATGCTAACAACATTGATGCTATTCTCATGGATATTAAAATGCCCCTAATTGATGGAATAGAAGCTACCCAGGAAATTAGAAAACTAAACTTCCAAAAACCGATTATTGCTCTCACTGCTTATGCCTATCCGGAAGAGAAAATTATAGCTCTGAATGCAGGGTGCGACTACTATCTCACAAAACCAATATCACAAGACACACTCTTAGAAACTTTAGAGTTGATTCTTGCAATGGACTAAGATTTGTTTAGTCTGGTTTTATCTATAATTTTAGAGAAAAGAGCCAAAACAAATTTGGGTTTTGCAGATAAATAGTAATTATGATACTTATTATTGAAATTATCTCGGAGCTATTTATAATCTCTTATTTATCTGCCTTTCATGCAGTTAGGTTTTTATTTAATGATTTTACTTAAGAGACATTGGATAAAAACAGATAATAACTAAAATATATATTGACAGTAGATTGTGCTTTTATAACTTTACATCAAATAGACTTCTTATTAAGAGAAGTTAGAATGTGAGGAATTAATGAATATTTACGTTGGAAACTTGTCATATACTATGACACAAGAAGATTTGAAAGAATTATTTGCGGAATTTGGTGAAGTTACTTCAGTTAAAATAATTGAAGACAGAGAAACTGGTCGTCCTAAAGGTTTTGGTTTTGTTGAAATGGCTGATAACGCTGCTGGACAAAACGCTATTGATAGTCTTAACGAAAAAGAAATTATGGGTAGAGGTATTAAAGTTAATGAAGCTCGCCCAAGAGAAGATCGTCCTAGAGATGACCGTCCAAGACGCAGAACAAACAGATATTAATTTAGAATTTAAACATCTTACTTAGTAGTAAGATTTTTGATAAAGATTAATTTAAGCTAATTTATTAGCGAAAACAAAGGACTGGCAACAGTCCTTTTTTTTTGTGTGCCGAAAATATCTTATGCACAAGGTTGTTTTGAAGATTTAGGGTTTTGCGACTTTTTAATTCACCTTACCCCCTTGCCGTAGAGACGCAACATTTTGCGTCTTTTAAAAGTCTTTTTTTATATCATTACTAATTATTTACCGATGCTACAAAAATCAAAGCTGTTCCGGTAAGCTGTATTTCCCTTGCTTCTCCTGTAACAAAAAGTGATTCTCCTTGCTTCAGATTTTGCTTCTCATTATCACACTCGACTACCACCTTACCCTCAATCACAATAAGAATAGCAGGCTTACTATTAGGCAGAGTTAATTCTTTGGTTAGGTTAATCTTTCTTAAACTGAATTCAGGGACAGGTACCTGATATTCTCTTATTTCTTGGTCATTTCCGGAAGCTTGAATTTCCGGTTCTTCCATCTCCCAATTTAAAATAGAAACAAGTTCCGCAACATCAATATTCTTAGAAGTAAGTCCACCCCGGAGAACATTGTCGGAGTTTGCCATAATCTCAACTCCGGTCCCTTCCAGATAAGCATGGAGAACTCCGGCTTTAAGAAAGATTGCTTCACCGGGATTGAGAGTAAAAGTATTCAAGAATAGGGGCATAATTGCACCAATATCGTTAGGATAAAAATCTAACATTTTGACTATCCAATTGCGGATAAAATCACTTTGAATTAAGTGAAGATTTCTGACAACCATCGCCAAGAGTTGTTGTTTCTTTTCCATTTTGGAATCTAAGATTTCGGTGAATACCAGCTTAAAATTGACTACATTAGGGTTATCTGCAAATTTATGAAAGCTCATTAACAGTGGATCTATTTCCATTTGTTTAATGATTTCAATAATCTCGAGAGCCGGTCTAAAACCACACATTGCATGAAATTCGGTGAGGGCACAGAGTAGCTCCGGTTTATGATTTGCATCTTGATAGTTTCTCATAAAATCAGTAAGAGCAATATTCTGTTTATTCTCTTTGGCAAAACCACTCTTAGCTTGTTCGAGATTAGGATGAGCCTGGATGGAAAGAGGTTTCTGAGCACTCAGAATTTTAAGCAAATAGGGTAGCTTTTGTTCGAAAAGAGTAGCACATGTTTTTCCAAGCAGTTGTTCAGGGTATTGGGCAATAGCTTTATCTAACGAGAGGTTTAAATCAGTCAGAATAGAAGAGGCTTTGGGGTGAGAACCTAGCCATAATTCAGCCCATGGTTCTTTATTTGTCTTATTTATTTGGAGAAGATTCGCTATATAATCAGGTGTTCCCCAAGCGTACTTCTGTACTTGGTTCTTCATTCTTAATAGTTTATTCATGGTAAATCCTTTTTAGAGTATAGTTAAGTTCTTTATTTCATGTTCTGATGCGAGTAATTTAACACTTTCAATCTGCTGCGAAGTTAACAACTCTTCCAGATAATCTAAGACAGGGTTTTCAGTATAGAAATGCCCTGCATCAATAATAGGTAAGGTAGAATCTAACATGGTGTGATAGGTAACATCGCCGGTTACGATAACATCGCTTTTAGCCATTGCTAATTGAATAAGAAAAGAACCTGATCCGCCACAGACTGCAACTCGCTTGATTTTTGTTTCACTTTTCCCGGCATTCCATACCTTCACAAAGGGAGCTTGTAGGTTAGTTTTAACTAGTTGGGCAAACTCTTTTAAATCTAATTCTGCAGCTAATTCTCCTACCATGCCTGAACCATAATTAATATTATCATCTATGATTTCAGTGAAGTTATAAACCGGAGTTTCATAAGGATGATTTAGAATTATGGCAGAAGTTACTCTCTGCAGATTGGCTTTATCAACTCTAAATTGGAGTTCTAACTCTTCCACGACTTCTTCTATCCCACTTTCACCAATGGTCGGATTGGCTAATTCTCCAGGTATAAAAGAGCCCTTAACTTCATGATTGACAAAGCAATTAGTGTAGTTAGGATAGATACCTGCACCGGCTTTAGAGATTGCTTCAACAAGAATCTGATAATAAGCAGCAGGCACAAATACTTTTCCCCAATAGACAGAGTTTCCGCATTCGGAAGAGATGAACCTGAGTTTGGTTAATCCCAATCTTTCAGCTAGAACTTTATTCACACCTGTAGGAATTGAATCTAAATTGGTATGCATACTGATAACATCTATTCTTGCTCGAATCAGCTTTAAATAGAGAGGGTTATTGATTTTATTAATCTTGCCAAAAATAAGAGGATGGTGAGAAAGAATAAGATTACACTTCTCTTTGATGGCTTTATCTACAGCTGCAGAAGTAACATCTAAGGTTAAGAGAACTTTGGTTAGATCCTCCTCTCCATCTCCGATGAGTAATCCTATATTATCCCAGTCGAAAGCTAATTCCAGGGGCATTACACTCTTTAAAAACCTATTCAACTCTTTTATTTTCATTATTACTCCTAATCAATAAAATCAAAGTACAGTTTCAACATCTCAGTGAAACCATCTTCATCATCTGATTTCACAGTTTTAAATCTATCTTTCATAGCTTGCGGTGCATTAGCAACTACAAAAGAATCAGTAAAGCTTTCCAGCATAGCGATATCATTATAGTCATTACCAATGGCGATTACTTCATCAGGGGTGAATCCCAGCTTTTTAATTACTTTTCTGCAAGCATAACCTTTATCTATTCCTGCGGGAAATATCTCGATCCAAATAGACTCATGATCCAAAGGCGAAGTTGCCCTTATAATTGAGAGTTCAGGTAAATTCTCAATCGCATGTTCAATTATATGTTCTTTTCCGTTTTCCACAACAGAGAGCAATTGAGAAGCATTTTGCAGGTATTTGCCTTGATAAGGAAGTGCAAAATCAGCATTGAATTCGATTCTTCTTAATGCATCAGGACAGGGTAAAGAAGAGTTAAAATACTCAAAATGATGATTCGTCGGAATTGGTGCGTGAATCATAAAATCCACATCAATCGCTGTTAAAAAAGAGATAACTTTGCAAACTAATTGGTTATCTATCTCTTTCTTAGCCAGAATCTGCTTAGTTTTGAAGTCAATAACGCCAGCTCCTGAAGAGATTATCAGGTAATCAAGAGGAAAATCGTCAGGTAGCACTTTTCGTGCAGAATGGAGATTACGACCTGTAACTATCGCTCTGACAATCCCTTCTTCTCCTAACTTCACTAAAGAAGCATAGTTAGTGGGAGAGATTTCACCCTGAGAATTAAAAAGAGTTCTATCCAAATCGGTAAACACTATCTTCTTCATATACTAATCCAATATCTCAAAACTACTAATAGGAATTGGATTATTGAGATAACTTAGCACTCTCTCAACAAGAATCCCTTCATTTATGTGATCTTTAAAACCATAAGTAGAACGAATCCCAATGGAAATAAACTGAATAGCCCTATCTAAAGCTATGGGTAAACTATCGCCCTGCATCAAGCTACCAAGCATGACACTGGTAAAAGCATCTCCGGTACCAGGAAAACTAGCTGGAATATAATCGCAACTAACTTTCCAAAACCTATCCTCTTCACGATTATAAGCTATCACGGCTGTTCTTTTTACAGGATGATCATCAGGTGCACTGGTCAACACAACTACTTTTGGTCCTTTGGCAGCTAATCTGCGACACCACTCTTTAGCAGTCTCAGTAGGTAATCTCTCCGGATATTCTTCTCCTAATAGAAAAGCAGCTTCTGTGATATTGGGCGTGATGATATCTGCGACTTCTATTAGCTTTCTCATTTCATAAACAATATCCATATCAAAAGAAGTATAAAGCTCTCCATCATCAGCGAATACAGGATCTACAACGACAAGTAGGTTGGGATGGGCAAAATCTCTGATTAAGTCTATCACAATATTAATCTGCTCCGGTGAACCCAGAAAACCACTATAAATAGCGTCAAACTCTATTTCGAGTTCTTTCCAATGTTCGATAAACTGAGGCATCATTGATGTTAAATCCAGAAACCTGAAGTTTTCATAGGAAGTATTGGCAGAAAGCACAGCTGTTGGAAGCGATACTACTTGTTGTCCCATAGTACTTAGAATGGAGATGACTTCATTTAACGAAACATGACCTAAACCACAAAGATCATGAACTGCACAGACTTTTTTAACTACATTCTTTACCATTAAAGCACCTCTTTAAAATCGTTATTAAGGACAAATATTCTTTTCTTATAATTCATTATTTAAATTCCTCCGTAAGATTATCTTGTAAAACAAATGCCCAGCGTTTCAGCTCTTTATCTAACTTTTTTCTGTGTGGGAACCTATGTTCTATAATACCATAAAACTCTTTACCATGGTTAGGATGAATCAAGTGAGTTAATTCATGGAAAATAACATAGTGAATCAGCTCAGAGGGAAGCTTAATCAGGTGAGAATTTAAAGTTATTAAGGGTCTATTCTTTTTGCAATTTCCCCATTGTCTAATCATTTTCTTGACCACTACTTGTGGGGTATCAGTATAGCTAAAACATTGTAAGTCGTGCTCAAAATGTTGAGGCAGATAGGTCTGTGCCATATGCTCTTGATATTCGTGAAGTAGATCATTAACTAATTCACCGGTAGCTTCTTGAGTCAGCTTTACTACAACATTTCCACTGTTCAAACAGACATTATCCTGCGTTCCTATAACATTCAAGATGACTACGTTAAATTTAATACCTTCTAAATAGAAGTAATATTTAAAGTCATCTACTTTCGCCTTCTGTTCTAGTTCTGCTTTAATACCTTCCACATAATTATTATAGATTATTTCCTTATTCTCTTTCACAATTTCTGTGATTCTCTTTTTACTCACAAAGTTATTGGTAGTAACTCTGATATTGTTGCCTTTACCAAAGATTCTCAAACGCTTCGAGTTATGAAATCTCTTAATCTCAATAGGTATTTCAATACCGTTAATTTTCAATATTATTCTTTCTTTTAACATAATTCCTCACACTAAATTAAAATATGGCAATTATGCTTTTCGTCAATAGATTAATTGATAATTTTACATTCAATCACCCTTTGTCTTGATTAATAACAGTTTAAACAGAAAAGTGTTGACAACTTTCCACACAATTTAAACTTACATTAAAGCTAAAACTTAGAGAGGAAAAATTGTGGCACACAAAGTTTTAATTATTGAAGACAACAAGTATTTAGCCGCCCAATATAACCTAGTATTGGAGAGGCACGGATATGAATCAAAGATAGTGTTTGACAGTGATGAATTTTTCGAAGAATATAAAACATTTAAACCCGAAGTCGTGGTTATCAATCTTTTGCTCACTTTTAGTACTCTCAATGGAATTCAAATTACCAGGGCATTGGTATATGATTATCAAACTCAGGCAAAGATAATAGCAATATCTTCTGAAGCTACGCCCCTGGAGCTTAAAGAAATCCGTAAATTAGGAGTATTTACTTTTATTGAAAAGGGAGAGAGTTTTAACTTAAATTACCTCATTGTGAATATAGAGAATGCTATTAAATATTCGCAAAATGAGGTAGAAAACAAAAGCTTATTACACCACAATAAGAACCTCAAGAAACAAATCATGAGCAAGAGTCCGTTTCTGGGGATGAGTCTAAAAATTAAGAAGTTTAAACAAGATATAATTAACGCTTCTCTTAAAGAACAATCATTAGTGATTTATGGAGCTCCCGGATCAGGAAAGAATATTGCGGTGAATTACTATTGCAACAACTCGGTTCGCTTTGGTATGCCTTTTACCAGAATTAATTGCAAACAGCTGTCTAACGAAATAGATTATCAATTACGCCACAGCCATTTATCTAAGAGTGATATTATTGATAGAAAGTTAGTAGAAATTATGGAAGAGAATGCTTCAGGCACGGTTCATTTTGAAGAAATAGCAAATTTGGGTAATGGGATTCAACTATTACTAACTAAATATTTAGACGGTTCCTATGATTCTGAAGATTCTAGTGAACTCCCGATTATGCTGTTCACCACTTCCTACACCACTGCCAAACTAAAAACTAAAAAGATGTTAAACAGTAAGTTTAAAGATGCAATGAAGAATAGCATTGTAAGGATCCCTTCTTTGAAGAGTAGAGGTGATGATTATCTTATTCTGCTAAAGTTCTTTTTAACAACTTATTCTGAACAATATTATGTAGATTGTGAGTTAGATTTAGAAAAGTTAAAAGAAGTATTACATGTTTATAATTGGCCAGGCAATGTAGTGGAGTTGAAGAACTTCTGTAAGAATGTAGTTCTTTCCCAGAAATCAGTCGATAATAAAGTTGTCATAACTCTTTTCAAAAAAATCTTAGACCGTAAAGATTGTAATGACTGCGTCTTAGATCTCTATGAAATGGATGATATAAAAGAAGCTGTTTTCTTATTTGAGAAGAAGTTTCTGGCACGAAAGCTAATTAAGTATAAGTGGAAGATGAGCGAAGTTTCCAGGGTTTTGGGTGTAGAACGCTCGACTCTCTACAAGAAGATAAAACAATTTAACATTGAAAGGGATTAAACCTTTGACAAAAGAGTATATATTAGCCTTTGAAACATCTTGTGATGATACATCTGTAGCCGTAGTGGACACTGAATATAAAGTATATGTAAATCTGATTTCGTCACAATTAGAGCATAATAAATATGGCGGAGTGGTGCCGGAAATTGCTTCCCGTTTGCACATGAAATCAATTATGAAGTTGACAGATTTAGCACTAGCTGAAGCTAAAATCTCTCTATCTGAAATCTCGGCAATAGCTGTTTCTGTAAATCCAGGGCTCATCGGTTCCTTATTAGTTGGGCTATCGTTTGCTAAAAGCTTGGCTTATTCCTTGAAAAAGCCTCTGATTACGGTGAACCACATGTTAGGTCATATCGCAGCTAACTTATTAGAATTCCCTGATTTACAAGCACCTTATCTCGCTTTAGTCGTTTCCGGTGGACATACTGAATTAGTTCATTTCTTCACAGACACAGAGTTTAAAGTTATCGGACAAACCCGTGATGATGCGGCAGGTGAAGCATTTGATAAAAGTGCAAAAATAATGGGTTTGGGTTATCCCGGTGGACCTTTGATAGATAAATTAGCTCAACAAGGTGATCCCGGTTTTGTAGATTTTCCCTTAGGCTTAAATAGAAAAGATAACTTCGATTTCAGCTTTTCAGGTCTTAAGACTTCTGTTTCTAATTATGTGAAGTCGCAAACTCCTGAGTTCATTATTGAGAATAAAGCTAATATCTCAGCTTCTTTACAGAGAGCAATAGTAGATGTTCTTACTAAAAAGACAATTAGTTATGCCAAGAAAGAGAAGATTGATAAGATAATAATTGCCGGTGGGGTATCTGCTAATAAAGGGCTGAGAATGAAGATGCAAACTGAAGCTAAGAAAATAAAAGCAGAGGTTTATGTTCCTCAATTACAGTACTGCATGGACAATGCGGCAATGATAGGCGCGGCAGCAGTTAAGAAGTTCAAAGCTAATGAGTTTTCTGAACTTAATGTGAATGCATTTTCAACCAAAGGTGTTAGGTATTTATAAAATATAAAATAACTACTTGACAATAATCAATATTTTCTTTATAAAAACATTAATCATAAAATATTGATAAAAAATGGAGTTTAAAATGAATATTTTTCTTAAGACAGTAATTTTAATAATGATCATTGTAACAATTTCTTGTAGTGCTAGCGTTTCCGGTAAAAAACACGCTATGAAAGTAGATCATGAAAAGATTTATGCTAAAACAATTTACTTTATGCCTTATGAAACCCAAAATATCCAAATAGTTCACGACGATAAAAGTAATAATCTATTAATAGTCTCTTATATAACTTTAGATAAAGCCAGATTTAATAATCTTAATGAATTTAGCTTTATTCTAGACGAAGACACAAGAATCAAAGCTTTTACAATCAATAGAAAAGCTCAACCCATTGAAAGAATTCTTACCTATGATGAATCTAACTTCAACAATCAATTGAAATATGATCTTGTAGAAAAGATTCGTTTCTTTGGTAATCTCTGGAAATTCAAATTAACAGACGAAGAACTTGCTCAAGATAAGATTGAATTAATGATAAAATATACAATTTCCAACCAATCTAAAGATGAAGCTTACCACAAAAACAAAGCAGGATTCACACTTAACGGTAATTTATGGTGGTATCCATCAACATTTCTTGACGGTGGAACAATTAAATTGAATTTGAACATCAAAGATAGTTATGAAGTTACTCTTTCAGGCAATCCGGTTCCTTTTGAAAGCATCCGTTCTTATAAATTCTATCAACATACTGTTCAGAATTTATTCGACACTCCATTAAACGTTGAAGCAAAAAAGGCAAAATAAACTTAGGAAGTAAACAAACAATGACAATAAAAGAACTTATAGAGAAAAATAGAAGTTTTAGAAGGTTTGATAATAGCAGAAGAATTTCCGAAGCTGAGCTTTGTGAGCTTATAGATAACGCTACAAATGTAGCATCTGCTGCGAACTTACAAAACCTAAGATACGTAATTTCTAATGAGAAAAGAATGAATGATGAGATATTCCGTTGTTTGAGTTGGGCTGGTTACCTTCCAGAATGGCATGGACCTATTCCGGAAGAACGTCCAAGTGGATATGTCATAATCCTTATTAGAAGCTCAATTGAGAAATACGCTCATTTTGATGCCGGTATCGCTTCTCAAACTATAACCCTATCCGCTACTGAAATGGGATTAGGTGGATGCTTAATTGCTTCTATTAATAAACCTCTGCTGAGCAACATCTTAGATATACCTGAAGATGAATATTCTGTTCTGCTCTGCATTGCTCTGGGTAAACCGGTTGAAACTGTTGTTATTGAACCTGTGAAAGATAATAAGATTCAGTATTGGCGTGATGAACAAGAAGTGCATCATGTGCCAAAAAGAAGTAGAGATGAAGTGATTATTGGGAAATATACTGAATAATTGTTGATTAATAATTAATAATTGAATTTTGTAGGGGTATCCTTTCTGGGTACCCTATTTTATATGAATTATTCTGTTGAATCGTTTAATGGTATCAACCGACTAAACAATTAAACAAATCAACAATTCAACATGTTCTTTAATTATTAATTAATACAGAGGCTTTTCAAATACACATCTTTATGAAGTGAGAGAGATAAATGATAAAGAAGCAGATCATTTATCTCTTGTTTTATATTATCCTCAATAGTAATAGAATTGAGCACATTACCAATATAGGGTAAGACCAAGAAAACAGCCTGAGCATCAGGGGTAATGGTTTGTACTTGCTGATTAAGGGAACATTTTGAGCAGACTAGGGCATTATTCTCTAAAGAGTAACATACCGTAGTATCACACAACCTTTCATGGCACTCTGAGCAATTATTCAAGCTAAATGGGATTCCCAATATATCATAGTACTTGATTAAGAATCGCCAAAAGATAGTAATTTGGTTCTTTTTCACAGTTGAGATATAGCTCAAGAAGGTAAGTAAAAGATGAAATAACTTAGCATAATCTTCTTCGTTATAGCTATCTATCTTAGTGAATATCTCTGCTCCGGCACATTGATATTTGAAGGTCTCGTAATTCTCCAAATCTGCCAAAGAGCTGATTAGATGAGCATTTTTGAGAAAATAGATATCACTGTTATTATGGCTTGTTAATTCAAGATTGAGGTAGTTGAGATTACAGATAATCCCGGCATAACTACTTTTTGTGTTTCTCAATCCTTTTACTGCACACTGAATCACTCCATAATCAGGAGTTAAGAACTTAAAAATAGCCTGACTATCCTTATACTTAATTACTCTAAGAACAATACCTTCGCAAGCTATCTCATGAGCTTTACTCATTAGTAATTCCTAAAATAGCCATGGCAGCACGATAATCAAGAGGATTCACAAAGATAGTCTTCTGATTCTTATAAGTAACATATCCCGGAGCTGAGCCGCGTGGTTTTCTGACAAATCTAATTTGCGTATAATCAACCGGGACATTTTCAGATGTTTTAGCTTTGCTATAATAAGCAGCTAATTGGGCACAGAGAATTCTATATTTATCAGGAAGTTGTTTATTAGCGTAATTTCTTAGCACAACATGAGTCCCTTGGAATATTCGCGTATGAAACCACCAATCTCGTCCCTTAGCAACCTTGGTGGTCAGCAGATCATTTTCTTTTGAAGAACGTCCAATAAATATCTCCCAATTATCATCAATCTTCAATCTGCGGAAATAGATTTTGTCATCTGATTGCCTTTTTTTATTATCCCGCGAAGTTGTTAATTCAACTAAATCTAAGTAACTTTCCTCATTCGTTACATCATAAATCTCTTGTTCCAACTCTGCTATTTCTTGCTTAGTTTTTGCTATTTGCTCAGCAATTAGCTTTAATCCGGTCTTAGACTTCTTATATTTCTTAAAATAGAAATTACTATTCTCTAGTGGCGATTTATCCTCAAACAGAGGAATAATAATCTCGGAAAATTCAGGGTCATAATAATTTGGAAGTGAAATCTCCGTCATTCCCTTCTTAATCTTGCCAATAGAACTTTTTAGCAATTCTGCATAATGTAACCATTTTTCTTCATCTTGAGCAGTCAATAATTCTGCTTCTTGTTTTTCAAGTTTCTTACTAGTTTTCTTCAATTTATTATTTAAACTAGCCAATAAACTATTCTGTAATTGATCTTTCTTTCTATTTAAAATCGTATTATAATAAAACTCTTCAAACAAAGAATTAATATTATCAAACCCGGAATTCAATCCCTCCGTTATTTTCCCTTCAACAATATCAACTTTATAAGCAACTTCACCGGCGTGGGGAACAAAATCTGTTACCGGAGCTTGCCATGCCATCTTAGGTAAAATCTGCCTTTGATTATTATCAGCAAAACTAAATTTCTTCAAGCAATCGATGATTACCAATTCTTCCCCATTTTTTTCACAAATAAGCAGATTTTCAAAATTTGCTGCACACTCACAAATCAGAACATACTCTTTTGTTTCATTATAAATATCTCTTTTTTTTAAATTAATCATGAAAATCCTATCACCTTCTAATAAGTTGACAGTTTGTAATATAGATTTGTTTAAAATTTGATTAAAAAGATTAAGGCTTCTCTCTTCTTGAGCAGGAAGCAGATCATTCTCAGTGCAGAATAAAAATGCATTCCCTTGATTAAGAGAGAGTTGCAAACTTAGCTTAGTTTTAAAGAAAGTTATTAGATACTGGTCTTGATACTTCTGAAAAGTTTTAATTTCTAAGTTCTCCAACTCTTCACAATACCACTTTTTTAGATATTTATATTTCATTATTACTCCTAAACGATGATTTATTAATTTATTGTTAAAAATGTCAATTAATATCTTGACATAAGTACAAAAGATATTATACTTTTAATAAGAGAAATAAAATTGTAGAAAGGAGAATGAATGAAAGCTACAAATATTATATTAATCGTGGTAATTATTGTTGCTGCCGTTTTGGCTGGATTACTTGTGTCTTCCAATAATAAACTTGGTAGTCACAACGCAATCGTCAAAGGGTATGAAGAAAGGGTGTCTGAACTTGAAGTTGCCCACAACAACATGTTAGATGAAAAAGAAAACTTAGTACAAACTATTCATGATTTAGAACAAAAAGAGAAAGGACTTCTTAAGCTTCAGCAACAACTTTATGAAATTGCTGAAATTGCTAGCACAAATAAGAAATCGACTTTAGCTAATGTTGAGCTTAATCCTGATCGTGCAACTGATGAATCTTTAGAAACTCTTGAAAAGAACCAAAATGAACTTAAGAAATTAAGAAAAGAAAGAGGACAACTCTATACTGAAATTAATGCCTTAAAGAAAGATCTAAACTCAACAGATGCCAAAGACAAAATTCAAGAACAGATTGACAGACTTCAAGCTGAAATTGACAGAACCGATGTGATGATCTCTAACTTAGAGCAATCAATTGCTAAAAGCCAAGATTTAATTGACAGTCAAAGAAAAGAACTTAACACTATCTATTACGTTATTGGCAGTAAAAAAGAACTTAGAGAAATGGGTGTTACTTCAAAAGAAGGTGGAGTTTTATGGGGACTTCTTGGTGCTACTGAAACTGTAAGAAATGACTTTAGCCAAGAGAAATTCACTCCTAAGAACTTAGCTGAGAATGATGAAATCGAAATCAATTCTTATATTGATAGAATCGTAATTCATACTAAACAACTTAAATCTACTTATGAATTAGTTGAAGTTAGTAGAGGTATCACTGTTCTTAAAATAAAAGATCATGAACAATTTAGAAAAGATAAACATTTAGTGATTGAAATTCGCTAGATAACTAATTATAAAAGCGAGGGTTGCCTGAAAAGGTAACCCTTTTTTTATTATGACTATCAATCTATTTCTTTCATGCTCGGTTCTCGTATTAGTAGCTTGTTAGTGGCACCCTCTTTACGAACTCAATCTCTTTTCGAAGATCGAACAGAATCCCCATTGCACTCACATAAAAAAGAATCTAATATCTACTAATCTATTGATAAGTAATAGCTTAATCTAAATAATACAGTAATAATTTGGTAGCTTATTTCCTTAGTCTACTGCATTATTTGACTTAGAATAACCTATTAAAATTACAAAAAAATATGACATTTTTATAAATAACAATTAATACAAATAGCAGCAATATGTAACATTACCCACCACTTATAATGTATTAAATGAGCTATAACCTACTTTGCTAATTACAATGAAGTAAGAAAAAAAATACTTTTTATAATTTTAGTTGACGTTAAAACATGCTATGGTAAAAAGATGATATATTCAGTTCCATTAAGTTTTCTATGTTTTGAATGTAAAAAAAACATTACGATAAATAACAGTATAAGGAGTTATTATGACAATTTTTAAATATTTTTTCAAATGATTTTCATATTGTCCATTATTGCAAGTTGCACAGATGACGAAAGCTCTGGCACATATTTTATTGAAGATAAAGAGAACTAACATGTCGTTCTTATACATATTTGTATCATTTACTGATAGATGATATAATAATAAAATAGAGAGAAATATAAGTAAACAAGCTACAAAGGAATACAAATGACATCTATAGCAATTTATTCTGAAGCATTAAGAAACGTAATCAAAGAAATTACTGAAAAGTATTATAAAGTAGAAATTAAGAATGATCTAGGAATGACAATTTTGAAAGAATTAATACAAAATGCTAATGATGCCTCAGCAAAAACACTAGATTTTGGTTATCATAAAGGAAATCTGAATAGCAATAATCCTTTATTGCGCAATCCCGGATTATTTTTCATTAATGATGGAGAATTTAGCTCTAGAGACTTAATCTCCATTCATACAATGTGGGCAAGCGGCAAATCTGAAAATCCAGATCAGATAGGAAAGTTTGGATTGGGATTAAAAAGTGTTTTTAATTGGTGTGAAACTTTTTTTTATTTTTCTTCAGGAATCTCAGATTCTTTCAAAACTCCTGCAATTAAAAAGAAGTACAAAGATAAGGATAAATATGATGTTTTTAATCCTTGGAGTCCTACTCCAGAAGAAGAAGAGCTACAACAAGGACTAAAAACTCCGGAAGAGATACGACCTTACCCTGAATGGTCAAATGTTGAATCCAAAGACCATGACTTTATTACTACTGAATTGCATAATATTATAAAAAATCATAATCAGTGGTTTTGTATTTGGATTCCACTTAGAAAAATAATCAATGAAATAAAAGCTCCTTTTAAGAAATCTTACCCAGGAGACAATATTAATTTTCCTAATGTTTTTGAGAAAAAACAATTAAGGTATGAGCTTCTCTCAATACTTCCATTCATGAGCAATTTAAATACAATTACATATTGGAATCAAGGTTCTAAGAAGTATTCAATTAATTGTAATTTTAATTTACCTACAATAAAAAAAGATGACGATGAAATAATACTACCTCAGAAATCAAAAGTCTATTTAGACAATGATTTTGTTTATAACTTTATTAGTTATAAATATGAAAACTATCACCAAACAAATATGCTAAACTCACATTCTGATTTTCCTACCGATGAAGACAAAAAGCCTGAAGAAACTTTTAATCAAGGAGCGATTTCGATTTCATTAATAAAGGAAAAAGATGTAACAGGATGCATTATACTCGACTGGTGTGTATTTCTACCACTTTCAGACAGAATATTAGAAAAAGAGTGCAAAGGATACACTATTCATATAAAATTGCATGGTTGGTTTTTTATTGACTCTGGACGTACTAAAGTTGATTTTGGAGAAGATGAAACTAATTTAACGATTAAACAGAAGTGGAATAGGACTATTGCAACCCAAAATACTTTGCCCCAATTGATTCCTGTAATAGATAAAATAATAAATTCAGGTGCTGAAAACTCTGTAATAGATGATATAGCTAATACTTTGGAACAGTCTGAATTATACTCCCAACATTGGATGAAAGAAGGAATATGTGTTAAAGATAGCCTATTAAATTGAGTATATGGCGATAAATTAAAATGGGAGGTTTGTAATAGTAATATTGAGTACTTTACTATACCTAGATTTGTAACTAATAGTATTGATGCTGATTTAATCAATAAAATATTAGAAAGAAATGTCTATGTTATTGAAGGTTCATTTTATGGAATAAGCAAGTATGGTGCTAAAGATTGGACAACAGAAATGTATTTGCAGTGGCTTAACATCTCAGTAGAGAGTATGTTAGGAAATTATGAATTATCTAAATTATGGTTATCTATAATTTCTTTAGGTAAAAATATTATCCAAGGGGAGTTAGTTAAGTATACAAAAAAAGCTCTCAATGAAATAAACTTTATTAATTCAAAAGAACATAAAGCTTTTATTTTAGAATTGTTAAGCTTAATAAAAAGCGAGTTTAAAGTATTGCTTGATTTACCAAAAGACTTCCCTCAAAAATATTTTCTTCCTCTTCTTAACATAGACATAGTACCAATACTACTTAATCAAGACTTTTATGATGAATACAAAACTGAAGGCTATTTGTCTATTAATGATTGTGATAAGATTCTAAATAATATTATCATCGAAGATGATAAACGTCTAGCTAAGTTGATTTTATCACTACTCAAAGCAGTAAGAAAAGAAGACAGAATTGAACTTTTAAAAAGAAATAATCATTTAAAAATATTTTTAATATATAATGAAACATATCAAGAATCTCTGGTTTCATGGGACTATATTTGTAAACTAATGAGTAATAAATCCCTTTTTTCATTTCAGAATGATATTTATCGGGAATTTTCTCAAACAATAAAAATTAATAGAATTGGTAAACTCATTAATTATGAAACTGAAGAAGTTTTAGGTTTAGAACTTGATGGGTGTACCGTTGATAATGCCTTAGACTTTATTACAACACATAAACCTGATTTTCAGTCGATAGACAATAAAGTAAAGCTGTTTTCAAAAATCCAAAATGTTGTTTTAGATGACGCTAAAATTAAATCAATTAGATATTTATTACATAACCAAAAAGCAAATTTTGACTCTCTTGATCCATTATTTATATCTTCAAATGATTTATGGAGTAAATTCCTATTCTTTTTTTTAAAAACCGATAAGAAAGAATGGACAATTATAAATAAGGAATTAATAAGAAAATTCAATAGAGATACTCTAGATAAACTAAATGTTTGGGCTATCAATCAAGATATTGTTGAAGAATACATCAGGACGAAGCCATTGTTTGAATCAATTGATCTTTCTTTCCTTAATAATGAAGAGAGATTTGAAATAATATCAAGATTTAAAAATATTGAGCTTCTAAAAAAAATTCCACTATTTGAAAATTTAACAGGACAATTAGTCCCGATTACAGATAATACGTTTATCTTTGGCGGAAATGAAATTGTTCCTAGCTCAATTATGGAGAATCTAACATTTATCAAATTTCATCAAATTATAGATAATAAAAATATTTGTAGAAAAATATCGCCAAATAGTATTTTAGAAACGATTTTTGACTCAGATAATGCAAACAACCACTGGGATTTCATATTGTCTCAAATTGCCAAAGTATCTAATATTAGCGATAAACTTAGAAAAGATATTCGTTTAACTAAGTGGGTGCCATTAAAAAATAACAAATTTTGTTCTTTAAATGAGATAGTTCATCTTGAAGGTTTGGAGAATATTATAAGTGAAATAAATAATAGGAATATTTATGGTTATGAGGTGTTACATGATAAAATTAATGATAACAGTATTTTATCTAAACTTAATAATCTGAAACTTATGAACGATGAACTTCAGAATTTATTAATAATTAAAAATATTCTATTGACTTCATCAATAAATTTATTTGGAAACATAGCATCTAAATTTATAAATAAAGATTTTGATATTTTCTTGAGTATTTTTGATTCATTAAATCCAGCTTTTCCTATATCAAGAGTGATAAATAAAATAAAGGCTAATTGCAGTGGAACGATATTCTATAATGAGTTTATACCTTCATTTTTTAAGGGGATTCCACTCAAGAGAACATTCTTGGAAATATTTAACTATTTGCAAAACAAATATAATAATTCGGATAATAATGATCGTTTGGATATTTTGAATTTTTACAAATTATATTTGAAACTGTTAAAACCTACACAATATTACCCTGAAGTAATTAAAGAAATAAAGTTACTTAATCAAAATAACGAATGGTGTGCATCAAAAGAGTTATGCTATGGGTCTGCTGTATCTAAAAAATATCTTTTGAATGATACCATTGCTGAACTCCTAAGCGATAAAATTATAAAATCATGCAAAATCTCACTTAGGAGTAACAAAAAGACAAGTATAGATGATTTAATCGTATATTTCAATAATTTGGCTGATAGAACATCATCAGATTTAGTCGGTTTATTCTTATCTTGTTTTGATAATAAAGGATATACTAATTTAGCCACTGAAAAATATTTAACTAACAATCGTACTGTTCCTGAGATAAGAATACTACTGAATGAGTCGTGGAAAGATGAAGCTGATGTTGAAAATATATGGAATATTGATAAGGTAATTAAAGAAAGTAAATATCAGATTCTATTAGAAAGAAACTTTAGTCAGGATCGTTCAGTGAAATCAATATTGGATGAAGAGTTAACAATCACAATCTTTGATTCTAAACTTGATAACACTCTTAATATCAAAACAGACAATGCGAATGAAATTGTTCTTAAAGAAATAATATTAACTGAAAGTAATTCAAGCATAGCAGAAGCTTTTAGAAACACATTTAGCGACTATATACATGGGTTGTTCAAAGGAATCCTATTAAAAAATCTTCATGATGACCCAAAAAAATCTTTAGAATATACTACAACACGAAGTTTTCGCAAACCTTCTCTGCAAAAAGGATTTAACGATCTTTGGGATAAGTTTGCACAAGTAGATCAAAATACCATTGAGCTAACACAAAGACAAATAATTGAGCACTTAATTCCCATTTTACAAGATCTAAGAGTCAAAAGTAAATTTGTCGACATGTTGTTTGAAAAGGACGATGAAAGGAGAAGATACGAAGCAGATGGAGGGAAAGAAGAGCTATCTAGATTAAAAAATAATTTCATTACCCTAAGTACAGACTATTTTGAAAAACAAGTATTTACTGACAGTTTATTTGAAGCAGTAAAAGATAAACTGAAAGTATATCAATATGACAGTTCTTCAGTGCTTTATGAGCTATTTCAAAATGCAGATGATGCTGTATCAGAATTAGTTGAAATGGGATTGGAGCCATATAAAAATGAATTTGTTGTAAATCTTGATAACGATACATTAACAATTATGCATTGGGGTAGAAAAATAAATCAAACACAAGGAGGAAGTTTATCTTCTAGTACTAGCCAAAAAAGACGTTACAATGATGATGTTGTAAAAATGCTTAGAATTGGTTATTCCAGAAAAGATGAAAACCAAACAGGTAAATATGGACTAGGCTTTAAAAGCGTTTATTCTATCTGTAAGTCTCCCAAAATATTAAGTGGAAGATTAGCTTTTGAAATCGCAGGAGCTGTTTATCCAAGAAAACTAAATCAGAAAGACATTACACGACTACAAAATAAAATTCTTCATTTTCAATCTGGAACTATAATTGAAATGGATTTATTCGAAAATTCACCAAATCTTATTGATAACTTCAAAAAATACGCATTTTTACAGTCGTGTTTCTCCAAAGAGATAAAAAATATCAGAGTTAATCAGAATCTCTTTTCATGCAGATATGACAAAATATTTAATTGTAATTCAATTGTAAAAGTCAATATTGATAACGAAAATATTGGATTATTATTTAAATCAGGCGAAGGTTCAATTCTGTTTAAAATTAACAGTAATGGTTTTAGTCAATTCCCCGAGGATATCCCATCAATTTGGGTTACAGTCCCCACAAAAGAGAAAGATCATCTTGGGTTTATTATAAATTCTTCATTTGATATAGATGTTGGAAGAGCTCAACTGACAGCAGATAACACTAATAATTACATAATTTGTCAGAGATTAGGTGAGACATTCTTTAATCAGCTATCTCTTATCTATGATAAGATTTTTGAAGAGTTTAATAAATTAAAAAAACAGTTAAGATTATCGATAAACATTGATTTTTATGATTTTTGGAAATCATTTTTTGATATATTAACCATCAATCAAAAATATGATACAAATTCAAAAGCTTTCAATATCGCATATCAAATATTATGGAAAGATAAAAACATAGGTTATCATAAGTTTTTGCTTGGAAAATTAGCTTTACCTAATGGGTTAGCTGAAAAGTACAAAAGATTGCTTTCGTTATCAGATGTTAAATACACAATATCAGGAGTGGTGGCTGATGACAGTAATTTATTGAAAAAAGTACTTAGTTTTAAAATTAATAACAAGTTTGATAGCATTTTATGTTCTAGCATTTCAGAGAATATATACTCTATATTACCAATCAAAAATGAATATAGATTTCCAAAATTAAAACTAAAATGGTTTATACTGCAAATTTTAGATAACAAAAATGAAGTAGAATATAATATAGCAAATCAGTTAGGATGTTTTTTATCAGATGAAATCTATACTGAAATGAAGAATGATGAAAAAGAAGACATCAAAGAATATCTTAAAGAATTGAAATTTAAAAGTATAACAAATAAGTATACAAAATCAAAAGAAATTCTTATTCTGGATCAAGAAAATAGAGAAGAAGAAGGCAAAAGAGGATCTTTCGCCCAGGATGAGTATATTCTTGATCAACATTATGATTCAAATGGAATTACTTTTGTAGTTTTCTGTAGAGGAGAATCAGGGTTCTTTGCCGATGTAAATAAGTTGGCAGACTGGGCACTTAATGCATCTTCAAAAGATAAAAAAATTAGTGTCTTAAAATACATCTTAAATGGAGAATTATGTAATAAAGTAAGTGACAATCTTAAAACGAACTATTTGCTCTCTACATGGTTGATAACATTAAAGCAAGAAAATGTTAATTCTGAATTTCTATATCCATTTAATCCCCAAGAACAAATCAAAATTCTTGCTAGTCTTGGATTTGCAAAAGAGTATTGGGATCAGAATGAGCATGAGAATGATTCTTCTGATAATGAATCAAATAATATAGATTGGCAAAAAATGCTTACACATTGGAAGAAGTCTAAAGATAACATCATAAGAGGTTATGAAAATAAGATATATCCAAGCTTCTTTAAAAGAGAAATGCTTACAGATGATTATGAAAATCAAGAGGTAAGAAAAAACTGGATGATTTTATTCATCCTGGGAATGACTCATACTTTTGGCTTTCAAAATCACAATAGTTACAAAAAATTTATCGAAATTTTAGAAAGAAAAAACCTACTAAGCTTTATATCAAATTACCAAATACAGGAAGACAAAGCAACTGAAAAATGGATTGAGGAATACATTGACCCCTTCATTGAAGAAGAAGTTAATGACGAAGAATTTAGAATATGGATGAATTCCTTTAGTGGAATTTATAAGATTTCAAAACATTTATCAATATATATTCAACGATTTAGTGATGGATTAAAATATAAAGGAAGAAGGCTTTTCGAAATCCTCAAACCCAAAACCGATCACGAAGCATATGAAAATGCACCTCCCTTAAACAGAACTCTTAACATGGGCGCAAACTTCATCTTAAGAGAATTAGTAAGATTCAGACAAGGAGATGTAGAAAATAAAGAAGTTTTCAAGGAGTGCTTTGTTCCACAAAAGACAATAAGGGAACAATGTGGTTTAGATTCAAAACAGGGCAACTATTCAGATTCTAAAATAATTTATGATTTTATTGTAGACAAGATAGGTGAAGAGAATGCAACATTTGATTTTTCTTTCGATATTGCTATTAATCATTACTTGAAGAATTATGGAGGTTGATATGAAGCTAAAAGTAGGAAGCAGAATAAGGCATAGTATATTTGGCAATGGTACAGTGAAATATATAGATGAAAACACAGCTGGAGTCAGATTTGATAATGGACTTGAAGAGATACCATTTAATGAATTAGAGTATGTTCTTTCTTTAGAAGATTGCATTTCTCAAAACCATATTTCTGATACTACTGATTTGACTCTTAAAACGCTTGCTTCTACAATAATTTCAATTAATGATACTTGGGGAATTTTTTCTTTATCAAGGATTGAATTATTACCCCATCAGTTATGGGTTTGTAAGAAAGTTTTAGAAAATAAGCCTTTTCGTTGGTTAGTTGCAGATGATGTAGGTTTAGGAAAAACTATTGAAGCTGGATTGATTTTATGGCCACTACTATCACGCAAGATTGTTAATAGACTTCTAATACTTTGCCCATCATCATTAGTAATGCAATGGCAGGAAAGATTACGAAAAATGTTTGACATTGCTTTGATGCCATATAATTCATCCATGGATACTAATAGAACAGACTTTTGGAATACTTATGACAAAGTGGTAGCATCCTTTCATACATTAAGATTGGATAATAACAACAGACATGACAGAATGTTAGAAGGAAAGAAATGGGATCTTGTAATTGTTGACGAAGCCCACCATCTTAATGCTATCGAACATCAGGGAGAGACACAGGGATATAAACTTATTGATAAGTTACAAAAAAATGAATTAATAGATTCCATGCTCTTTTTTACAGGCACACCTCACAGGGGAAAAGACTATGGTTTTGTTTCTCTTTTACAGCTTTTGAGACCAGATCTCTTCAATGCTAAGAAAGATATTTCCTCTCAATATGATAATATAAAAAAAGTTATGATTAGAAATAATAAAGAAAATGTTACTGATTTGAATGGAAATAAATTATTTAAAAAGCCAAAAGTCAGGTCTGTTTATTATTCATATTCTAGCTTAGAAGAAGAGTTTTATAATATGATGACAGATTTTATTTTATCAGGTAGTGCTTATGCAAACACATTAAAATTAACTTCAGCAAGAAACGCAGTAATGTTAGTCCTAACTTCACTTCAAAAGATAGCTTCAAGTTCAATTGCAGCAATTAGAAAGGCCTTAAAAAATAGATTGAGAGTAATTCAAACGGAAATAAACCTCAAGAAAGAAGAAAATCAAAGAAATCTTTTAGCTGAGTATAAAAATATTTATGAAAATGAGACTTCTGATGAAAAAAGAACATATGAAGAAGAAAAAGCTTCACAATTAATTATTGAATTAATGGAAGATGAAGAGAAAAAAGTTGAAGAGTTAATTGATTATGCAATGCTTATTCAATCAGAAACACGCATAGAAACAATAATTGATATGGTTTTGAACGACTATTCAAACGAATCAATTCTCTTTTTCACTGAATATAAGGCAACACAATCTTTACTTATGTCTGAATTAATAAAACATTATGGAGAACAGGATATTGCTTTTATCAATGGTGATGAAAAAGCAAAAGATGTACTAATTAATGGAGAGCCTAAAGATATTACTATGAATCGGCAAACAGCAGCAGATTTATTTAATAGCAAAAAAGTTCGTTTTCTTGTTTCAACAGAAGCTGCTGGAGAAGGTATAGATTTACAGGAAAACTGTCATACGCTCATTCATGTAGATATTCCTTGGAATCCAATGAGAATGCAACAAAGAGTTGGAAGAATTAATAGATTTGGACAAAAAGAGCAAGTAGAAGTTATAACTGTAATGAACCCAGATACAGTTGAATCGAAAATATGGAATATTTTAGATGAAAAAACAACCCGAATAATGCATGCTCACAGTTCTGCTATGAGCGATCCAGAAGATTTTAAATGGTTGATTCTTGGTATGCAGGATGAATCCTTTTACAACGAACTTCAAATGGAAGGCCGAAAAATACGTAAAGAGCAATTCTCTGACTGGTTTGATTCAAAAGCAAAAACTTTTTCAGGTGAAGAAGTCATTAGTACAGTAAAGAACTTAGTAGGACATAGTGAAAAATTCAATTATAACCAAGTATCAGATATTCTTCCAAGATTAGATTTACCTGATTTGAAATACTTTTTTGAATCAATGTTAGAAAGAAACAGGCGTCGTGTAACAAAACAAGATGACTATTTTGAGTTTCTTACTCCTGAAAAATGGATGAATCGTATAGGAATGAAAAAAAGATATTCTAATGTTACATATTCACGAAAAGCAGATAATAATGCTAGTATTATTGGGGTTGGAAACAAGGTATTTGAAGAGAGTTTAGACCAGGCATTAGGTTTTGAAGGGTTGATCACAATAGTTAACTCAGATATTTTAAAAAATACACTATTTGTTATAAAGGTATTTGATAAAGTGACTATTCTTGATAAACAGGTAACATATAAAATATTTGGTATCGAGTATATTAAGGAAAGTGAAAGCTATTCAATTCTTAATGATAACAAGATGTTTAGTTTATTAAATTCAGTTATCGCTGATAAAGCTAGTACAAAACACATTTTCCAAACATCGATTCATGAAAATATCTTGAAGATAAAAGAAAATGGATTTGAATACTTTTCATCAGTGATTTCGCAATTCAATCTATCGTTTAAATATCCCGATTTTACTTTGGTTGGCGTCTTTTTGAGAAATGATAATCAATAAAATATAACATACTGCATTTGAAATTTAAATATTTAAAAACCACAATCCTTAGTTCAACACAGCTAAAAAAATAGCAAAATAGGCATGCCTTGAAATAAAGCTTGACGATTTTTTAAACGAACCCTGATAATGGCACTATAAAAAATATTACTTTGGAGAATAAAATGTACAGATTTAGAAAAGATCTGCAAGCTAAGAAAGCTGTAGAGGTTAATGTTCCCCACAAAGAAGTTATGATGTGCCTTAACGAAAGCACTCTTAACCCTTTGGAGGCGGTGAAAGAGCAGTTGTTGACTAATCTTAAAGATGTTCCCTTAAACAGATATTTCAATGATATCACTCCGAAACTAAAAGATAAGTTAGCAGAATATATCGGGTTTAGGATAAAGCCCAGCCAAATTCTTTTTGGTAATGGAGCAGATGAGATGATCTATTATATCTTTAACAGTGTCAGAGAAAGCGTTAAAAGTTATGCTGTCTCCTTAGCACCATCTTATTTTGATTACAAAAGTTATTGTGATGCTGTAGGATTAGGTTTGGAAACTATTGAGTTAAACAAAGATTTTAATTTTTCAACTGAAGATTTTTTAGAAAAACTGAACCACCCTAACTGTAAACTGGGTATTTTATGCAATCCTAATAACCCTACCGGAAATCTAATCCCGGATAAAAAGATTGTCCATATCTTAGAAAATACAGAGAAACTAGTCATGCTCGATGAAACTTACTTTGAGTTTTCAGGTGTAACTTTTGCTGATGTTCTCGATAAATACCCTAACCTTGTGATTGTCAGATCTTTCTCCAAAGCTTTTTCAGCTGCCGGACTCAGATTTGGTTACCTAATCTCCTCAGAAGAAAATGTAGGTGAATTAGAAAAGGTAATGACTGAATTTAACAGTAGCTTGATGGTTCAAACCTTTGCTTACACCATCTTAGAAAATAAAGAGATTTTCTTAAAACATACCGAAAACGTAATAGATCTGAGAAATAAACTCTACCTCTGGATGCTTGCTCAGGATTATATCAATGTTTATCCTTCCAGCACAAATTTCTTGCTTTTCACTATCGGAGATTCTACTCCTAAGCTATTTGACTTCCTCTCTGAAAATGAAGTGGCTCTCAGAGCTGTCTGGCAACACCCTGTGCTAGCAAATCACATCAGAATAAGTATTGGTACCAAGGAAGAGATTGAACTGTTTATGAGGCTATTCTTAAAGTTTATAGACCAGTTTTGAGGGATTCAACCGAGTTAAAATATCGTTTAATCGTTGATTTGTTGAATTGTTTAATTGATTGATTTTGATTTCAAAAAAATAACTAATATATTAAAAAAGCACTGATTCTACAGAAGCAGTGCTTTTTAACTTTATGTGAGATTATGAATATTATTTATATTCCACATTATATTTATTTTTAAGTTCTTCAACTTTAGCTACATAAACATCTCTTTGTTTCATAGTAGCAAGTTCATTAGTGATAGTCTGTTTTACTTGACCTAACTCCACATCTTGGGCATCTGTTTTATCATCTAATTTAATGATATGATAACCAAACTGAGTTTTCACAGGTTCTGAAATATCGCCAACATTCATAGCGAAAGCAGCTTCTTCAAATTCAGGCACCATTCTTCCACGGGTAAATGAACCAAGAGATCCACCTTGCTCTTTAGAAGGGCATGATGAGTGTTCTTGTGCTGCAGCAGCAAAATCTAACTCTTTGTTCTTAATTTTAGTGTAAACTTCCTGACAAACCTCTTCTGAATCAACAAGAATATGACTTGCTGATATCTCTGCCGGTTTGGCATACTTAGCTTTGTTAGCTGCAAAATGAGCTTCTAACTCTTCATCAGAAACAGTAGCTGTCATTAGTAAATTATTAATACTAATTTGAGTCATAACTGTCTCTTTTAATCTCTCTAACTCGTTCTTAAATGCTTCACTTTCTTCTATTTTATTCTCAATAGCGTCTGCAAGAATTAATTTTTGATTAACAAGTTCGTTGAGGATCTGAGCTCTTCCTTCTTCATTATCAAATTGAGCTGCTCTTTGTTCACCTAATTGTTGTAGAAAAAGATTTACATCAAAAGTTGTAATATCTTTTCCTTCTACAGTTGCTAAAACTTTGTTTTCCATTTTATCTCCTCTATTTTATTCTCTATGTACAAAATATTTCAAGTGCATATGTGTCAAATGATTTCCTGACTCAATAAAAAAAGCCCGCATTAGCAGGCTGTAAATCTGGCGACCCCTAGGGGAATCGAACCCCTGTTGCAAGAATGAAAATCTTGAGTCCTAACCACTAGACGAAGGGGTCATTACTTTTTTATATTAAATTTAACTACTATTATTGGCATCCCCAAGGGGAATCGAACCCCTGTTGCAAGAATGAGAATCTTGAGTCCTAACCACTAGACGATGGAGACACATGATCATGTTGGCGACCCCTAGGGGAATCGAACCCCTGTTGCAAGAATGAAAATCTTGAGTCCTAACCACTAGACGAAGGGGTCAACAAGATTGGTGATCCAGGATGGACTCGAACCATCGACTCTCTCCTTAAAAGGGAGATACTCTACCACTGAGTTACTGGACCACTAAATTCACACTGAAAAACAATGTATTGCTAAATTCTCTAAACTTACTTTTTCTGTCAAGAGTATTTTTACAATTCATAATAATTTTAAACTTATTCTCAACAAATATGGGTTATTTTGCCTTTTAAATTCTCTCTTCTAAATCAGCTAAAGCATTGATAAAATATATGTAGGCTTGGTCAGGTGAATCATAAGGGGAGAAATATTTATGAACATCACCATCGTTGAAATACTTTGTACACATATAGTAGAAATGATCAGAAGTCGTGAGCTTACG
>JBAYZI010000020.1:0-28734 GCA_041672585.1 Cloacimonadales bacterium (SeqCode) | reverse complement strand
GCTTCTTTACCATCTTTAGGCTCTACGATAATAGCATTAAGTAGACCTTTTCCTCTGACGAGTTTGATCATTGGGTGATGGAAATTAACTAATTCCTCTCTGAAGATTTCACCTAAGTCAAACGCTCTTTCACAAAGCTTTTCATCTCTAATTACTTCTAAAGCAGCTTGACAAACAGCGCAGGCAAGTGGATTTCCACCATAAGTAGAACCATGTTGACCGGGTTGAATCACAAGCATAATATCTTTATCTGCAAGTACAACTGAAACAGGGAAAACACCACCGGAAATAGCTTTACCCAAAATTAAAATATCAGGGCGAACATTATCATAATCACAAGTCAAGAGACGACCTGTACGTGCAACACCAGATTGAATTTCATCAGCAACAAAGAGAACGTTATGCTTTTTACAAATATCATAGCACTTCTTGATGTAGCCTTCATCCGGAACAAATACACCTGCTTCACCTTGAATTGGTTCAACAATAAAAGCAGCTATATTCTTGCCTTCTGCAGCAAGTAATTTTTCTAAAGCTTGTGGATCGTTATACGGAACCTGTTTAATACCAGGGGTAAAAGGTCCGAATCCGTCTCGACAGTCCGGGTCAATAGAAGCTGAGATAATAGATATAGTTCTACCGTGGAAGTTGCCATCAGCAAAAACTAAGACAGCTTTGTCTTTTGCAATACCTTTTTTCTCATATCCCCATTTACGGGCAAGCTTCATTGCTGTTTCCACAGCTTCAGCACCACTATTCATTGGTAGTACCATTTCATAACCGAAGTACTCAGTAATGAATTTTTCAAATGATCCTAAGTTGTTTGAATAGAATGCTCTAGAAGTTAAAGTTAATGTTTTCGCTTGTTCAGTAAGCGCATTGATGATTTTTGGATGACAGTGTCCTTGATTTACAGCTGAGTATGCAGAGAGAAAGTCAAAATATTCCTTTCCCTCGGGATCCCAGACTTTAGCACCTTTGCCTTTTGCAATAACAATTGGTAGTGGGTGGTAATTATGAGCACCATACTTGTCTTCCATTTCCATCGCTTCTTTGGAACTAACTGTTCCGAACTTCAATTTAGTAGCCATTATCTCCTCCTATTTTTTTTGTTTTTCTATATAGTTACCATCTATTGCATATTTCAAAATAAGTGTCAACTTCTTTTTTTTGCAAGTTAGAAAATAGTCTGTTAACCCTTGCTATACAGTAACAAGCAATGAATATATTTTAGAAAGTTATTTCAATCCAGAGGGCAAAAGAGGCTATTTTAATATTTCTATTACTCTTTTTGTCCTGGGTGAGACTATACCCAAAATCTGTACCACCTTTAATGTTTCTGTGGAAATTATAGGCAGCACCCGGGGTAATGGAGAGTTCGACTGTATGTTTATTTACTACTTCTTGAGCGTTACCTTTTTCAGTAGTATAGCTTTTCTTCCAACTAAAGTCAGTTTTTAAAGTCATATCATTCTTGATCACAATAGATTTTGCAATGAAAGGTAATTTGAAACCATCTACTGCTCTGAATGCCCAATTAATATTGCCGTTAAGGCTTTGGTTAGTTGCATTAGTGATAAGATCAAAGGAGACCTTATCAGTCTTTGTTTCTGTTTCAGTCCAGTTATAAGAGAGAGTAGTTTGCACATTGCGTACCCAGTTACCACGCCAGCTTAGCAGTGGAGAAAAGGCTGTACTTTTTGACTCGGAGTCAGGTTCTGTCCAACCGATTGGTCCTTCACCTTTAACTTGGTGCGAATAATTACTGCCAATAGAACTACTTGTGAGATATTTCTGCAAGCCGATATAACCTTGAATATCGTTGATGTTTATAGAAATATCCGGGAATACAGTAGTTATGGTTTGATTAGTAGTATTTGACCATCTCTTTTTATCAGTTATGGTATAGCCGAAATCGGTGCTTATTTTATTCAGTGTTATACCTGATGAGATATCAATAGAGTTGTTATCTTCTTTCACATTAATCAGGTCATCGTCTATTGAATAAGGAACAGAGAGCTGGAAATTGAAACTTGGTCTTTCTTCCAGGTTTTTATAATTCATAGAATAGCCGTTGGTATAGTTAACAGTTAAGTTGTCAAACTTACTGATAAAGCCAACTATATCTGTAAGCCCAAAACCAGCCTTAGGAGTTTTTACTTTATCATCTCCGGATTGTTTATCAGAAGACATAATTCCATCATCATATTTATTCGTAGTTTTATCATGAGGCTGGTAGATATCGTTGGACAGTAGTGCCATATCTTCTCTAATCCTATTTAATTCTTTTTCAAATTCTTCTGTCTCTTCCGGACTTAGTTTGCTACGCGACATCACTTCCATCATCTTTCTCTCTTCGCCTTGCAACTCTTTTAATCTTTGTCTATCCTTGTCAGACATATCATTTTCATCGGAAACAACTATTTTAGCTTCTTCTTCTTTAACCTTCGGCTCTTCTTGTTGAGCTTTTTGTTCTTCCTCTTTAAGCCTTCTCTCTTTTTCCTCTCTGAGCTTTCTTGCTCTTGCTTGAGCTTTTTCGTCTTTATCTTTTAGCTTTTGCTTTTCCTCATCTTTGAGTTGTAATTCTTTCTCCTCGTCAGACATTCCATCATCTTTAAGCTGTTGATCATTCTCTTCCTGAGAATCTATATCCTCTTGAGAATCTACATCTTTTGGTTGTTTTGGTTCTGAATCTACAGTAACGGTTGTGTCTTTAACTGCAGCTTGTTGAGCAAGCTTGGCAGCAAGTTTAGCATCGCGTTTAGTTTTCATGTTAGTAGCTAAGCTTGTTAATAAATCAGAGTTTTTAAGCGTAACATCAACAGTAAAGTTTCTGTTCACATTACCATCATGCTTGAATTTAATACCCTCTTCTTCAATCACAGAGGCAACTGTAGATTTCTGACTTCTCGTCTCATTGAACTTCACATCACCACTGGAAGCGACATTCCAAATATTATTGAAAAGCTTAGGGGTAAAGCTATAAGTAACAATTTGATCATACTTCGTTATTTCACCAATATTCACCTCCTTCAATCTATTTTCATACATCAAATCGCGCGTTGTTGAGAGCTTATAGGTAGTATTAAGGTAAGTAATATTCTTTCCTGTAAGAATAGGGAAAGTTACTGTGTTAGAAGTAGTTCCTATCTTGGTATTAAGATTAGAAGAGGAAGTATCATCACGCCAGTAAACTAAGGTGTCGGTGCGGGTAAGAACATATTTCCGCGGATTCTTAGCATCAAAAGTAAAAGTATTATCAATAGAAGAAGGAAAGAGATTCAGCTTCAGATCTTTCCAAACTCTAAATCCACGCGGAACATTGCCCAGATTAAGATTATAGGAAACAGTTCCACGCCACGATAAAGTAGTATCAGCTGCAGTTGGCGTAACTTGGTCTTGAAACTCTCCCCGAGCTGATAGAGATATTGAGCCCAGCGTGTGATCCATCCACGGGTTATTTGTTTTTGCCTTACTGAAGCTCCAATTGGCATCGTACTTCACCCTATTGCTCTTTTCCCTATCTTGTTCAATAGGATCTAAGTTCGCTCTTAGAATGTCCGAATTTTGCTTATAACGCGGTGTACTCTCTGTATTGTTAAAGTTAAAATTCAGAGGCATGTTTATTTTCCAATCTTTATTAAAGAATTTATCTAAAGTTAGCTTATTAGTAAAGTTAATAGATGTCGTTTGCTGATTAGCCGTGAAGGAAGAAGCGCTACGCGACGGTTGATTGACAAAGTTATCCGAAGCCTTAACTACCTCAACACTGGAAGTGTAAAAATCAGCAAAAGAGGTGTTCACGGTCGCTCGTGCTTTATACCCACTATCTTCATAGGGGTCAACTACCCTAATATCATCAAAATAAACCTTCCCCGTAAATCTTGAACCGGGAACCGGCTCTATGCCCAAGTTTATCTCTTTAATGTTGGAAAGCGTTACATCTCCTCGCATTCTGTAAGTTCTGTTACCCTCTGTATAAGAAGTGCTACTACTGGAGTTTACTAACATGGTTAGATTCTTGAGATGGGTCAGGGAATTAAAATCAATTTCTATTTCTCGCCACTCTCTTCTATTCATCTTAGTATCATACAAAATTGGAGCTATTTTCTCCTTAACTTCATAGTATCTACTGGAGTCTGAACCTACTCTGATAATCACATTAAGCGAGTCTCCGGTATTAAGATTATTTTGCGACAGTTCCGGATAAACCCAGAACCTCAGCTTATTATAGAGTAAATAGTTGGTGCTTTGAACTGTTTTCTTCCTCACCATTGCTATTTGATTTTCATGAAGATTATTGATAGTATAAGTTAAAGACTGTTCGAATGTTTCCACACCATCCTTCTTTTCAAATGTTCCGGCAGGAGGAGTGTAGTGGTTATCTTTCTGATTATCAGTAATTCCGGCTAAGACAGTCGTGTTATTAGCAGTTAGCAAATCCAGAGAAACTGAAGACTCGACAAATACGGAATCTATCTCTTCAACCTTTAGAATAGGTCTTTCTTCCCATTTATTACCAACAATATTTAGTTCGGCAATCTTTATTCTTACTGTTTTATCTACTTCAAACCAGATTCGTGCATAACTTACTTTACTTAAAGAAGGCTTAAGAGCAGCGTTATTTGTAATCATCTCATAATTCTTCTCATTAGAAATAGGAATCCGGAACAGTTTCCAACCACGATATTCTGATTGCAGAAACTCATTTTCCGAAGAAGATAAAGGAATTGTGTATTCTACATAGCGATTAAGCACATCTAACACACCGTTTCCATTCAAATCTTCTGTATCTAAAGCATTATTCCCTTCTGTGCCATTAATAAAAAGGTAGTCGCCATCGCTATTTTTGTTATCATTAAAGTTATCATGAGGATCATCTCCGGGCATCCCCTCTTTAATTCCATCTAAACCTATATCCTCTGTTCTGATATCCAAAACACCATCAATTACGCCGTCATGAATACCATCTTCAGTGTTTAAGAATCCTTTACCATTATTATAGGTATAGAAGTCTTCGCTGACATCACCTAAATCTATTCTTAGAGTAACATTAGCATCACCGTTACCATAGGTTGTATCAACTTTCGCCAAAATTTCAATATATTTCTTATCAGAGAAGTCCACCTGATTTCCTACATACTTCATAATACCAGCCCAGCTCTTATTGTGGGTATCAGGTTGACTAAGCTCAGGTTTGACTATTTTCAAAGCCAGGATATTGAGCTCTTCTTTTTTTTCATCCTCATCCATAGTAGCAGGGTCATAAACATCTCTTTTCTTCACATTATCAGGGTTGAACCAATGAGTGCGTGCTTTCGCTAAAAGAGTATTAACAGGCTTTGAAGCAGGAACCCATGATTTACGCGTAATACCTAAAGGATATTGGTCTAAAATGCCTTCCATATCATCAATATAAGCTTCTTTTTTCTTTCCGGTCGGATTACCATAAATATTAGGTACTGAGAAAGCTACTTCACCTGATACTTTGAAGTTTGATTCAGCATCAGTATCAATAAAAGGTATCCAGTTAACGATATCAGTCATGAATCTTGGCTTAACTTGGAAAGAACCATCGATATCGGCAAGAACCAGTTCCATGTTCTCTTCACCAATCTTAGGACGCTTATCTTGCACTGTTTCCGAACGATAGATTAAAGTACCACCAATATTAAAGTTGTCCAATCCCTTGTAGTCAGCTCGGATTCCAAATAGTTCTCGTTTATCCAAGCCGAAGCCCGACTTAAACTCATAATCAATCTCTATTTTAGCAGTTGGATCTTTACCGGCAGCACTAAGGAAAGTGATTCTACCAAAATCATAATCGACCAAATAATCTATATTCTCTTTTTGAGGAGTGCCGTTAACTCTGACAATCACACTATTCTTAAGAATATTCGACTGACCAAGATTAATTTCATCACTACCTATCTTTCCTTTTACTAACATCTTATAACGGTAATCAGTAGTGGTAACATACTCATTCTCTTTTTGATACAACAGAGTGTCCCCAAGTGGTTTAAAAGGCTCTAACCAGGGATAGAAGACCAAACCACTGGAAAGATTAACTGATGAATCACTACCATCAACTTTACCATCTCCGTTAGTATCCAGACGCAAATATTCATTAAGTGTGGAGAATCCAGCATTATCAATTTCAGCAGGAACATAATAATCGTAAGTGTTATCTGCTGCATCGTTTGTGAATACACGAAAAGAGAAATCTTCATTATTGATATTTCTGGAATTTAAGCTATAAACACTTCTTAACTGATAGTGCCAAGTGTAGAATCTATTATCTGCCATATCATCGCCATCAGCATCTATCATCTCAAAATTAGGTTGAGTTGGATCAATAGTTGTATCAAATTCTTGGTTGCTGACTCTGATATATTTAACATGCACAGATTCACTACTGGTTTTATCTTTTCGAGGAACCTTAAGTCCATTTCTCTGCACATATCTAACACCTAGCGTATAGTTTCTGTTAATACTTTTATTTAAAGTAAGAATTCCTGAATCATAATCGTAATAGTAATCTACTCCTTCTTCTAAGAGATCAAATTGAGGCACAAATGGACTCGATGCCTGCACCTGTTCATAGCCGGGAATGGTAGCAGTATTGTTGGTAGCATTAAGGTCGTCTAGATAAACATAGAGGGTTCCATTGGCAGGAAGCTTCTGATCATCAAAGATTAAGAGAGAACCATTATTATCTAATTTAATTGCGTTATTAATCCAGCCTTTAGGAACAGGAGTGTTTGTGCCGGGAACTGTATCTCCTTCTTGATAAAGATGAAACAGTTCATAAGGATTCATTACATAGTAACGATCACGGCGGGTATAATCTTTGGAGTTTACAGTTAGAGAGTCTGCTTGAGCCTTAGATTCAAAGGTCATTTTATTCTTTTTGCCCTCTTCCTGACTCACAATAGCAGTCAGCTCTAAAGCACCAATTTTTAAATCTGTTCTGATGCCAAAAAGTCCTTGTGAAGAGGAGATAGAACCTACATATTGCGAAGAACCGGTTAAGTCAAGAGAGATATCACCTGCTTCTATAGATTGAATTATCTCATCATCAAAACCTTTATAGCTGATATTTATATTATTAGGATCAAAGAAGGTCTCTTCCTGATCTGAATTATACTTAAGATCCACATGAATCTTCTCCCCAATCGTGCCTTTCAATTGCATATTGAGCTTTTGCTCCATTTTAGGGGTCAAACTTGTACTGGAATTGGATTCTGAAAGAGCGATATTATCATTCTTAGTGCTGGTTGCTGAGATAGTTAAGCGTTCACTACCAAAAAAGCTTAATCTTCCTGCTTTCTCACCAAAGATTCTTTTAACTGTTTTGGAACGAGCAAACTTTGGCAGGTCAAAGACTAAATCCGGGATTAATCCACCAGACTCCTCGCGATCCTTCTTTTGGAAGAAAGCAATAGTCTTCTGATAGAGTTTTTTATCAAATGTATAAGCGAAAAGGTTGTCAAAATATTGGTCTAAAGAGATGTATATCTTAGGATAAGCCTGCACACTATTATACTTAGTAACAATCCCCACTCTTTGATTAATAAAATCAATCTCTTCGGTTGTGGTAGGAAATCTACTACTAAAATAAATGTTAGTCTGGAACTCTTTGGAACCAAGATCAAAATAATCTATCTTGTTGCCATAGATGCTCTTATAATCTCCAAGTTTGTAGTCAATACTGTATAGCTGATAACTACAAAAGAGTAATGTGCACAGAACTATTGTACGATAAAGTTTAATCATTAGTGACAATCCCGGTTATTATTTATTATTTCTACCAATAAGATACAATCCGTCTAAGATTAAAGTTTCATCAATAATCTCGACTTCCTGAGAACAGCTACAAATTAATTTGGCTATACCGCCGGTGGCAATAGTTTTATAGTCTTTTAGCTTAAATTCTTCTTTAATTTACCTGATGAATCCATCTAAAATAAAAGCATGTCCGTTTATAACTCCGGACAGAAGTGCTTCTTTTGTATTCAATCCCAACAAAGAGCCGGGCTTCTCCAAATCAACATTCGCTAATTGAGAAGTCTTTTCAAAAAGAAGATTAGATGAACTCTTCACACCTGGAATAATTGAATATCCGTGAAAAGTCCCATCTTTACCGGTAAGCTGAATAGTGGTTGCAGTACCTAAATCACACACAATTGTGTTGGTTTGATACTTGCTTAAAGAAGAATAAGCATTCACTAACAGATCAGCCCCGATATAACTTGGATCCGGTACTAAGAACTTTAAATTAAGCTCTAATTCAGAATTTACGACTATAAACTTGCAGTTAAAATACTTCGCGAACATTTTTTCGATTGTTCGGCTTAACTGCGGAACCACTGATGATAAAACAGCAATAGCAATATTCTCTCTATCCTCCCTTATGGATAAAAGTAATGGTGAAATGACAGCAAAATACTCATCTTCAGTCCGGTTCTTATCTACAAGAACCCGCCACGAAGTGAGCATTTTAGTGTTATCATAAACACCAATAACTAAGTTTGTGTTTCCTATATCTATAACGATTATTCTATTTTTCATATTTCAATCAGACTTATTGAAGTCAAAAATTTAGTCAATATGTTTTTTAGATAAAGATGATTATTTGCATAATTCTCTACTTATTCCCATTCTAGCAGGGAGATTACGCTGTTGACCAAAACTTTGTGCTTGACACTACAATCCTTCCTAACATACATAGGGTTAATAATTTATTAACCAAAAAGGAGTGAATAAATGCTGATACTCACAACTTTAGCCCTCTGTGTTATAATTTGGGTTTTAACTCAAGGTAGAACACGAATCTTGACTTTATTGGCCTGCATAATACTTGCACCCTGGGTCCCACCTCTAATTTTGCTCTTAGTTGCTTTGATCAGTAAATTTATCTATAACCTAATTAGGAAGAAATCAAGTTTAGTTTAGAAAAACTCTTTACCCAACATAGTTCTTGACTGAAAAAAGCTTATCAGCATAATTAGAATAAATAACTTAATCAACAAAAAAGGAGTAGTAAAATGAGACATGGTTTATATAGAGTCGGAAAGTTCTTTTCATCAATTAGTATAGTCGCAAAAGTTACTTTTGGGGGAACTTTTATACTTACTTATATTCTTTATTCAGGTAGCTCAATTATGTACAGTGGCATTCTTGTCCCTTTAGCTGTTGCTTTCTTAGCTACTTTTATCGTTGAGATTATCTATAGCATGTTTAGAAATAAATCTAATTTGCCTTAGGGGAAATGCCTTTAATATTTGCCTCTTGACACCTCTTTCACTATTATATTTAATGAATAAAAATATAAGCTAGGAATATTTGTTTGATTTGCCAATAAACGCAATATAATCTACGGACACCCCGTCCGTATTAACTCTATTCTCTCTATTCCGTCAATTCAGCCGCAATCAACTCAGCCTGTTTCAAAACAGTTTCCGTAGCAAGTTTCTGCATATCCGGTGGATAACCAAATTTACGTAGCGTTCTCTTGATTATAACTTTCAGCTTAGCTCGGACATTCTCTTTAATCGTCCAATCGATAGAAGCATTCTTTTTAACTTTATCAGTTAATTCTACAGCTAATTCCCTTAATTTATCTTTAAGCATCAATTCTTTAGCACTTTTGTTATTAGCAACAGCAGTATAGAAAGCATATTCGTAGTCTGTTAATCCCATATTTTTAGCTTCATCATCAGCTTTGACAATCTCTTTGCTAAGATTTATCAACTCATCAATAACTTCTGCAGCAGTGATAATCTTATTTTGATATCTTTTAATAGTATTTTCTAACATCTCCATGAAGGATTTACTATTTACTAAATTCTTCTTAGCTCGTGCTTTAATCTCATCACTCAATAGCTTCTTCAGAACCTCCATAGCGACATTTTTATGTTGCATATTTTGCAGCTCTTTTAAGAATTCTTCAGAAAGGATTGAGATATTAGGTTTCTTAATCCCTGCAGCATCAAAAACATCTATAACTTGGTCTGTAACTAATGCTTTATCTATTACCTGCCTAATAGTAGTCTCTATCTCTTCATCACCACCACCGTAACCGGATGAACTAAATTTAACTAACCTTGCTTTGATAGCTTGGAAGAATGAAACTTCTTCTTTTATATCCATCGCTTGTTCATGAGGAACTGCAATAGCAAAGGCTTTAGAAAGAGCTGTTACTTCGTTAATGAATCTTTTCTTCCCATCTTCAACACTAAGAATAAAGTCTTCAGCTCCCAATATTGTAGCCAGTTTCTTAGAAGTGTCTGCTTCAAAATACTCTTCATAAGGGAAACCATAAAACATCTGAGACACAACTTCCAGCTTTTCCAACATTAACTGCACTGCTTGTTCTTGTAAGATGGTAGGATCACCTTTTCCGCCTGCATCTGAATAGAAAGAGAGAGCTTTCTTTAAGTCTGAAGCAATCCCAATATAATCTACTATCAATCCGCCCGGTTTGTCTTTATAAACTCTATTTACCCTCGCAATTGCTTGCATCAGATTATGCCCTTTCATAGGTTTGTCTATGTAGAGAGTATGTAGGCTTGGAACATCAAATCCTGTTAACCACATATCACGAACAATCACAATTTTTAAAGGATCATCCGGATTTCTCATTCTATCTGCAAGCATTTTTCTCTGTTGTTTAGTTGTGTGATGTTTTGCTATTTTAGGACCGTCAGAAGCAGCAGAAGTCATAACAACTTTTATCGTACCTTTATTCAAATCATCAGAATGCCAGTGAGGTTTTAGCTTTATTATTTCATCATATAAGTCAGCTGCAATTCGCCGAGACATACTAACTATCATAGCTTTTCCGGTGAAGACTTCTTGTCGCTGCTCAAAGTGAGATATTATATCCTTAGTAATATTTAGAACCCGGTTCTCACTTCCTATTAATGCTTCTAAAGTTGTCCACTTAGCCTTCATTTGGTCGCTTCTATTATACTCGCCCAGCTCTTCATCTAATTCACCAATTAGCTTTCTGCCCTCATCAGTAAGCATCACCTTAGCTAATCTGCTTTCATAGTAAATCTTTACAGTTGATCCATCTTCCACAGCTTGTGCTATGTCATAAACATCAATGTAATTACCAAACACAGCAGGGGTATTAACATCGGTACTTTCAATCGGAGTACCAGTAAAGCCTAGATAAGTAGCATTAGGCAGAGCATCACGCATATATTTAGCAAAACCATAGACTATTCTCTTGCCTATCACATTACCAAATTCATCTTTATCATCTATTGTTTTAGGCTTAAAACCATATTGAGTTCTATGAGCTTCATCAGCAATTACAACAATATTTTCTCTTTCAGATAATGTTTCATAGATGTTACCTTCATCCGGTTGAAACTTCTGAATAGTAGAGAAAATTACTCCCCCGGAAGCGACTTTTAATAGCTCTTTCAATTCATCACGGTTCTCGGCTTGTTTAGGTACTTGTCTGAGAAGTTGAGTTGAAGCAGCAAATGTATCAAACAGTTGGTCATCAAGGTCATTTCTATCTGTTATCATGAGAATGGTAGGGTTGTTTAACACCAAGACTATTTTTCCGGTATAGAATACCATTGAGAGTGATTTGCCACTTCCTTGTGTATGCCAAACAACACCACCTTTACGATCTCCAACAGGTTGCTTTTTTACTCCCGGAACTCCATAGTTCTCAGGTGATTCTTTCCAATTCCACTCATGTGGGGTGGTCTCTTCATTCCCCTCATGCGGAGGGGTGGCAGTGTATTTCACTGACGGGGTGGTCTCTTTATTCCCCTCATGCGGAGGGGTGGCAGTGTATTCCACTGACGGGGTGGTCTCTTCATTCCCCTCACGCGGAGGAATGGTCTCTGCGAACACCGGATGCTTATCCAACATATCCATAACCAAATACAGATTCTGAAACACTTCTTTTGCTGTAATATGAATAACTTCTAATCCAAGAGATAGCAAATATTCATTTCTCTCTTTATCATATTCATATTTATCATCATTATGACTACTACCATCAATCTCAATAACAACACCATGACTACTACAATAAAAATCAACAATATAATTACCAATTATCTTTTGTCTATCAAAATCTAAACCTTTAAAATTCTTATTTTTAACCTTTTCCCAGAAGAGGACTTCTGGCAAATTTCCAGCTTTTCTAAGCTCTTTAGCTCTCTCTTTTAACTTAGGGTTATAGGGTAAATCATGGAAGTTAGTGTAACTTCGTCTGATGTATGGTGTTTCTTCTTCGGAAAAGTAGGGGAGATTGCCTTGCCAAACTTTGTTCTGCCACTTTGAATTAAGAGACCACCCCGTCCTGGGAATACCAGTCCACCCCTCCGCATGAGGGGAATGAAGAGACCACCCCGTCCCGGGAATACCGGTCCACCCCTCCGCATGAGGGGAATTAGCAGGCGGGGAATTCAGACCCGAAGCTCTTAAAGTTGACTCCACAGCTCTATTCACTGCATAATATTGATGATAAGCAGCTAGCTTTTTTACTGAAGTGATTGTAGTGATACCTGTCTTGGCATCATTTTTACTAGACTTCTCAAAAACAGTAAAATGACGAATTAAATCTAACAGAGTTTCCTTATTCAGCATTCCGTTAATCAGAGTTTCTAGCTGACTAACAAGCTTAGAAGCTTCCACTTTGCCATCTGCCGATCTCCACGCCATAAAGCGAGTAAAACCTGCTGAAAGAGAGCCACCTTTAGCTTCTAAACCATCTGATGCTATCATAAATGCATTATATGAAAAAAGGCTTGGGATAAGTTCTTTATAAGTCTGCAACTGCCTAAAAGCAGATCTAACAGTAGCATTTTCATCTGCAGGATTCTTAAGCTCAATCACAACTAAAGGAATACCATTCACAAAGAGAATTATATCAGGTCTTTTATTAATCCCATTTTCTATAATAGTGAATTGATTAGCCACCACAAAATCATTATTACCCGGATTGTCGAAATCAATCAGCCAGACCAAATCACCGCGTGGATGATTATCCACCTGATAAGAAACATTAATCCCTTCCGTCAACATCCTATGAAAATGTTCATTATTAGTAATCAAATCAGGAGAGTTAAGTCTTTGAATCTCTTTTATTGCTTCTTCTTGGTTCTCATAGGGAACATTGGGGTTTATTCTGCGGATTGCTTCTTTTAATCTCTTAAGAAGTAAAACATCTGCATAACTAGTTCGCTCCGGATTATCAGAATCATGAGAAATATCAGGGGCATAAATGTAGTGATAACCTAAGTTTTCTAATAATTCTATGGCAAAGGATTCTATCGTGCTTTCGGTTAGTTTAGGCATTTATACCATCCATATTTCGTCATTATATCCTTCCTGATTTTCTAAAACTTCATTACCTCTACCACCATTAAGTTTATCATCTTCCCAACATGCAGGGTTGCCAATAATATATTGTGATATTTTACCAAATTCAAGCTCAGTGCGGATAATATGCTCCCAATAATTGCGTTGCCAAATTGAGGGCAGAGACAATATGTCAGTTTTAAAATATTTAATGGTTGCACCTTTGAATCCTCTGATTATTGAACCAATTGTCTGGGATGGTGATTTTAGTTTTACAATATCATTACTCTGAGGTTTTATGGGGTATTCAATCTGGACAATGGCATGGAAATGGTTTGGCATTATAACATATTCGCCCAAAATTATGTTTTTCCTGATTTTAGAGGTATTTTCCCATTCTTCTTTAATAGCTAAGCCTGCTCTGTTTAATTTCATTACACCATCATTAATTTCACCAAACAGATGTTTATGATTTTGGGTACACAAAGTTATGAAATAAAATCCTTCCTGTGAATAGTCATATCCAGGTAATCGAATGGAACGACGATGATGGATTTCAGAATTGAATTTGTTGTTTTTGTTCATATTAATACCTATCTGTTTTCACATTTCATTAACATAATCAGATGTTCTTGGATGTTCGGTAGGGGCGTATTGTATACGCCCATTTGATGAATAATCAAATGTTTGCAGTTGTTTCGTAGGGGCGTATTGTATACGCCCTTTTATGTTTATTGTATAATGTGGGCGTATACAATACGCCCCTACGACCCAGGTTCTTCTATTCATATCTAATCCTAACCTCACCACTCATTAATTTTGGTAATAATGTGTCGCGTAGGTTTTCGAGGTTTTCTATTTGAAACACATTATTGGTAATTTTATCAAATAGAGGTTCAATCGTTATTTGAAAATGAGATTGCACATCTTTGCTAGGTATTATAACTATAGTGTTTTTTACATCATCTCTATTTATATGTTGTTGGGCGCCTCCTGTCTGATTTGCTATTATATCTTTAATAGAATATTTTATCCATAAGAAAATAAATTCATTGGAGAAAATATCATTTCCGATTACACCAACAACTGATTGATTAGCACAAGAAGAGATTTCTAATCGCGAAACTTGACCTAAAGTTGCCCCAGTAATTGCTAATACTGTTGTTCCTTTTGGTAGTAATTTCGTGCTTGATTTTTTCATTCCTAATTCAGTAATGAGTTTAGATGGATGGAAAATCCGAAACTTGTTTATTTCTCCAGAATTAATCCATGGTATATTACCGTCCCAATAATTATCATTTTTTGTTGATGGAGTACCTCCTAGCAATACATCCACATTGTCACCAAGTTTTCCTTCCTCCCAATCCTCATCCGCCTCCTCAATAAACCACTGCCTAAATAGTGTCTCCGCCATTTGCTCCAAAGTCTTGTTTTGACGATGAAGTAAATCTATCTTATCATCAAGACTGGAAAGAACTTCTGCTATGGCTTTTTGTTCAGAGGGGGAGGGGATGGAAAATGCATAATCTTCAATCCTTGAAGGAGACGTATGCATTATTGAGGTACCACTTGATGAACCAATAATATAACCCTGATATTCACGTGTTCTCATTACCCAATAAATGTAGTCATAATTTATACTGTCATTTTTAAATTGTACTAAGCCAATACGTTGATTATGTAAATACTTTTCCCCGTTGATTGATTTTGGTACTTTAGCAGAATAACCCAAAGAATCAGATTCCTTACTCAAGTCTGTCATAGTAACAATTACAGCATTTTCCTTCAATATATAGTCTTGAGGTACTTCACCATTATAGTATTTTAATTTCGACTTTTTAAATCCTCCACCAATATTGAAATTTCCAGGGGTAACTAAAATATTTGTTGTTTCTTCGGCTATTATGTTTTTACCTTTAAAAGCAAAACCATGTTTAACTTTAATATAATCCCCCAATTTCACCTCTTTCCATTCCCTCATATCTTCCCCTTTCCTAATTTACTAACAATATCTGTAGGGTTCATCTCCATTTTTGAAAAAGCAAACCACTTTTTACCAAGGTCTTTAATACTAGCACCGAAGTGATACAGGTCTTTATTATCAAGAATAAGAAATCTATCATGAGTTTTTGTTAGCTTATTCAAGCTAATTTTAGGATATTGGGAATTATATTTTTCAACATCCTGTTTTAAGGTTGAAGTGCCAATTTGGAACCTCAAGTTTTTATCATATTCTGTCTGAGTTAAATGAAACCTAAAGGATTCTGGAAATCTTTCAATATTTCTCTTTACGGCTTTATTTAAGTATTTAGTTTCTACATCATAGAGTTGAGCAAGCTCATTATCTAACATTACTTGCACTCCACGAAGAGTGTATATTCTATTTTGGATAGTTTCTGATGTTATTATATCAAGTTCATTATTCATTATCATCCTCAGGCATCTTAACTTTAGCCAAATTATCCAAAATTCTCTTGTTCAGTTCTGCCTCTTCTTTAAGTTGTTCTTCAAATTCAGCTCTCAATTCAGTAAAGCGTTGTTCAAAATCAAAATCATCTTCTGCTTCCTCAAGTCCTACATACCGACCGGGAGTAAGAACATAATCAAGTTTACGAACTTCTTCTATGGTTGCAGATTTACAGAAGCCTGCGATGTCTTCATAATTCCCCTCATGCGGAGGGGTGGCAGTGTATTTCACTGACGGGGTGGTCTCTTTCCCTCTTCTCCAATTCCGATAAGTCTTAGCTATCTCCTGAATATCTTCTCTAGAAAGTTCTTTAGTCCTACGATTGATTAAGTGTCCCATATTCCGAGCATCAATAAAGAGGATGTAATTCCCCTCATGTGGAGGGGTGGCAGTGTATTTCACTGACGGGGTGGTCGTTTTTTCCTGAGTTGAAGAGACCACCTCCCCTCTTCGAGGTACTCCTCCCTGAGAGGAGAATTTACCCGGGGTGGTCTTCCTTACAAACCACAGCGAAGCAGGGATTTGGGTATTAAGAAATAGCTTTGCCGGTAAATTAACAATACAATCTATTAGTCCTGCTTCAATAAGCTCTTTCCTAATCTCGCCTTCTCCGGAAGTTTTGGAAGTAAGAGAACCTTTTGAGAGAACAAATCCGGCTAACCCATTAGGTGCAAGATGGTAAATAAAATGTTGAATCCACGCGTAGTTGGCGTTTCCCGGTGGAGGTGTGCCATATTTCCAGCGTCCATCATTGCTGAGTAATTCTCCACTCCAGTCACTTACATTAAAGGGTGGATTAGCAATTATATAATCAGCTTTCAAATCTTTGTGAGCATTATTTAAGAAAGAACCTTCATTGTTCCATTTCACTTGAGAGCTATCAAGACCTCTAATAGCGAGGTTCATTTTACATAGTCTCCAAGTTGTCTGATTACTCTCTTGTCCATAGATTGAAATATCGTTGATTTTACCTTGATGTTGGGCAATGAATTTTTCAGACTGAACAAACATACCGCCACTTCCACAGCAAGGGTCAAAGACTCTGCCCTGATAAGGCTCAAGCATTTCGACAAGCAGTTCAACAACACTGCGTGGAGTATAGAACTGACCACCTTTTTTTCCTTCAGCAAGGGCAAATTCACCTAAAAAGTATTCGAAAACATGACCTAAAATATCAGCACTTCGTGATTTGGCATCTCCTAAGGCTATATTGCCAATCAGATCTATAAGCTCACCAAGACTTGTCGGATCAAGGTTTTGTCTGGCATAAACCTTAGGCAAAACACCTTTAAGAGATGGATTCTCTTTTTCAATACTATCCATAGCATTATCGACAATTTTTCCTATGGTTGGAAGTTTTGCCGAGGATAAGAGATTACTCCAGCGTGCTTCAGCCGGAACAAAGAAGACATTTTCAGCCTTGTATTCATCTCTATCTTCAGGGTCTGCACCCTCAAATTCACCTTTTCCGGAAACTAATTTTCCATATAATTCTTCAAAAGCATCTGATATGTATTTTAAAAAGACTAAACCCAACACAACATGTTTATATTCAGCTGCATCTATGTTCTTTCTTAATTTATCTGCTGACTTCCATAATTGCTTTTCTAAAGGTTCTTCTTGAATTTCTTTATCTTTAGCCATAAATAGCTCCTAATTTTCTCATTTTTGTAAATTATCAGACTTGCTTTATATTGGTCAAGAAGAATTTTGTTTTTAATTTCAACATAAACTCTCTACTTATTCCCACTCTAACAAGGAGATTACACCCTTAACCAAAGCTATGTGCTTTTATAGTTACTTTTATCGTTGAGGTTATCTATAGCATGTTTAGAAATAAATCTAATTTACCTTAGGGGAATAACTTTAATATTTGCTCATTTAGAAGCTAAACCTTTGTAGTACATGATATACAAAAGACCTCATCGCTCCGTCTTGTGAAGACATAGCTTTAGGCGAAGATTCAAGATGCGAAACATAAATCAGGAAAGCTTGGTTTAGGAGTGTTTAATTAACTTACAATATCAAGAACTTCTTGCACTCTTTCCTTATCTAACATTGGTCCTCCAATTTGATTTTTCTCTATTCATTCTGTTTATTGTTTGCTAACTCCTACTCAGTGCTTATTACTAATAATATAATAGATTATAGGGGTAATGCTTAAAGTAAAAATAGTTGAAGCTATGAGACCTCCTATAGTCGAGAGGGAAAGAAGTTTCCATAAATTACTTTGAGAAGACTCAGAGACAAAAAGCATAGGGATTAGACCTAGGATAGTAGTAAGAGAAGTCATAAGAATTGGTCTTACTCTATCAACAGTTCCCTGAATAACAGCAGTTTTTAAAGGAATACCTTGCCAGGATAAAGTGTTAATATGATTAACTAAGATAATAGAATTATTAACTACAATACCTGAGAGAAGTATTATTCCCATCAGAGCAGAACTATCAATATGTTGGTTAAAGAAGTAATATATCCAGACAACGCCTATTAGGGAAAGAGGAACAGTTAAAAGAATTACCAATGGATATTTAAATGATTCTAGAAGGGCACAAAGAGACATATAGACTAAAAGGACAGAGAAAAAGATTAGCTGAATAATACTCTTTTGTTTCTCCTTCTCTTTATCACTTTCACTAGCATTATCTAACTTAACAAAAGAGTAACCGACAGGTAGTTGATAGTTATCATAAACATAATCAAGTAATTTTCTATAGACAGTATTATTCCCTTTAAAAATATATCTAATCCCTATTAAATAGGCATTCTCTTTATTATTAATTCTTCCAGCAGTCTTAAATACTTCAATTTTAGAGACATCTTTTAAAGCTACTTTATTCGCAACAAGCATATTCTGAAGTTCTGATAAACTAAGCTGAGAGTCAGGTTCAACCTTAAGAGTATATTCTTTATTTCCTATTGTCTGAGTTATTGATTTATTAAATCTATTCATCTGATTAGTTAAGGAGTATACAGCATCCTGAATGCCTATCCCTTTATTGTTTAACAACTTTCTATCAAACTTTATTTCATAGCTTTTTATCTCTTCAGAATAGTAGGAATCGTAAGGATAATCAATTTTATCAAATCTTTTAGAGAGCTTGCCTAGATAACTAGCTAGGTCTTTAGCAATATCATTAAGCTGAGTATAATTATATCCTTTGATAGTTATTGTACTATAAGTATTAGTAGAAACAGACTGGCTTAAACCATCTCCAAAGCCCCAGACGGATAAATCTACATTAGCATATTTATAGCCTAAAGATATTGCTAAATCTCTAAGCATTATTAAATTTGCTTGTTGAGCAGAATTAGGGTTAGCTCTAAACTTAATCCTAGCATAATTTACAGTATAGTAGCCATCAACAATGATTGATTCACGGTAAGGCTCTAGTAAAGATTCAAACTCTAAAAAAATATTTTGCATCAAATCAATATTACTTCCTGAATTTAAATAAAGAGAGATATAGACATTCTTATCTATACTATTATTTCTACTCCAGCCAAATTTCAGATTTTCGTTATAAGTTTTCCAAGAAAAATAGCTTAGTGGAATTAATAAAAGAATCACCAGCCAGCGAAATCTTAGAATATGGGATAATCCTGCTTTGTATCTTCTCAATGATGGTGAAGCTTTTACACTTGACCTATAATTTAGTTTTGATGCTATCAAGGGAATCAAAGTAAAAGAAACAAAAAGAGAAGATAAGATAGAGATAACAGTAGCATAAACAAAGGGGAGATAGAATATTTTAAGATCACCCTGTAAAAAGATAAAGGGAGCAAAGACTATGATTGTCGTTAAAGTTGAGGAGATAATTGGTAAGGAAACTTCATTAGTTGCTATAATTATAGAAGATTTTTTATCTAATAACTTATGCCTATGAATATTTTCATAGACCACTATTGCGTTATCTACCATCAGTCCTAGCCCCATAGTTAGTCCAGCAAAGGAGATAATATTTAAACCAATACCAAAAGCATAAAGAGTAATTATTGTTAGGAGAACAGAAAAGATAATAGATATTAAGACGGTTAGAGTAGAGTATAGTTTTTTTAAGAAAATTAGCAGAACTAAGAAAATAATTAAGAGAGCAAAGGCACTTCTTTGGTAGAGAATATTCATTTCGCTAGATACTTTTTCTGCTTCATTTTCCACTATTTCAAGATTTATCTCCGCAGGAATAAACTTCCTTTGTTGGTCTATGAGAGCTTTAACTTCTTGAGAAAGTTTTAAGACATTAGCCTTACTTTTCTTTTCCACAGTAAGGAGTAGTCTTGGTTCAAAGTTATACCTATAGACAGCTTGAATTACTTTACTGTTTTCCTTAAGAGTTAAAATATGTTTAAGCTTTCTCTTTTGCCCTGTTTTGAGAGTAGTCTCAAGCTCTAAGAGAGAATCTAAACTTTCATAAGAACCATCTAAAATTACTTTAATTTCACTATCACTCTTTTCCCAATTTCCGAGCAATTTCTTCTTGCCATAACTATTAATCAAGTTAGTAATATTAGCAATATCTATCTTATCTTCCATCTCCTTAGCAATTTTCAATTCATATTCAGTCCGAGTATCACCTTGAATGGAAGTACCCGAAACACCTTTTAAAGCTGAAATTGGATTTATTAAATACCTTGTTAAGAGTTGATTAAGTTCATCATTATTATACTCTCCTGAGAATGATATTTTCATAAAGGAAGTTTCATCAAAGGCAGTAGGGATATATTCAGTAATTGTAGGACGAGCTGAAGCAGGAATACTTGACCTCAAGATATTAAGTTCTTCATTTATCAGAAACTTAACATAAGAGACATCAGCCTGACGATTTAGCTTGAGGGCAACAGTAGAATTATTAGAAGTAGAAGCTGATTCAATCTCATTTATACCTGGAATGCTTTTGATAGCTGATACTATTTTAGCAGTTACACTCTGTTCTATTTCATTAGGCGTTGATTCACCTAAGTAGGTTACTATTCTTAGTTGAGGATAATCCAAGTTTGGAATTAAAGAGATAGGAATTCTGTTAATAGCAAAAACTGCAAATAAGAGAATCGCCATGTAGATCATTACAGTAGTAATTTGTCTTTTGAGAGCAAACTTAGTAAGGTTCATCTTTAGCTTTGACCTAAATACTTCTCAAGTTTTTTATGTTGAATAATCAGAGCTAATTTCAATTCATTCACTTTAATAGTAGCATCTAGCCAGTCTAATCTATAATCATTAAGGTCAGAGAAGCTTATCAGCCCACTTAGATACTGTTCTTGAGCAAGATTAGCCCTTGATTCAGTAATACTAAGCATTGACCTAGTACTTTCCAACTGAGCTTTTAAAACAGCTATTTGGTTTTCTGTATCCTTTACTTCTATGGTAAGCATATCTGATAGACTTTGCGTATTTAACTCTTCAATCTCATAATTTCTTTTAGAGCTGGGATGTTCAAAGAGGAAATTAGTAAGATTATCTAAAGAAAGAGTTAAGTTAAGAAACATGGCCCACTCATTATTCCAGTCTTCATGGATATAATTAACATTATCAGTAAGATTTTCACCTTTAGAGTAGTTGTAATAGTACTGAAAAGATAGAGTAGGAAAAGAGTTTAGAAAGTTATATTTGGAGAGAATTTTTGCTTTTAGCAACTGTTCTTCTTGAATCTTCCAGCTAGTATTCAGTTTATAATCAAATGCTTGAAAAGAACTGTCTTCACTAGCATAGTCCGGTAAAGGAGTTAGCTCATCATCAATATTTATCTGTAAGTTAGTCAGATAGTTGAGTCTACCTAAATAGTATTCATAGTTGGAATGAAACTCATTAAGCGATGTTTGCAACTTTTCAATTTCATAATCTATAGTGAGCATATCTAAAGGATTAGAAGCTCCAGCTTTTAGTAACTCAGAATTAAGTTTTTTATTGTTTTGATAAATAACTAGGGTCTCTTCACTTAGTGCTATCTTCTCTTTAAGCAATAGAAGTTGAGCATAATATTCATAGACAGTAATCTCCATTTCATCTTTTACTTCTTTAAGATTAAGCTTACTTTGAAGCAGGTTCTTTTTAGCTAGCTTATAGCCAAAATAACGAGAATCAAAGATATCATAAGAACCTGATGTTTGGATAATATTCTCATTATAAGCAAAGTTTCCATTCATTCTTCCAAGATTACTTCTAAAAGTGAAAGAGGGCAAGAAGTCCCAAGCTGATAATTTGACGGCATCTTTAGAGTTAGCAAGATTTAAGCGTGATATTTGCACATCGTATGAGTTATTCTGAGCAGATTCCACACACTCTTCTATACTATATTCTGCATAAATCCAAGTAGTAATAATTAAGAGAAATGTAATTAAGCCTCTTTTCATTTGTTTCTCCTCTCAATAATGGTATATAAAATAGGGATTATTATTAAGGTAAGTAAGGTCGCTATTAACATTCCGCCGACTAAGGCAATAGCCATAGAAGATTGAAGCTCTGCCCCACTTCCTATACCAATTGCCAGCGGTAAAAGCCCTAGCACAGTAGTAATTGTTGTCATTATAATGGGTCTAAATCTATATTTAGCAGCTGTAATAACAGAGTCATAAGGATTCATTCCTGCCATCCGATTATAGTTAGAAAAATCTACTAAGAGAATAGCGTCATTGACTATTATTCCAGAAAGAACTAAGATACCTAATGTTGACATAATATTTATTGTTGTGCCGGTTATGATTAAAGCTAAAGCAACTCCGATTATTCCCATTGGGACAACAAACATAATAATAAAAGGAAGTTTAAGTGATTCAAACTGGGAAGCTAAAATCATATAAATCAAAATAATAGCCGAGATTAAAGCAATCATTAGGGATTTGAGAGAATTATCTATCTCCTGATTAACCCCCTCAATAGAGACTTGCATATTATCTGGACTATTAGTTATAATAGGCTGAAGAGTCTTTAGAGCAGATTCTAATTTACCACTATAATCGAAGGATATTTCTAATTGGGGAACTTGTGATTCTTTCTTTATCTCTTCTTGACTGGAAGTTACTTGAGTAGTAAAAAGATCTTTCAACTTAATAGTATGCTGACCTTGAGTAATCTGTTTTTCCTCTAAGCTACTAATAGTTATATCTTTATCTAAAATAACTTTAACATCATAATCTAGATTATTCTCCTCAAAAGAGCTAACTACTACTCCATTCAGATTAGTAGAGATATAATCTGCTAGCATATCTAAACTAAGACCATATCTATTAGCTACTTCTCGATTTAGTTTTAGACGAATTAAGGGAGATTCATTTTCAAAATCTGCTTGAATATTACGAAAACTAGCTTCTTTACTAATGGAAACTTTAGTCCATTTAGCATAATCTAGCATAGCTCCTACCGCTTCCCCTTTAAAGATTAGTTTTAGTTGACTCCCCTCGCTTTCAAAGAGAGAAGAAAGATAATCTTCTCCGGCCTTAAAAATAATGTTAACATCATAACCAATTAGTTTAGAGTCCAGTTGGGGGATAACTTCTTTGTGGTCATAACCTGGCAATAAGTTAACCACAACCTCAGCAATATTCTGTTTTGAAGCATCATTTAAGAAGTAAGTTAATTTATCTTCAGAAGATTTACCTACTGTTATAAATGAATCTTTATAGCCATCAACTCTTTGCATCATTTGATCAACATTGAAAGCAACTTCTTTTGTCTGTTCTAAACTAGTTCCAGGAGGGCAAGTAATTACAGCTGAAAGCTGATTCTGAGATATATCAGGAAAGAAACTTTTAGGGATAAAGAAGAAGGAGATTACACTTCCAATAAAGAGAGTAATGAATATTGTTAGTACTAAAGATCTTCTTTTAAGGCAACTTTCCAGAAAAGAAAGATACTTTCCGGTTATTTTATCAAAGCCTTGCTGAACTCTCTTCTTCTTCTTTTTATTTTTCCCTAAAGAAGCTAGCATAGGCAAGAAAGTGATAGAGACTAAAAGAGAAGCGACTAAAGAGAAAGTAACAGTTAAAGCCTGTTGTTTAAAGAGGGAGGCTGCTAAGCCTTTGATGAAAAGCAAGGGTAGAAAGACAGCAAGAGTTGTTAGAGTCGAAGCAGTAATAGCTAATGATACTTCTTTTGTCCCACGTAAAGCATTTATTTTATTGCTGTCAGTGCTACTGTGTCTAAAGATATTTTCAGAGACCACAATAGAATTATCAACCAGCATACCAATGCCCAGAGCTAAACCAGAAAGTGAGATTATATTAAGTGATATCTTACTAAAGTACATTAAAATAAAAGTAATCATTATGGAAATAGGAATTGCAATGGAAATATTAAGTGGGTTTCGCCAACCACCTAAAAAGAGAAATAGAACTAAGAAAGCCAATAACCCTCCATACATAATAGCTTCTAAGACGCTGTTGATTGAGTCTTGAATAAATATAGCTTGGTCGGAAATTACAATAATCTTAATATCTTCAAATTCACTTCTTACTTTCTCTAATTCAGCATTAACAAGCTTTGAAACTTCAATAGTATTGCTTTGAGATTCCTTGCGAATCATAATCCCTAAGGCAGGTAGACCATTATAATAAGTAAGATTTATCCTATCCTTAAAAGTATCTGTTACTTGAGCAATATCCTTAACATAGATGTGCCTACCATTTTTGAGAATAGTCACTAGAGTGTTCTTGATATCCTCAGCCCCATTATACATGGCATTTATCTTTACATAAAAGAGATTGTGATTTTCTTTAATCCTCCCACCAGAGAAGTTATAAGAAGATGCTGATATAATCTTGCTTACAGTATTAACATCTAAACCTAGAGAGATAAGCTTGGCTTCATCAATTTTAATCTGAATTTCACGCTCTACTGTACCAATTACTTCTGCTTGAGCAACTCCATCCAGTTGCTGAAGCCTATTTTTAAGGTGATTTTCGGCAGCCTGTTGAAGTAAAAAGCTATCAGTATTTTCTGAGTAGACAGCTAATTGCATAATTGGTTGGTCAGCTGGGTCAAGATGAATAATGTTAGAACGCCCAGCCTGTTGAGGAAGTTGATAAACTACATTATCTAACTTTTCTCGTAAATCTAAAGAAGCATAGCCCATGTCAGTTTCCCAATCATAATTTATCGTAACAATTGAGATTCCTTCTCTAGAAATAGAAGATACACTATTTACTTTAGTCAAGGTTGAAACACTCTCTTCAATGGGGCGTGTTACCATTTTTTCAACATCAGCTGGAGTTGAATTTGGATAATTAGTCATTACTGTGAGTTTTGGATATCCTTGTTGAGGCAAGAAGTCTATGGGCAATCTTTGGAAAGAGATAAAACCTACAATTACCATAAGAAGAAAAAACATCAAAGTAGAGATAGGTCTTTCAATAGCTAATTTAATAATCTTATTCATTTATTACTCTTAATTAGTTAAAACTTCTTGTAATAAAAGCCAAAAGGAATCTCTTTCTCTAGCTTGAGATTGGCATCATGAGCTAAAATAAAATTACCGGAAACTATTACTTTTTCATTAGGATTTAGGCCTTCAACAATCTCTACAAGATACTCATTTGTCGAACCGGAAGTAACATACTTCCACTCAGATTTGTTATCATCAGAAACTGTGAAGATTAGCTCTCGCCCATTTCTCACCAAGAGAGCTTCCTTAGGAACTAAGAGTCTTTCTCCTAAGTTTTCTGCTTCAATTTTAACTTCAGCAAACATCCCACTTTTAATATCATCATGAGTATTGATAGAGATTACAACTTGTCCAGCCGAAGTGTTAACATCTACATCAGGTGAAATAGACAAGACAGAACCTAGAAAGTTTTTATTACTCATACTAGGAAAATTAATGATAACTTCAGCACCTACATTTACTTTATTAATCTCATTCTCTAAAATATCAACCACTATCTCTTGCCGGGAATTATCTATTATAGAAGCAATTTTCTGATTAAGGAAGATCTTTTCTCCTACATTTAGTTTAAAACCGGTTAAGATACCACTTATTGGAGCAGTTATCATACACTTATCATGCATTAAATCCAATTTGTCCAAGTTAAGCTGAGCTTCCGGTAATCCGGTTTGACTTGCTATACTTGTAGAATCTGATTGAGGATAAGTTTTCATCCAAGCATTAAATTCAGCAAGGACCCTATTATAGCTAATCTCTGCTTCAGCTCTTTGAATATCGATATCTCGGCTGTCCAAAAGTAAAAGAGTTTGCCCCTTACTTACATAGCTATTATTCTCAACTTTAATTTGAATAATTTCGGAGTTTAAATCAGCGTGAATATCAACAGTTTTAACTGCTTTAGTATGTCCTGAACTCTTTATGTATTGCTTTAAGTCTGCAAATTGGGAGGTAGAAGTGTTAACAGAGACATAAGTCTGATACTTAGAAGCCTCTTGGGGCGTGTTTTCTCGCTTTTCCTTGCATCCTATTAGAAACAAAGAGACTATTAAAATGTACAGTAACAATCTTTTCATATTTAAAATTCCTTACCCTTTCTCTATTCATGAAATAATAGCTTTTATTTAGACTTAAAAAACTAATTGATAAATGCTAACTTTATTCTCCACATTATTATAGTAATATAACTTTGATCCTGATATATCAAAGTTGAAACCCAAACCCATTGCTAGTGGGTTAAAACTCTCTTCATTAACTGTAAAGTTAAAGCTATTAATATAGACTCCTTCTTTAAAAACATCAAATTTTACACTGTGTGTAGCTAGTTCCTGTGGTCTTTCCACAAAAAGATGAGCACTTGCTGAATCATAATAGAGATTACTAATAGCAAGCTTATAATCACAATATTTGTAGAGCATAGAGAAATCTTCTGTTCCTTGGGGATATTCGTTTTTAAGGAAATCTATTTCCTCTTCCGTAAAGCTTAGAGCTTTGAAAGGAAACTCTATTTTCATTTTATGGTTAAAGTTATAATCATAAACATCGATAGCATAAGTACTTTTGGATTGTACTGCTAAGTAGAATTCATCCTGTCCCTTACTGATTTTAAATTTTTCAATAAATTCACCTTTATAATGATCAGGGAAATAGGATTCTAGCTTGAACTCTAGTTCACTAATTGTGCTTTGTTCAAGGTCTAATTTTTTTATTTTCTCAAAGACCCAATAATCTTTAGGATAAGAATCTCCCCTTTTATCATAAGTGAAACATGATTGAATTATCCTATCACTACTAGCCGAAAACATGGTGTAAGTAATATCCGTAAAAGGAGTAGTATGCTTTTCAATAAATTTCAGGTCAAAATCATAATAATTAGCTATGCCTGAAGAGGTTAATACTACATAGTTATCTAAAAGGGACATAATGGCTGGCACAGTAAGCTCACCTGGACCAGCACCTTGATAAACTAAAGTATCTAGTAAGACTCCAGTAGGGGAATATTTATATAGCTTAAAAGAAGAGTCATCATTGATGAAAATTAAGCCATCTGGGGAAACTTTTAATTGATTAACAGAATAGAATGAATCTTCGCCATCATTACTCAATTCATTATATCCATTTAGTGTCAGTAGTTCTTCAACTCTTATATTTAAACTTTTATCTATAGGAATACTACTATTTTTAACATATTTAACTCCGTCAACTTCTTCAATTGTGTAAGTTTCATTTTTCTTAGCACAGCTAATCATTAGTAGAATAAATGTTACTACAATAGCCAAAATAATAAATCTTTTTTTCATGGTATACCTCATCTACAACTCCTTATTACATTTTCCTATTAGTTCATTTTCAGTTAAATTGTTAACATCATATTGAATATCCTTATATAATATTTTTGAATAATTATTATATAGGAAATTATCTACTCTTAAGATTTCTTCACTATTTCTGATAGATAGATAGTGATATTTGTTAGTTTTATTTTTTTTTATAGAAATCATGATTACTCCATTAATAAAAGAACATATTATTATTATATTGTTATTTACACTTATTTAGGATCCACAGGTGAATTAACCATATTGTTAACACTAGCGGTTGTCGTTGCTATAATTCCACTAGGAATTCCATTGCATGAATCTTTTTTATCACACTCACATTTTGTTTAAGATTCTCTTTCTACACCAGTAGAGGCAATTTCGATACCTTCAAATATACTATTCATTTTTTTTATCTCCTTTTATTGATTATAAATGTGCTTTTACTCTTTCACCAAAATAAACATTCCATATTTTATGTCAATATTTTTTTTTATAATTTTGGCATACCCCCATTTTTTTAAGAAAAATTGATTCGTAGTTGCAACTTGTCATGATACTCTCCTTTGTGAGGTATAAGCTTATTTAGTTTTGTATTGTTAAATATGTGATTAATTACTCTTCCAAGCCTATAATAAATAAATTTTAGGTCTTTCTTTTTTATCTCACCAAATTCAGGAAATAGGTGTAGTAGCTCATCAATATATTTAATAGAAGAATAAATAATATCAACAACTATCATTAAAAGAGAGTTTATGTTTTTTAATCCTACATAACTCATCAATTGTACTTTCTCCCAGTTAAACTCTTGTTTGACATGTCTGTGGTATTCTTCAATCTTCCACCTGTATCCATATCCCTTTAATGCTTTAATGATTATTTGATAGTCAGTTAGATTGTCGTCATTAAAGTCACAGTAAAAATAGAACAGTCCACCTTTTTTGCCATATCTTGCCACAACTAAATAGGTTTCTATAGTTTCTGGATTTTTTAGTTTGTGGGGACTAGTGATAATTCTAACTTTTTTAATACCACACATTAGTTTTTTACCATTAGGCATTATATATTCATATTTTCTTTTAATATCTCTAGCGACATCAACCAGTTTTCGTTCTTTATTATCAACAACCAAATTCCTATTACTTTTGCATCTTAAAATATAATTATTATCATTATCCGATAGTAGTTTTAAGAGTTTTTTATCATCATAACCCCTATCAAAAACATATGTTCCTTTCTT
>JBAYZI010000019.1:0-29022 GCA_041672585.1 Cloacimonadales bacterium (SeqCode) | reverse complement strand
GCTTTATTCGCTCTTTCTAAACTGCTTTCAGCTATTTTTAAATTCTTCTGACTCTCCAAAACATTATAATAAAGAATCTCTAACTGGGTTAATAGCTCAACGCGCTTTTGCCTAATTGTCAGATCCGCCAGCTTGCTATTCTCTTTCTGCATTTTGTACCCATAATAGATTGAACCATTCGCCAATATAGGCTGACTGATCGATAATCCGATTTGATTAGAATAGTCGCCGGAAGTCATTATTTCCGGTTCATAACGCGTATGCCTACCACTCACCATGGCAGACGGAAAAAACGAGAAAAGTGAAGATTTTACTGAATATCCGGCTTTATCTCCCTTGACTTCTACTGATTTATACGCGAGATTCTGCTCTAAGACCAGCTTTTTGGCTGCTTCTAAACTTAACTGTTCGCTTGCTAGAACAGTTAAAACACTAAATAGAATTAAGAGTATTGCTATTTTCTTCGCCATCTAAAACCTCTTTCTTATTTAATTTATACTTTATAAGTACAATAAGCTCAATTCTCATCAAAAGGCAATTGTTTTTGGGTAAGTGGTCATTATTAGAGAGTAAACGGGAGAACAATTGGCGATGAGCGATGAGCTATGAGCAATTTAAGAGAGTTTTAACACAAAATCACAAAATCTCACAAAGAACTTAAAAAGAAAGAATTAAAAAATAGAAACTTAAGAGAAGAACTTTTAAACGAATTTACGAGAATTATAACGAATTTTACGAGGAAAAATTCAAGCTAATATGCAAACCTCATACAACCAGTAAGGATTGTATAATTTATGTTACAAGGCTTTTTTCCCAAATTATTATAGACAAGATTTATCAAGTTTTTAAAGTGTAAACAAATTAATGAGATTGAGGAGAAAATGAACTTTTTAATAGATGATGAATTAGCTCTCCAGAAGCTACCTGAAGTAAGAGCAACCTTTTATTTCACCGATGGGGAAAGTGTTCTTTATGCCGGTTTGACAAGTAATTTGTATGCTCGGATTACAAGATTAGCAGAGCAAAGAGAAGAAAACGAAAAGATTAATGAATTATGGCAAAAAGCAAAAGATATCTCTTATGATTTAAGACTCACGGATATGGATAGTTTGGTTTGGTACAAGTCTTTGTTAAAGTCTTTTACTCCCTTTTACAACGACTTTATCACTATTTGGGATAATTACTCCTATTTGGCAATTGACTTGGATAAGCCACCCTATTTGAGCATTAAAGAGAACACACAGACCGATGCTCTTTACATAGGAGCTTTTCGCAGTAGATTCTTTGTAAGTGATGTGATTTCTATTTTTAATAAATATATTAAACTTCCTATTTGCCCTGATAACTTTGAGAAGTGTCCTTTGATTGATAGTGAAGATTGCCTCTCATTTTGTACTAAAGGTGACTTACCTAAGCTTAAAGAGTTAGTATATAATTACTATCTTTCTTCTAACAATAATCTAGCTGATATTTTGACCTTAAGGTATAATAATTATCAAGATGAACTTGAGTTTATTAAAGCAGAAGAGGTAAAAGTAGAAGCAGGTATCATCCTGAAATATTACAAATTCTTAAATTTTCTAAGTAAAACAAAAAGCCTTAATCAGATTTTAGAAATTGATGATCGGGTATATTTTATCGAAGATGGTTTATTAGCTGAAGTCTCCGGTGAGGGTTGTTTAGATTTTCGCGAACTAAATAAGAAAGTTCCCTACCGTGCTAATGAGATGCTAGCTGTTAATAAAAATCAGTTAGATGAAAGATGGATTGTGTTTAATTTTCTGGAAGATAAAAGAAAATAAGGTATTGATAAACAGATGATTAGAATACCTATTTATGCTCAATTTAACTCAGTATCCTTGGCTTTCTTATAGCTATCTCGTAGGATTTTCGTTAAGATATCGAGCTTCCAGTGAGTGTTCAGCCACCGTTCTACTAATATTACATATTATATAAAAAAAGGAGAGATTCTTACGAACCTCTCCTTTTATTTATTAGTTTAAGTAATCGTTTATTTAAGACCTTCAGACATCGCTTCACCAAGATTAAAGATGGGTAAGTAGATCACAATAATAATTGAACCCACAACACCAGACATCAAAATAATCAACATAGGTTCGATGAGAGAAGTTAATTTATCAATCACAGAATCAATAATTTTGTCATAGAATTCTGCAGTTTTACTAAGAAGTTTATCTAAGTCTCCGGTCTCTTCACCTGTACTAATCATCTGAAGAAGAGTAGAGGGGAAAACCCGCGTAGATCTAAAGGCATGGGCAATTCCATAACCCTCTTTAATCATGACTCTTGCTTTTCTGACTGCACCTTCGATAACAGCATTTCCCACAACATTCTCAACCAGTTCAAGTGTATCCATAATTGGCACACCCGCTTTCATGAGAATAGAGAATGTTCTTGAGAATTTACTCATAACAGAGCTTTCCACAAGACCACCCACAACCGGGATTTTGAGCTTTATTAAATCTATGGTCCATCTTCCTTTATCCGTAAGATTGATAATAAAGAAGAATATACCAACAGCCAGAATAATACCTATTGTTGCGAAGAGGTTACCTTTAATAACATTACTTATTGAAATTGCTATTCTAGTAGCAGCAGGAAGTTCTGCACCAAAGCTTCCATATATGTCACTAAATTTAGGGACGATATAGTAGAAAAGGAACCAAACAACAAACATTAAGAAAAATAAAATGAACACGGGATAAGTCATAGCAGAGTTAACTTTTCTACGAGTATCTTCTGTTCTTTCTAAGTTTTCAGCTAATTCATCAAGCACAGTGTGTAGAGTACCTGAAACTTCACCGGCTTTCACCAATGAAATATAAAGCGGATTAAACACACCGGGATGTTGTTCGAATGATTCAGATAAAGAGTATCCTTTACGAATATCTTCATCAACTCTCTTTAATACTTTTTTAAACTTTGGATCTTTCTCTTCTTTACCGAGGTTAGTAATAGCTTTTTCAATTGTAAGACCAGCAGAGAACATTGTAGATAACTGTCGAGTGAAGAAAACTAAGGTTTTTAACTTAACAGAGGTTCTAATTTTATAGATTGCCAGCATGATTTTATCAAATAGAGAGAGTTTCCCTTTGAAAGAACCTTCCTGGGCATTCTTTACAGAAATTATAGTACCACCTTCAGTCGCCAGTTTATCAATAGCTTCATCCATTGTGTTAGCTTTGATAATACCTTCTCTTCTAGCACCTTTGGCATCTTTTATTGTGTACGCGAAATTAGCCATATTATACCTTTATAATTTAATCGTTGATAGTTAACTTAATAACTTCACGAATGGATGTTATACCTTTAACCATTTTTCTTATTGCAGCGTCATGAAGAGATCTCATTCCCTGTTCGAGGGCTTTAGCTCTAATGATATCTTGGTTTTTGCTTTCAAAAATCAAAGCTCTGATTTCAGGAGTAATTTCGAGTAATTCGAAAATACCCTGACGGCCTGCAAAGCCAGTGTTATCACAATGTACGCAACCTTGTCCAATTTTGAACTCATACTTGGCAGCATCTTCTTTAGAGATACCTGCTTGGAGCAGTTCAAGATCGGTCGGTGTGTAATCAGAAATACAGTTTGGACATATCTTCCTGACCAATCTCTGGGCCATAACAAGACAGAGAGAGGAGCCAACAAGATAAGGTTTAATACCTATATCTATTAAACGAGTCAATGTTGAAGGAGCATCGTTAGCGTGCAGGGTTGAGAGAACTAAGTGTCCTGTAAGAGAGAACTTAACAGCAATGTCAGCAGTCTCAAAGTCACGAATTTCACCAATTAGCACAACATCAGGGTCTTGACGCAAGACTGAACGCAAAGCAGACAAGAAAGTTAAGCCAATCTCATCTTTTGTTTCAATTTGCGTGATACCTTGAAGTCTATATTCCACAGGGTCTTCAACAGTAATAATGTTTGTTTCTATGTTTTCAATAGTCTTAACTGCTGCATGAAGTGAGGTAGATTTACCACTACCGGTAGGACCAGAAACAATAATAATGCCATAAGGTCTTTTAATCACCTTTTGGAATATTTCTAAGTCATCAGCTTCAAAACCGAGAGTCCCGAGATTGAAACCGAAATCACCTTTATCAAGTAAACGCATCACCACTTTTTCACCAAGCACAGTTGGTGCTATAGAGACACGGACATCCACTGATTTAATAGTAGTTTTAAGTCCCATGTGACCATCTTGAGGCAATCTTCTTTCAGCAATATTAAGTTTAGCCATAACTTTAACCAAAGAGATTAATCCGGCATGCATAGCAATCGGCGGATTCATAACTTCTCTTAAAGCACCATCGACACGGAATCTAATACGAGTAGTCTTTATCAATGGTTCTATATGAATATCAGTAGCCCCTGCTTTTATAGCTTCAGAAATGATTAAATTAATCATCTTAACAACCGGAGCATCTGCTTTAGATTCACCGGTACTGTCGATTGATATTTCATTATCATCACCATCAACAGCTACAAAGTCAAATTTACCTACTGCATCTTCAACTTGAGTAGTTGTTCTAATACTCTTATAATACTTTTCTAAAGCATCTGTGAGCAAAGAATCGCCAATCAAGACTGGTTCTACGTTTTTATTTAAGACTTTTTTTAAACTATCTAAAATATTTAAGTCATCAGGATTTGTCATTGCAACTATACAAGAGTCTTCAGTCGCTCTTATACACAATACTCTATTTTCACGAGCAAAGGGTTCGGAGATTAAGGAGACCACATCAACATCGAGCTCCATTAATTCTGCTGATTCTACAATAGGAATATCCAATTGCAGAGAAAGACACACTAATAATTGCTTTTCTTTTAGATAACCTAACTTCAATAAGGTTTCGCCTAACTTTAAAGCAAAGTTATCTTGCTTTATCAGAGCTTCTTTAATCTGCTCTTCTGTTGAAAAACCTTTCTGAAGAATTATTTCACCTATTCTTGCGAATTGAGGATTAAAAGACATAATCAATCCTTTGTTTTATATTTATGAATTTTTGATATTACCCGATACCCTAAGGAGCATCGGGTAATAATTATGTTTGAATAAATTCTATTAGTATGGATTAGTTCCGGCGTACCTTAGAATCATAAAGTTACCACGCTCAGAAATACCTGTTCCAAGAACACGAGCTTCAATTTGAACTTGTTGCTGTCCTGGAGATACACCATCAGGAGATGGTACACCATCCATTCTAACTACCATGATTCTAGCAGTTGCGTAGCCATCAACATCTGAAGTTTGCAAATGAGCAGTAGGAGTTGGAAGATAACCAACAGGCCAATCAGGGTTTTGTGCTACAAAGATACCTCTATCACAAGTGTATGACCATTTAACGCCAGAAATTGGGAAACCTTGTCCGTCGCGTGTTCTAACAACAGCTCTGACATAATCAGGTGATTCCGGAGTTGCTGGGTCATCCCATACATCTGCTAATGAAGCACCAGGGTCACCGTCATAGAAGTCAACGTGACCAGGGAAAACCTGCATATCTGTTTCAGGTTCGTTCCATGGTAAATCAAAGTCAAGAGTGGCTGTGATTTCGTCACCGTTAATGTCGATACAAGTAGCACTAATAGGGATTACACCATTTGATAAATTACTTGGGTAGGTCAATACTGTGTAAGCAAGACCTACTGAAGATAATGAGTCAACTTCTGAAGCAGAAGCATCATTAGCAGTAACTTCAGGACCGTTACCGACAAAACCGTTACCTTGGATCATAGCTTCTGTTGACCCTTCAATACTGAACCAAACAGCTGTTCCGTAATCTACAGGGTTATTATGAATATCCCTGACATAAGAAACAACTAATAGTTCCCAAAGACCAGCACCAATAGCGGTACCTTGGTCTAAGGAAGGTTGACCCCAGCCAACTACAGCAGGAGGACCTGAATGAATAAGGATATTACTCTTAGAAGCAACTATAGCACCCGGAGTGGCAGTGTTACCTAAAGCATCAATATTGTTTGACGCTCTTAATTTAACAACACCTGAACCATTACCGGTAACAACCGATACAGCAGCATGTCCACCACTTGAAGTAGTGTGCACTATTCCGTTGGCATTTTGTCCACTTAAGTAGGCAGGCTGTCCTTCATTTGTTCCAGGAATAGTAGAGTTTACTATTTTGAAATAGATGTCAGTCGCTCTGTCAACTAAGTTACCGTTAATATCGTATAGATCAACATAGAGAATCTTAGAGTCAATACCACCGGTATTAGCTACATTAAGATGAACTTTATCTTGGTTTGAGAATCTAATGGAGTGTAAAATATCTGATTTAATAATGAATAACACTTCTGAAGAGAGTGTATCACTATTAGCAAATGCTTTAATTATAGCAGAACCTGCAGATAAGTTAGGAGTAAATACAACTTTACTTACACCTGCAGTATCAGTATTTTGACTATATGTGTTGGTTGTATTATAGAAACTACCTAAAGAAGTTTCGAATCTAACCACACGGTTTGGATTTGAGTTATTATAAGCATCTTTAAGACTTGCTTCAACAACTATTTTGTATTGATTATCTATTGGAGCTTGGTTAGTCTCTTCAATCATATTAAGATCATCATCAGCAAGATAAGTTCTTAATTCAAGATTGAAAGGATTACTAGGTTTAACATTGAAGTTTTCCATAGCAACTAAAGTATCAATTTTAACTGATACACGACCAATACCGGCTTGCTGACCAACATTTAGTCTCAATGGAGCATTACCGTTTTGAGTTGGTATAATTGCTATTGAACCTAAATTAGTTTCGCCGTCAGCTGCTACAAAGTGACCACGGTTAGTTTCAAATCTAACCATTGTACTATCAGCAACCGGGTCTGAATTAATATCATAAAGTCTTGCTCTAACAACAACTGATTGATTCACAAGAAATTCTTTTGAGCTAATTTCAATGTCAATATTACCAATTGCCGGTTTTTCTTCAATCATAACTACAACTGTTTTAGAATTCTCAGCAGTTACTTGTCCTTCCAATACATCTGAATAAGTGTAAACGAAAGCAGTAATAGTAGCTTTACCAATTTGACCTGCATCGTAGAAAGGAACTCTTGCAATACCGGAATTATTGGTAGTTGCAACAGAAATAATACTACCGCGATCAGCCTGGAAGTTTACCGGAATTGACGCAGCACCAAAATTATTGTTGTCTTTTACATACGCACTAATATAACTGAAAGTTACATTATTGTCTGCATATATTTTATCAACTGAAGCTTCAAGTCTATCAATTCTGTATTTAGCACCTGTTGATGTAGGGAAATCCCTGTCATCACAACCACTAACAAACAGTACGGTTAGTGATAATATTATTAACAATATTGTTAAATTCTTAAATTTCATAATATCTCCCAATTGGCTGTTACTCTTTTTCATTGAATTTAATCAAATTTTCAGTCATGATGTCTGCAACTTCAACTTCTTTGTTAAAATCACTTGCATTAACAACTGTAGGGGTCATTTCAATAATTAAATCAGTTTTTTCTAAGTTTTCAGTAGTGTGTCTAAAGATTCTTCCTATGAAGGGAATATCACCTAAGAAAGGAACTTTGCTTGTACGAACTGTCAATTGACTAGACAATAAGCCACTAACTATAAATGTATCGCCACTTGGAACAGTTATAGTAGAATTAACTTTTCTAACTTTAACTCTTGGAGCGAATCCACCAACCAACTCAATAACTGAGCTGATTTCAGGTTGAATTTGAGTAGTAATTTCATTTTCTGAATTTACTTTAGGAGTGATATTTAATTTAATACCGGTCTCTTCTCTTTCAACTTGGACTTCTTTATCGTTATCCATAACTACATAAGGTAATGTTTCACCAATATGTACATAAGCTGATTCACCATTTTGAGCAGTAAGACGAGTATCAGTTAATATCTTAGCTGAGTTATTTTCTAATAACCAGTCAATAGTGATATCAAACGCATACAATTGTCTTGAGAATTTACCGAAGTCATCCCAATCACTCATCTTTTGGAAATATTGGTTAGCAGGTAATTTACCAAGAGCGATAGCATCGCCATAAGGTATAGAACCAGTCTCATCTGAGAAGTTAAAAGGTAAGCCAACACCTGCTGCATTCACAGGATCTTCAGCTATAATTGTTGTCAAATGATTAAGGTTTGACCAATCGATACCCATCTTTTTAGAATCAGATAGATTTACTTCAATAACTCTAACTCTGATTTGCACTTGCTTTTGAGGTGTATCTAACTTTTTAATTTGGTTCTCGATATCTGCATAAGTTTCAGGGTTTGCTCTGATTAAAAGTGCATTTTGACCTGATACTTCAACAACTTCACCTGGCATATCTTTAAAAGCTCTTACGATCTTTTCTGAATCAATATACTTTAAAGTATAAAGATAATTTCTTGTTCCTGATTCTTGATCAACAACTTTTGATGGACCGATTAAGAAGGTGTTAGTGCCTATTACTTTGTATGCAAAACCATAAGATTTAGCAACTAAAGAAATTGCATTTTCCACAGAGATATCGTTCAAACGAACAGTTACTCTTTTTTCATCTTCATCAGTAGTTTTTGAGCCTTCAGTTGTTACTACTATATTCACACCTGTCAGTTTAGAAATAGATTCTATAACTGTAGTGATAGTCGCATCTTTGAAGTTAAGATTATCTATCTTTTTCACTAATAAATCTTCATTATTATCCTGAGCGAATGCAAATGATACGCTCAATAATAATGTTAACAAGATTAGAGTTATTTTTTTTATTCTAGCATCGAATATTTTCATAGTTTCTCCTACCTATTTTAATAATTTTCGTTATCTTGAAGTTGGCTTTTTTCAGCATCTTTAACAGAAGGAATATTAAATATATCCATTCTCTCTTTGACTATTAATCTAGTCCCATCAGATAAAACTGCTGTTTGAGCAACAGGGTCTGCAGATTTAATTCTTACATTAGAACCTGTGATTGTATCGCCTATCCCATATTGACCTTCTAAATCTTTGTGATCTATACCAACTAGGATACGATCTTCAAATTTTAAGACGCCATATAGTCTAATTTCATTATATCTCTTTTGTAATCTAAGCTTAATTTCATCTACCTTTTTAGGTAAAATAATATCTTGCTTAAGAGGGTCTTTACTGATTGAAAATGAGAAGTCTTTTCTTTGACTAATACCTTCTTCAATTTCAATAGCTTTTCTAAGTAGATTTGAGTCCACTTCTTGCTCAGCATAAGCTGATTTAGAATCAACATTTTGCTCAGTATTATAATGTTTTATAGCGAAAACAGCAAGTACAATAACTGATGCAACTAACAGAATAATAGCTAAGTCTTTTACATATCTATATTCCATAATTACCTCATTTTATGTTTTATGAATGAAATACTCAAATTGACAGTGTAGTCTTTTTCTAAGTCTTCTACATTCTTAATATCTTTTTTCTTTTCAGTATTCTTTACAGGATCAATTGTAAAGTCATTGACGACAGTTAAATAATCCATTTTCTCAAGATCGTTCATGAACTTACCTAATCTAACATAGGTAGCATCAAAGACAAATGAGAACTCGTGCTCTAACTGGTCAGCTGCTGTGAAAAGTGATTTGTGATTGATACCTGAAATATTAATCGCATATCTTTGAGCTATCTCATCCAAAATAAAGATTATTTCGTGAATTTCATCTGATGAGAAATCACTATCTTTGGTTAAGGTATTAGATAATATAGTTGTAAATTCTCCAAGTTTTTCGTTCTGAACTATCAGACTATTCAAATCTTGGCGAGCTGATTTAATTTTTCTATCCAATTTTGTTATTTCAGTAACTCTGTTGGTAACAACAGCATCAGCAAAATACCAATATGCAACGGAGAATAATAAAATTAAGACAATTAGGATAAAGTAGTTACGCTTCATTTCCTCACTCTCCTTTCATAAAACTTACTGTTACATTGGATTTTGAAATCATAGATAACATCTAGATCAAAGTCAGCGTTAACGTTAACGATTTTCTTAACTAAGTCTCTATTAACAAATTCAACTGAACTGAAATCATTAAACTCTTCCCTCTCTATCAAACTAGTACGATACTTGTTGATAATATCTTGAGGAATTTCTTGTTTTTTAGCTTTGATCAAACCATCTAAAATCCAGCTACCATTCTTATAAGTAAACTTAGAAATAGCTAAGCTATCAGAAGTAATTTCAGCTAATGCTTGGAGCTTCTTTGTCCAGAAGATTCTTCTGTTATAAGCTTGGGCAAATCTTTCCATATCCTTCTCTAAGTTTTGTGAACTAGTAGAGCTTACGATATTATCATAAGATTGAATCTGTTTTTCAATTTCAGCTAGTTGGTCTTTCCGAGTTTGAATCTTCTTTTCTAAATTTAGATTATTAAAATAAGTGAAAGCTACTATTGCAACCAAGATAACAAAAAACGTTATAACCGTGTTTACATAGTTTCTCTTTTCTCTGAGAGCTTTCATTCTCTCTTCACCAAATTTATTTAAGTTAACTCCAAAATAGAATTGTTCCATCCATCCCCCTATTCTGGTCTCATAGCAAGACCTAATGCAAGGCAAAGCTGTGGATCTTGACTATCTTTAAATTTATCAGGCATTTCAATAGAGCTAAACGGATTATAACTTTCTACAGGAATACTGAGTTTTGATTCAATATATGCAGTAAGTCCTTTTAATTTAGCAGTTCCACCCATAAGGTAAATTTTTCTGAAATCACTGTTTCCAGCTTCTTTTACATAGAATCTAATAGATCTTCTGATTTCGTCAGTTATTAAATCCTCTGTGTTTTTTTCAGAAATATCTAACATAGAGATAGTAGTTTCACCTGTTGGACTAGAACTGGACATACCCTGTTCTAATTTATATGTTTCTGCTTCGCCGAACTCTAAGTTGTGCTTTCTCATGATATCTTGTGTAAAATTATAGCCACCGTAAGCAATATCTCTTGTAAAGAATTTTGCTTTAGGACCATAGATAACTATGTTAGTTCTATGGGCACCGATGTTTACAAGTACATAGACACCTTCTTCTACATAAGAGCTTAACAGAAATGCATTAGTAATACCAAATGCGTCAATGTCGATAACTCCAGGGGTAATACCCACTGAACTTAAGATATCAGCATGAGAGTTAATTACATTCTTGGTAGATGCAGCCAATATGATATTCATATTGTTAGTTTTCTCTTCAATGCTTAAAACCTGGTAATCCAATACCATCTCATTCCCACTAATAGGAATGTGTTTTTTAGCCTCAAAAGCCAGTGCTGAATCGAGTTCATCATCAGGTAAATAAATTGTCTTTACCTGTTTGATACTTGTATCATCACCACCAATTGAGCTAACGACATGTTTAATTCTCTTCGGGTTGATTTTCATACCTTTAAGTATGGAACCAAGCACCGGAGTAAATCGATCATTTCGTAAATCATTTGGTAGATATTCAATCCCTTCAGGAATTGTAGAGCGAACATCATAGTTCAACAACTTGTATCCATGGCTGAGTCTTTTCAAATGAACGACTTTAACGCTATGGGATCCAATGTCAATACCAAGTGATTCTTTAAATCTTACCTTAGTTTTTTTACTCATATCGCCTCTTTATTTTTGTGAATTATTAATCTTTTAACATTTGGGGTGCATCTTTTCCACGAATCAAATACCAACTTTCGGCATCAAATTGTGTAACACCACCCTTGAGGTTGACCTCAGGGAATTTTGGTGGGGGACTTACCCTAAATCTATTATCATATTTATATTGTTTATTGTAGCCAACACCGGTACCACTGGCACCTGGTGCATTTGGTAAACCAAGACTGGAAGGTCCTAATCCATAATGGTACTCATTTAAGTTCCACTCAGCCATGTTGTTAATCGGATCATTGCCGGATCTGTGAACAAATCCTCTTCGTCTTTGAGCAACAGAACCAAATAAATTGATTGATCCTCTTTCTCTAAACGATTCAGCCTTTGATTCAGGCCAGAGAGGTCCATAGAAAGGATAAGCCAAGGCAGGCGGCCATGGTTGAGAACGAAGCGCAAAGTGCAATGGTCCCCAGCCGTCATGTAACAACCTATGCTTAAAGAGTGTGAAATCCTTTAACAAAACTGCGTTATACTGACCAGTATTTCCTGGTCGGTGCAGTGCGAAAAGACCTTCGTGTGGATGTTGATATTGGAATGAGAACACTCCATCTTGCATACTTGTTTCACCTTTTCCAAGTGCACACATAGCTGCATAGATATAAATACCACCATCACCACCATCATCGGCGAAGCCTTCATAGCGACCACAATTGTTTTTTACCCGCACAGAATCTTCCGGATCACGATAACCATATTGGATGATGATGCTTTTTTCGGAAATTAATCCGACAACATCACTACCATTCATAGGACCATTTTTACCATCCGGGGAATCACCTTTTCTAGTTCTTGCAAGAAGAATATCTCCTGAAAGATACATAGTGTCTTGTGAAGCCCAAGTTTGTCTGCCGGCAAAAGTTCCTCTAATCCACAACTCACCTTCAACAAAGTAAGAGTTGTTATTAACACTGCCGGAAGGACCGTTACTCCAAAGAGTATCAATTTTAGGTAAAAGTTGATAACCTAAAGTATCAATCACAAGATTTGGTAAATCTATAGTTCTGACATTAGCTAGATTACCATTCCAGGTAACTCCATTAATCCAAACAGTATCTATCTTGGTTAGCATTCTATTTCCATAATGTGACCCGAATGATACTCCTGTAACTTCAACAGATAAGACATCGCCGGCAGCAACTTTATAGTGCTTACCGGTTCTGGCTGCATTTGCATTTTCAGGGAAATCAATTTCAGGCAAGTTTTCAGTTAACCCGGCAGGAAACACATCTTCACGTGGATAAGCACCACTTTGAGAGATAACTTTACCGGATGTATAAACTTCATCATGGAAGAGTGGCCAACCATTGTTAGGTCCAGATGTTTTTTGAATATAAATATCTGTATTTGATCTTACCTTTCCCCAGATTTCATCTTTTCCAAAAAATTTAACTTTTTCAATATCACCAATATCCGCGTTAATTGAATCTTCTTCATCAGTAAAATAGTGATATCCTGCAAAAGAGTTTCTTTTGATTATCTTTTTTCCATAGAATGAAACAGGAGATAGGTTCTTTTTCTTATTTATCATTTTTCCGACATAAGCAGTAACAAGTGAATTAATTCCATAGTTATTAGCAACATCAAACAAACCGGTTGATATATCCGATTCCTTTTCAACAATTGTTCTAACTCTGAAAGTTGATATTCCAAAACCGGAATCTAATTCACGCATTAAACCACCCATATCGATCATATTCGGTAATGCAACAGAAGTACCACCACCGGTGGCAAATTCTAACATATTTTCTGTAGCTTTTAAAGACCTAACAGCCTCACTTCTTATGATGTGTAATTCCTGAAGGGCATGATAACCTGTTACTAACCCTCTCGTGTCAGTAACTCCAATTCGTGCTATAGCAATGACGGACATTAATGACACTAACACTACAGCCAAAGCCAGAGCGATAAATCCATTATCGTTAAAGAATGATTTCATTTTGTTTTTCATAATTACATCTTTCCTATTGCCATAAATGTTTCGTATCTCACAGTATGGTAATTACGCGTGGTTTTATTAGTTCGGGATATTTCTACCCGAGCTTCTAATTCAACTTTAACAATCTTAATGTTATTTGCAGTAGGATTGCCATTTCTGAATACCAACTTTGTAACTTCCATGATTTGATTTTTAGTATTAACACGCTTTGGAAAAATATACCGTTCCCTTGAGGTCGTGCCTTCTGAACCGAACACATATTGCTCATACCTGACATGTCCTTCCGAAAGAAAGATCTTTATCTGGTCATGAGCACTATATTCACTATGACTTGTTGGAGGCTTGAGTAGCAAAGCTGTTCTACCCCCTTCTACATAATTACCTGTTAGTTCGGCTTCATCAGCATTAATTACACCCATGAACTGAGTTTTTCCACCAATTCCAACTGTTACTCCATGTTTGATGACTTGCATGCAATTAAATGCTTCTCTATTCAAAACAGAGATTCTCTGCAATTCTTGAAACTTTAGAAAGAATGTTGAAATCGCTAAAGTTGCTCCTAAAAAGATAATAGTTGAGATAACGAGAACTGCCATCAGTTCTATCATCGAATAACCACTATCTTTTATACGACTTTTATTAGTACTATGGTCGACTGTCATAATAATCTTCTATTAGTCTAACTGTTCGTGTTTTATTATCTTCAGCAGGTTCACGCCAGCTGACCTCTACTGTAACCGTTGTTTGGGGAAGAGCAAAATTGTCTTCGGATAGCTTAGATTGAAATCTTCTAGAGATATTAGCATTTACTCTAAATCTTTTAGAATCATCTAAAATTATACTGTCTCCGAAGCCAGAATTGTCTACCGAAAAGTTACCGTAGATTACTTTTCTATAATACTGATATTCAAGTTCACCTGAAGCGATCAGCATTGCTTGTCTATTATGATAGTTTTTGTATATTTGTCTCTCTGCAAATTGAATACCTACAAATAGGGCAACCAGAGCAGAAAGAACTATAGCAAAAGCTGCCAATAATTCAATCAGGGTAAAACCTGAATCTTTACAACTTGTTTTTGTTATCATCCGTTAAATCCTGCTCCTGTTGCGAAGATCTTAGGATTATCAGCAACTTTCTCTGCAGTCTGTCTATCTAAATTACCATTCATAACATGATTATAAAGAGATTGATCTTTAGTCTGCATACCTTCTTTGGTTCCGGATTGAATCACAGATGGCATTTGGTAGGTCTTCTCTTCACGAATCAAGTTTCTTACAGCTGCGTTAGCAATCATGATTTCTAAAGCAGGAACACGCCCTTTACCATCTTTTGTTGGTAATAGCGTTTGAGCTATAACGGCTTCTAATGATTCAGAAAGCATAGATCTAATCTGAGCTTGTTGTTCTTTAGGGAACATATCAATGATACGGTCAATAGATTTAGTAGCACTGCTTGTGTGAAGAGTAGCAAAAACTAAGTGACCGGTTTCAGCTGCAGTAAGTGCAAGAGAAACTGTTTCCAAGTCACGCATCTCACCCACGAGGATCACATCCGGATCTTCACGAAGAGCAGATCTAAGAGCTGCTGTAAATGAGTGTGTGTCATGCCCAAGTTCACGCTGATTGACCAAGCAGTTCTTACTTTTGTGAACAAACTCGATCGGATCTTCAATTGTTATAATATGCTTTTGAGAATGGTCATTAACAGAATCAATCATTGTTGCCAATGTAGTTGATTTACCACTACCGGTAGGACCGGTAACTAAGATAAGTCCTTTCTCTTTATAGGTTAATGATTTGAGAGTCTCCGGCAAGTATAATTCTTCATAAGTTTTAATCTGATTAGGAATTACACGGAAAGCCGCAGCTAAACCATTAATTTGAGTAAAAGCATTAACACGGAATCGAACCTCATTAGAAAGTTTAGTTGAAAAGTCTAATTCGAGTTTTTCTCTAAACATTTCAATTTGAGCCTCATTCATAACACTAAAAATTAGGTTTTGAATTTCTTCTTCAGACATTTTAGGAATGTTCAATTTTTTCATTTTACCATGAACACGCACCATAGGGAACGAACCAGCACTTAAATGCAAGTCAGAAGCTCCAGCATCTGAAGTAAACTTTAATAATTCTTGAATAGTCATCCAGCCTCCCGAAATTATAAACTATAAAAACAATTTATTGAATTCAATAAATTAATTCTGTCCACCAGTTTCAATATCGGTAAAGACATCAATTCCCCAACCTTCATACTTATTATCTTCCACAAGGAATCTAACTTGTTTTCCTTCACCTGATTCAAATTCTGAAGTAGATGTGCAAACAAATTCTTTTGGAGGGTTACCAATAACGTCAAAATCCCATTGGGTTTTAACTGCTTTAGAGATGCCTGCATCGTCTAGAGCGTCTTCAATTTGATAACCGTCGGTTGTACCATTCATGGTGAAATAAGTGTCGTAAGCCTGTTTTACTGAACGAAGATAAGCCTTAGGACCGGCTGCTTTACCTCTCTCTGTGTAACGAAGATAAATTGGAACTGCAATAGATGCTAAAATTGTCATAATAATAATAACAGCTAAAAGTTCCACTAAACTGAATCCTTTGTCTTTTTTCATAAATCTGAACATAATGTTCCTCCCAATTAAGTATTTTACTTTTTTTTTACTTTCCACATTACTACAATGCACATTACATGCCATAGTTTAAAAAATGTTATTTTATTACACTATATAAATAAAAGTCTTGACTCAAACTAATAGCTTTGCAATTTCTGCATTATTAAATAAAGTTTTTTATTTTTATCATAATATAACAGATTAAGGAGTCGAATAATGAGAAGAGTTTTATTGATAGCAACCTTACTAATATCGGTAACATTGCTCGTATTAACCGGTTGTTCAATGTTTTCTAAAAGCAAAGAGAAGGTTTCTGACAAAGAGATCTATGTCAAATATGATGGTGGGATGATAACAAAGGCAGACTTCGACAGGTTTGTTCAATCTTTAGCACCAAGTCAACAAGAAGAGTTAAACATGTCGGGTAAACAAATTCAACTGTTAAATTCAATGGCACGTGAAGAAGCATTCTACTGCAAATCATTAGAATTAGGACATCATAAGAACCCCGAAGTTTTGAAATTAACCGAAAAGAATCTTAAAGCTCACTATATACAAGACTATTATGCAGAGAATATTCGTGCTCATAATAGTGTAACAGAAGCAGAGATTGAGGCTTATTATAATGCTAATCCAGACCTATTCATGGAACCGGCTAAAGCTAAAATAGAATATATCCAAGCTAAGAGCATAGAAGATGGCAATAAAATCTCTGCTGATTTAGCCAGAGGACTCAAATTCAGCATGATTTCTCAAACCAAATCAATCAATGAATATGCTAAGAGCAACAACGGATTATTAGAGTTTTCCCGTAGCAATGGCTACATCCAAGGTATTGGCGAAGACACAGTTTTAGATTCTTTAATATTCACACTTCCTGTTGAAGAGGGAAAATATTATGGTCCTTACGAAACTGCAACTGGTGTCCACATCTTTAGCATTAAATCAACCACTGCCGGCTACGTTAAACCTTTAGCTGTAGTCAGAGAAACAGTAATAACAAATGCACAAGTAGCCAAGGAAAGAGAACTTAGTGAAGTTTTAATTAATGAAGTTAAGCTCAAAAATAAAATTCAGCCTGTCAATGAAGTACTGGAAAAAATAGACTTTGTTGACACTGCTAATAATACCACAAATCTCCAAGATATCGTAGTTAATAGTAGCAATCCTAATTTCAAATGGACAGTTTCCCAGCTCCTTGATATCTATAATTCTATTGATAACAGTGAAAAGATGTTCATCTCTCGTTATGAACCTATAGCTATCTTTGACCATCTGTTCTTCAAAGAAGCTTTTTATCACAAGCTTAAGCAAGAAAAGTATGATGTGAAATTAAACGCAACTCCTAAGTACAGCAGAAATATTAAAAACTCTGTTTTATCTTACACTTATCAACAATTAGTAGCAAATCAAATCGACATTACTTATGATATGAAGCTTAACTACTATAATGAGCACATTATAGATTATGCTAAACCTGCCTATAGAAATGCTGAACTGTTAATCTTTGAATCTCAAGAAAATGCTAATAAAGCCTATAGTAAATATATTCAAGCTGTTAATGATGGCGACAACTCTAAAATTGAAAAATTAATGGAACAATATGCTATTAATGATTTCTCTAAGAGACTAATCACCAACATCTACGCCAATGGTATAGTACCCGGATATGGTCATGACACCTTACTTAATTCTGCAATCTGGTCTTTACCTGTAAACGAAGTAAGCGATATTCTTCCTGTAAAAAGAAATGAGCAGTATGCGTTGCTCCGAGTTGTAGAAGAGCAACCTGTTCAATATAAACCACTTAACCATGTGGAACCACAAATTGAAGGCAAGATAAAAAGAGAAAAACAAGCTGCCCTATTTGAATCATTAATTAGCCAATTCTACAAAGATTTTAACTTCGTAGTCTATGAAGATAAATTAAAGCCTACCCTTACCGCAAATCAACTTTTCGAATTAGCAGAAAGAAGTGCAAAGACAGGTCAACTTAACGATGCTCTTCTCTACTATGACCAAATTGTTGATAGTTTCAAAAACAATAAAGACGATTATAAAGCTTTCTTTATGAAGGGCTTTACTCAATCTGAATATATGAACGACAAACATGGAGCAATTCTAACCTTTACCAAGTTCCTCGAAACATACCCTAAAGGTGATCTCAATGCCGATGCTAAAGTTATGTTAGAAATATTACAAGGTACAAGAGATATTGCCATTCCTGACGATATAGAGTTAGAAGATTAAATAGTTAACTTTTAGAAATAAATTAAATTATGGGACAGTAAATATGCTGTCCCATATTTTTTTGCTTCCGCGTTTAACTAAAATCATGAGAGCCGAAATTCTCTCAAAGATAGAGAAAGAATCAGAATAATTAAGAATCTAATATAGAAAAACCTTGACAGATTCTTGATTTAAGTTTTTTATATATAACATAAACTTTTAAGGATAAACAGATGGCTACGACAGAATTAGATAAAATTAGAAATATTGGAATTATGGCTCATATAGATGCAGGAAAAACGACCACGACTGAAAGAATTTTATACTACACCGGTAATATCCATAGAATGGGAGAGGTGCATGATGGAAATGCTACCATGGACTGGATGGATCAAGAGAAAGAGAGAGGTATTACTATTACTTCTGCCACAACTGTTTGCCACTGGAAGAATTACCAAATCAATATTATTGATACACCCGGTCATGTTGACTTCACTGCAGAAGTAGAACGCTCATTAAGAGTCTTAGATGGAGCCGTAGGTCTGTTTTGTGCTGTAGGAGGAGTAGAACCTCAATCTGAAACTGTGTGGCATCAAGCTGATAAATATAAAGTGCCGCGTATTGCTTTTATCAACAAAATGGACAGATGTGGTGCAGATTTTGAAAATGTTGTAGAAATGATTCAAAAACGTCTCACCGAGAACTCTCTTCCCATTCAAATTCCTATCGGCTGTGAAGAAGAGTTCAGCGGCATCATAAATCTAATAACTATGAAAGCTACAATCTTTGATATTAACTGTTTTGGAACTAATTTTACGATAGTAAATATACCTGAAGAGTACCTCGCTACTGCAGAAATGCATAGAGAAGCTTTGCTTGATTTTATTGCAGAGTTCGATGATACATTAATGATCAAGTATTTAGAAAATGAAAAGCTCTCTGAATGTGAAATTATCACTTTAATTCGTAAAGGTGTTATTGCCAATAAGTTTGTTCCTATTTTATGTGGTAGCTCACTCAAGAATAAAGGTGTGCAAGCATTATTAGATGCAATTATTAACTTCATCCCTTCGCCTTTAGAGAAACCTCCTATCATTGCCACAACTATTGACGGCTTAACTGAAGTTATAGTTAAACCCGATCTCAAAGCTAAATTCTCAGGTTATGCCTTCAAAGTCGTAACTGATAAATTCTCCGGAAAACTAGTCTATATCAGAGTCTATTCCGGCACATTAAGAAAAGGTGATGTCTTCATCAATTCTAATAATGGCAAGAAAGAGAGAGCAGGTAGAATTCTCCAGATGTATTCTAATAGAAAGCAAGATGTTGAAGAGTTACATGCCGGTGATATTGGAGCAATTCTTGGAACAAAGTTTACTATGACAGGTGAGACAATTACTGAAAAAGATTATAATATTATTTTAGCTAAAATGGACTTCCCAGATACTGTGATTTCCATTGCTATTGAAGCGAAATCAAAATCTGATGAAGCCAGTTTAAAAGATGCGTTAACTAAGTTCCAAGAAGAAGATCCAACTATCAAAGTTAGAGAAGACAAAGATACAGGACAGACACTTATTTCCGGTATGGGCGAGCTTCACTTAGAGATTATTGTTGAGCGTCTATTCCGTGAATTCAGTGTTAATGCTAATGTTGGAGATCCGCAAGTTGCTTACAAAGAGACAATTTTGGCTTCCAATTCTGCTGTCGAAACCTTTGATCGCATGCTAGGTGATAAACATTGCTATGCCAAGATTAAAGTTCGCGTCTCCCCTATTAATGATGATGAATTTAAACCAACTCAAAAGAATATTTATGAATATAAAGCTCAGATTGATTTACCGCAGAACTTCCGTCGTGCTATTGAAGAATCTGTTCTCAATGCCTTAAATGACGGTCCTATTTTTAGTGGCTATATGGAAAGGGTCCGGGTGGAAGTGTTGCAAGCTGAAACTTTACCGGAAGAGGTAATCGATACAGGATTCAGAATTGCTACTTCTATGGCTGTTTCCAGAGCAATCAGAGAGACAAAAGGTGCTTTGTTAGAACCAATTATGCTAGTTACTGTGATTAGTCCGGAAGATAATGTCGGCGATATTATTTCAGACTTAAATAGTAAGCGTGGTAAAATAGAAGAGATTAGAAGCCAGAATAACAATAAACAAGAAATCCTGGCTAAAGTACCACTAAGAGAACTCTTTGGCTACTCAACAACTATTAGATCCATAAGTTCAGGAAGAGCAATTTACACCATGGCGTATGATAGTTATCAAGTTGTACCTAATAATATTAAAGAAGAAATTGTTAAGAAGAATAGGGGATACTAGTTTCAATTAGCAATGAGTAATTAGCAATTAGCAATTGAAGAATTTTCGTAGGGGTATCCCTTGTGGGTACCCTATTTTTATGCCAATTAAGGTGAATACGTAACCTCCACTGGGAACGCACTCATCCTACTTCGCTAAAAGCTTCGTACGATGTATCCTTGAGTGCATCATTGCAAAAGCAATGAAAATCTTAAATCCAGGATGGATACATCTTCCGAAGCTTCTTACTTCTCTAAAGTTATGTAAGATGTATTAGCGAAGGGAGATGACGATATAATAGGGAGTGCTCGCAGACACTCCTAAGGAATTTTAATTGAAAGAGGTTCGACCGTCAGGGAGAACCCATGAACAAAATGGTCAAACTATTTAGGACTGGACAACATGTCTCTAAATCCATATTTTTATTACGCTTAGATTAAACCCAAGCTTGACCTTCAAGCATATTACGTTATGTTTTCGAAAACCAATCGAAGTACAAGCTAAGGTCTCCCCAGAACACCATATTTATTCAAATATTAATTAATATTGTACCTTTAAAGTGGCTTAAAATCTCTTTAGAAATTCAAGAAACACACTTACTGCATATTTTCCTTGACAGTTTATAATTTAGTTAAATACTTAGAAAAAATAAAATAAACATCAGGAGGATGAATGTTTTACAATGGATGCAGAATGAAAGAAGTTTTTCTTAAAGCTAAGAAAAACAAATTTGGCATTGTTGCCTCAAATGTAGTGTTTGACTTTGCAATTAGACCTATAATTCAAGGCTACATGAAACAGAACGCAGACGGACTGTTACAAATGAGTTCCGGTGCTGTTAAATATGCAGCAGGTGAATCACAAGACATTTACACAGGTGCTCATTTAATTTCTAACACTATTAAAACATTTGCCGGTCAATTTAAAAACGCCGGTGTGGGTTTGCATATTGATCATGCTACACCTAACTTATTTGATTTCGTAATCTACTGTATTGAAAATGGCTTAGTCTCTTCTGTAATGATCGATGCTTCTCATGAAACATTTGCAGAAAATGTAAGAATTTCTAGAGAAGTTGTTAGAGTAGCTCACCAATATGGTGTAATTGTCGAAGGTGAAATCGGGTATATCAAAGGCACTGAAGATGAATTAGTTTCTGATAAACAACTCTACACTTCACCTGAAGAAGCTTTAGAATATGTAGCTCAAACTAATGTCGATCTCTTTGCTGCATCAGTTGGAACTAATCATGGTGTAACTAAGGGTCACAAAATTAAACTTAACTTAGATCTTATTAAAAAGATAGACAACCTTCTTATTGCCAATAACTTAGAAAGGGGAATCGTACTTCACGGTGCTTCCGGCTTAACAGACCTGCAACAACAAACAGCAATCGCCAATGGTGTTGTAAAAATCAATAAAGATACTTGTTACCAAATGGATATAGCTGCAGCTGTTCAAGAGTATTGGTCTAAAAACGCAGATGCAATTGCAGCTCCTGCAGGCGTTCACCACGATGACTTCTTCCCTGATAAGAGCAGATTTGATCCGCGTAAATGGATAATCTTAGCTGAAAATGCCCAACAGAAAGATGTTGAAGAGTTAGTTGCTGTTAGTGGTTCAGCAAACCAATCAATTATAAAAAAAGATAATTAGGAGTATAGAATGAAAAGAGTCGCAATTAATGGATTTGGAAGAATCGGTAAATTGGTATTGAGAGCAATCGCAATGCACCACACTGATACTTTAGATCTCGTAGCTATCAATGCTTCAATTGATACAAAAGTTTTAGCCCATCTTTTGATGTTTGATACAGTCCATGGAAAATTCCCCGGAACTGTAGAAGCAAAAGAAAACTCAATTGTTGTTAATGGTAAAGAAATTCTTCTTACCAGTGAAAGAGATCCTGCTAAATTGCCTTGGAAAAAACTTAAGATTGACTTAGTGTACGAATGCACAGGTGCTTTCAGAACTAAAGAAACTCTACAAAAGCATATTGATGCCGGAGCTAAAAAAGTTGTTCTCTCTGCACCTGCTAAAGATGATGTGGATGCAACCATAGTTCTTGGTGTAAACGATAATATACTTAAAAAGGAACATAAAATCGTTTCAAATGCTTCTTGTACAACAACCTGTTTGGCTCCTGTAGCAAAAGTTATCCATGATAACTTCAAAATTAAATCAGGTTTTATGACCACAGTTCACGCTTATACCAACGACCAGATGATTTTGGATATGCGTCATAAAGATTTAAGAAGAGCTCGTGCAGCAGCTGTTAATATCATCCCAACAACTACCGGAGCAGCTAAAGCAATCGGTTTAGTTATTCCTTCTTTGAAAGGTGTTCTTGACGGTTTTGCTCTTAGAGTTCCAATCCCAAATGCATCTTTAATTGATCTTACTTTAGTTTTGGATAAACCAACCACTAAAGAAGAACTTAATGCTACTATCAAAAAAGCAGCTGAAAATGAGATGAAAGGTTACATCGAATATTCCGAACTACCACTAGTTTCAAATGATATTATTGGTAACTCTACTTCTGCAATCTTCGACTCTGCCTTAACCAATGTTAATGGTAATCTTGCTAAAATTATTGCCTGGTATGACAATGAGTGGGGATACTCCATGAGATTAGTTGAATTAGGTATCAAAATGGTAAGTTTCAAATAAAATAGATAATTACAACCTAAGGAGCTTGGAAACAGGCTCCTTTTTATTTATCAAAATTAACTTGTCAGATTATGTAGTTTCGAAATATTGCAACAAAATCATAAAGAGGAAATTAAGATGTTAAAGAAAGTACCCGGATTATTGTTAACTATAGCTGTTGCCTTGCTGGCAAGATTTATTTCGCCTTACTTAGGGCAAATTGGATCAGTAACAATTGCCATTATTTTAGGGATGATAATCAGTAATACAATCCCTCTCTCTTCTCACTTTTCAGCAGGAGTGAAACTTTCTGAAAAACAACTTCTCAGTTTCGCCATTATGCTATTAGGATTCAATCTTCAGCTTAAGTCATTGGCAGAAATAGGTTTGCTCCCTTTACTTATAATAGTTATCGTACAAATAATAACCATCATATCCGGTGCTTGGCTGGGAAGACTCTTTGGTTTTAATAAAAAAGCTTCGCTATTGCTCGGGGTAGGAAATGCAGTTTGCGGTTCTTCTGCAATTGCTGCTGTTTCTCCTGTCATACAAGCTGATGAAAGTGATACCGGAATCTCGATTGGCGTGGTTAATTTCCTCGGAACTATTGGGATATTTTTCGTGCCGGCTTTAGCAGTTAAGATATTAGGATTCAATGATCTTCAATCTTCTACTCTTATTGGTGGTTCTTTGCAGGCAGTTGGACAAGTTGTAGCTGCCGGTTTCTCTGTGAATGATAGTGTAGGGGAAGTTGCTACGGTAATTAAAATGGCACGAATTGCTATGCTCGGACCTATCATCTTAGTCTTATCTCTGATTTTAAACAGCAAAAAGAATAAAACTTCCGGTGCTCATGAGAAGTTAGATAAAAAGAAGTTGCTTCCGCCGATTATTATTTGGTTTTTAACCTTCAGTATTATCAGATCGTTAGCAGACCACTTTCAAGTTTTCAGTTTAATAACAAACTATTTTGAATGGCCCAGCTTCAGTCCTTGGAGTACTATTTCTGCAATAAGTAAGTTCATTCTTACTGTTGCCATGGTTGGGATTGGGATGAAGATTAAGTTTGCTGACCTGCTCAAACAAGGACCTAAGTCTTTAACAGTGGGAGCTTTAATTTTTGTTGTGCAATTGAGTTGTTTGATTGCTTTGATATTTGTTTTACTTAATTTGCATACGGTGGTTTAGTGGTGGGAAATTCGTGTGAAAGAGGGTAACCACAAGGGATTACCCCTACGAAATCCAATTGCTAATTATTCAGAGCTTCTGCTCTAATCTCACATTTAAAGCAGTGAACAAAAAAGACACCTTCTTCCGATCGGCATCCCGAACAGTTAAAATCACTTTTTTCTAACGGATTATTCGGGGTTGAGTATTTAAGTTTTAGCTTTTCTCTCAACCCGTCATCATCTGTTTTCCACGCCAAGTAAGTAGGGCATGTAGAGCAATCAAATCCACAAAAACTTTTAAGCACTTACTTCTTTATTCTTCTCTTCGTTTTTTCTTTTTTGAGCAGTAAGTTCTTGTTCTAACATTGTATTCTTTTTTTCTAATTCACTAATAACTTTTCCTCTCTGATTGTTTACCCAAAGAATGCCAATATTAGTAACTATAAGTAAGATTATCGCAATTGCCATAACAGCTATCTCTAAAAAAAGTTCTTGAGCTCTTAATGGCTTGTAAATATTGTAAAAAGCCAACCCACAAAATCCTGTGAGTACTAAGTTGATAATAGCGAGCAGATATAACATTAATTTTCTCCTTTAATGAAGATATTTCTCTTCATTACATCATATTTATTAAATGAAACGTTTTTCAAAAATAATATAACCAAAAAGATTGAAATTGCCATAGTAGAAAAAATAGCAAGCATAATTGCAATTTGGTATTTAATAGCAGTCGTTGGAACAGAACCTCCCAAGATTTGACCTGTCATCATCCCCGGTAATGAGACTAATCCAATAGTTGCTATGGAAGCAAGTGTAGGTTTTAGAGAGCGTTTCATGCACTCCCTAACTACCGGGCGGAGAGCTTCTTCTCGTGAAGCACCTAAAGATAAAGTAAAAAGATACTCTTTTTCTCGATTCTTGAAGTAATCAAAGAAAGTATTTGTTGCAATAATGTTCCCTTTTAAGGAGTTTCCTAATAGCATTCCTGAAATAGGAATAAGATATTTGGCATTAAATATATCTGATATCTTCACGATAAAGAAGTTGAAGTAACTAATATTGAAAAAGAGTGAAATTGCCAAGGCTCCCATAACCGGTAAGAAGAAATCTCTTCTACGAATCCCATTAGAATTAATAACGCTGAAAGTAGAGACTGTGATCATTACCATTAGCCAGGCAATATTGAGACAAGTATTATCCCAGACAAAGAGATATTTAAGATAAATACCAACTAATCCCAGCTGAATAGACATTCTTAAAACACTGACTATCGTTTCTTTAACAAGCTTTACCTGCATGAAGATTAGTATTCCTAAAGGGATTAACAAAAGTAGATAAGCAAATAGCATAGAGTATAAATTTAAATCTTTGGCTCCCATCTTACCACCTCACCTTTCTGATAGAATTCTGTTGCCAAATCTCATCATGTGAAACGACTATAACTGTTTGCTTCATTTGGAGAAAATAATTCGCAATGAATTCTTTGAGTTCACTGTTTAAAGCAGAAGTTAGCTCATCAAGCAGAAATATTTCGCGATTCAACAGTTGCATTATCAGAATACCAATCCTTTGCTTCTCGCCACCTGAAATGGAGAGAGTGTCTTGCTTTAATATCGACAAAGGTAGTTTTAAGTGTTCTAACATCTCCCAAACTTGATTCTCATTATACTTAATATGCTTGTTTGATTCATAATCCAAAACCAGCTTAATAAACTCAATTACTTTCATCTTGGGAAAAGCAATATCTTGAGGAAGATAGGCAATCTTGCTTCTTAACACTTTAGTATTATGCGCAGTCAAAAGCTGTCCACTAATATGAACTTCTCCGGAATCAGGTGTGATAAAACCCATCATAATTTTCAAAAGAGAAGTTTTACCTTTGCCGGAAGGAGCATCTAAAAGAACCTTTTCTCCACGCGAAATGTGAAATGAAAGATTCTCAAACACCTTTTTATCCGCAAAACTTAAACTAATGTTAGCGACTTTAATCATTATTTACACTCAACTCTCATAATGGAACAGATCTTTAATTTGTTCGACAGACATAGACTTTAGAATATTATCATTATTCTCAATAATCTGTTCAAACAGCTCTCTCTTACTATTTTGGAGAGAGATAATCTTCTCTTCCACAGTACCCTTAGAAATCAGTTTATAAACCTGTACTTTCTTAGTTTGACCAATTCTATGAGCCCTATCAATTGCCTGGTTTTCAATCATGGGATTCCACCACGGATCAGTTAGAATCACAGTATCGGCAGCAGTTAAATTAAGACCAAAGCCACCTGTTTTCAAGCTGATTAAAAAGACCTTAATCTTAGTATTATTATTAAAGTTTTCAATATGCTTTTGCCTATCTCTAGTTTTCCCATCTAAATATTCATAAGGAATATTGTGTAGAGTTACCATCTTTTTGATAATCTGCAACATCCCGATAAATTGACTAAAAATTAAAATCTTTCTTCCGGAATCAATAGCATCTAACACTAACTCTTGCAAAAGTTCTATCTTACCGGAAAGAATAAAATCATCTTTGATATCACTTTCAACCAGATGAGGATGATCACAGATTTGCCTCAACTTCATCAAAGCAGTAAGAATATTTATATAATTAATCTTTTCAGTTTGTTCAGGATTAAAATATGATTTATTAACCTTTTCCAGCAACTGTAAATAAACCTTCTCTTGTACCGGAGAAAGCTTGCAAAAGACTATTTGTTCTTGTTTATTAGGCAATTCTAACAGAACATCACTCTTCTTCCTTCTCAGGATAAAAGGTGAGATCATTTTATTCAAATCTTGTCTCTGGCTTACATTCTCATTGGCACTAAAAGTCCTGACAAACCTCTGTCTGTTCATTAAATAGTTAGGTAATAGAAAATCAAAAAGAGACCAAATTTCCGAAATATCGTTTTCTAAAGGAGTTCCTGTGAGAGCAATTCTGTGTCGGGATTTCAGCTTTTTTATTGCTTTAGTTCTTAAAGCAGTAACATTCTTGATATGCTGAGCTTCATCTAAAATCACATAATAGAAGACCATTTCACCCAGATCTTCAATATCATTTTGAATAATAGAATAAGAAGCAATCAAAATATCATAATTCACTTTATTCAGAAGGTCTAATCTCTCTTGTTTGTTTCCTTCATAAATTACAAAAGATTTATCCAGCTTAAACTTTTTAAACTCTTCTGCCCAGTTATAGATTAGTGTTTTAGGACAAATAATAATCGCTTTTTCTCCTGCCGGAACTTCAGATAAGACTGATATAGCCTGAATAGTTTTACCTAATCCCATTTCATCTGCCAGAATGCCACTAAGGTGGTAATGTTCTAACATCTTCAACCAGCGGTAACCGGATTTCTGGTAACTTCTCATTATATGATTAAGGAAAGTTGGCACTTTTGGACCATTTTTTAGCTGTCCTGCAATTAAATCTTGAGACATAGAGTCTATATATTTATCGCCATAAAGTTTTATAGCCGGATTATCATTTACTAAACGGAAAAAGTAAGGAATTCTATCCATACTCATAGAATAAACTAAATCTTTAGTAGCAGATGATTTGTTCAGAAGGTTATCAATTTGCTCAAAAACCTCTTTATTCTCAAAGAAGATTAATCTGCCATCTTCCAAAGTCATAAACTTCTGTTTAGAAGAGAAGAACTTCTTGAGCTCAGCATGCGTGAAAGCAAAGTCTTTATATTTATACGCTACTTCATATTGGAACCAGTTAATCTCTTCCTTAGTTTTGGTTGTAACTTCTGCTTGAAGGTGAACTTTATAGACGAAATCCTTCTTTAAATCATCTGATAATTCAATGTTCCAATCCTCATTAGAGAGTTCAAAAATAGCTTTCTTTAACAAATCTATGCTGAGATCTCCCTCAAAATAGAGCTGAGAATCACTTTCCAATCTTTGATATTGCGGATTTGGTAACTGATCTAAGAATTCAAAAACTTCTTTGAAAACAACTGCCGGGATATGAAACCACGCCTTCTGATCCGGAGCATATTCATAATTAATCAAATTTGCATTCAACCTAATAATGGAAAGAGGAAGCGTAATCACGTCATTATAGACTAAACTTCCATCCATAATAACAACATTATCCTCTTTGCTCAGCTTAAAATAAATCTTGGGGCGGTTATCATAGATTTTGGGCAAGATAATCTCTTCATCTAAATCCAGATAATAATTAGCCAGACTAAGTTGTTTAGCCACAATAGTATAGTAATAAATTACATCTTTGAAAGATAAAATCACTCCAGTGCTTAACATCTCTTTAAAAATTGAATTCTTAAAGGGAAGCTCTACTGTGTAAAGCTCATTTCTAATGAATATATAAATTGAATTAAAATAATAAACAGCAGATGCTTCTTGTTCTAACTCTGCTTTCAAGAGAGCTTTATCTTCACCTAACTTCTTAATCAAGAA
>JBAYZI010000018.1:0-29262 GCA_041672585.1 Cloacimonadales bacterium (SeqCode) | reverse complement strand
TGCCTAAGCCAGATAAGAGGAATTGCAATCCGTGCTAACTTGCTATCCTCTTTACTACCTAATAACCTCCACATCAATATAATAATGGATGAAGAAATTATTATTGTTGCTCTTATTACTTTTAATTTCACTTTAAAACTTGTTCAATAATTTCTCTATCTCACTCTTCTTTTTTTCCAAATACTTCATTTTCTCTTCGCGCACCTCCTTTTCAATTTCTTCTTTCTTTTCAGCCAAAAGAGTTACAATAACGATTTTCATATTTTGTTCTACTAAGGTAAAGGGAACTTTCTTCCCTTCGACCTTATCTATCAGGTGCAGCTTGCCCGTTTCTTTTTCCAGTAGGGGGTAGTAACGCCCCTTTACTTTTACGTGTGTATCTTTAACTGGTTTCAAACTTTCTGTCCATTGAAGAACTTTTTCTACTAAATTTCTCTTTGCTTCTTCTATTTCCTCTACTAGTTTTCTTTCTTCCATCTTTACCACTCCTTTTTCATTTGCTTTTTCCTTCCTTTCTTCCATTCTTTCTTCTTTTCTTTCTTTTTTCATTTTGTTCTCCACTCCTTTTACTTCTTTTTTTAGTTCCTCTACTATTTCTTTTACAACTGGTTTCGAAATTACTTTTCCTTTATACATAATCCCAGTTTTGATTAATTGTAAGTTTTTCTTTTCGTTTTGAAGAAAAGGTTTTCCTAAATATTCATACTTTTCAACTACTTTCTCGTCTGCACATATAAGTTCATTTAGTGTCCCATACTCAGTAACTCCTATGTCATTAAAGAATTTTTTCATTAATTTAATAGTTAATTCCATATATTTAAACTCTTTTGGTAAACTAATTTGTTCTTTTTCTAATTCTGAAAATTTGCTGCAAGCTAAAAAAACGTTACTAATTATTTCTTCATATTTGAAAGAATTCATCTCTTTTAACAAGTTAAATATTACTGACAACTCTGCATTTTGCTTAACATTTTTTAATTCTCTTTTTAACGTTTCATTTTGTATTTCAGTAAATTTTAGAGAAGATTTTAAATCCATCGCCTTATTTATAGTATCTCTATTTTCTCCCATCCAAATAATTCTAGAAGTATTACTGATTATTATTTTTTTATATTTTTCCTTCTCAGAATAAGTTGAATTTTTTCCCTTTTTAATAAAATTTGCAGAAGCTTCCCCCAACACATTTTTGAAAACCATCATTGAATTAAAATAAATCGTTTCTGACAAATATTTTTTTATTATTTTTTTATCTTCTTGAGAAAATTCATCTGTTTCTGATATAAGATAAAAAACCATTGAATAAGTAATTTCTGGAATCCTTCCTTTTTCTAAATATTTATCAATTTCTTGAATATTTTGTTTTATGTTTTCTTTTCTCAAAATATTTAGAAAGTATCGTTCTAATTCTCTTGTTTTATGAAACCAAGTCTCATAACTTTTTAAATCATTAACTCCCCAATTATTTAAAGTACGTCTAATATCGAAGTTTTCTACAGGAGCATTAGTATTATTTTCTATTATCTTCTTATATTTTATTGGAGTAAAAAAGTTTTTTCTCATAGCTTTTAATAATTCAAATAACTGAGCTTTAACTATTTGGCTATTTTTATTATCCTTCTTATCTTTTTGGTATCTCAATTCGCTATTTAGAGCACTAATAAAATAATCTTTCATATTTAGACCTCCTATGTATTAAGGACAGGGCTCTGCCCTCGACTCGCTATAAATTCAAATGCTTCCTTTTAGAAAATATCAATTTCTAAAGTCCCTATCTTAATTTGTAATATTTTTACTAATTTTGAATATTTTTAGCATATTTTTGAGGCTTGTATCATAGAAAATAGGCAAACTTTACAGGATAAAATCCTTGTTCTCATAAGGCCTTCTTTCCTAAAAAAAGCTAATTTTATATGTAATTTAATTAAAAATAATATTCTTTGTTATTTAAAGAAAGGATGAATTCTATATCTTTAAAAAAATTTATAAACAAGGAATATATATTATTCCTATTTTTAGATGAAAAGTCACCATGGACAAAAATTACTTTCTTAGGTTGTGTTTTTTCTATCAAGTTTTTTATACCAATAACATCCGCATGAGTCGCAATTCTATAGAAGTATGTATTTTGATTTCTTTTAAACTTATTTATATATTTTTCTTTTACATACTCTTCATCTCGGTAGTATGATAAAAACAATTTGTTTTTTGAGTCATCCATCATCTCTTTATAATAATAATAGGATCTACTATAAGGCGCCATATTAGCTGAACTTGTTATAACAATAGTTCTAGATAAGTTATTAATTTTTTTATGGAAATTACTTTTTGCTATGTTAATGTTATCGTTAAAAATCGTAATCCCAGATTTTTGGTAGATTAGTGAATACGTGATACATAAACCATCTAAGACAACATGCATATTATTTGGCAGTATACCATTATTTAAATATTTTTTTAGTATTAAAGCAATTTCTTGACTTTTTCCTAATGCAAAAGTGGGTACAAGAATATTTCCACCATTATCAATGATATTTTTTACTCTACGTATGAAATTTAATTCATCAGATTTTCTGTTAATTTTATTTTCAAAATAACCATAAGTACTCTCAGAAATTAAAATATCAACTTCTAAACTTTTGGGTAACTGTTGTGCCTTTACTGCTTCTAAGTCATAGTCTGTAAAGTCTCCTGTATATAATATCTTTCTATCCTTGTATTCTATTAATATACTAGAAGCACCAAGAATATGACCTGCTTTAAAACAAGTAACTTGCAAATCCTTTATGTTGTATTTTTCCCCATAGTAAAGCAAAACAGTTTTTTCCATTATTTTGTTTATTTTTTCCATAAAAAAACTTTCTAACTTCTCATCTGTTTTCTTTAGATTGCAATACAATACCGCCTTATACAATTCAAAGCTTTCAGCTGATATATAAATATTTGCATTTACTAATTCATCTATATAATTAATTAATCCACCAATATGATCGAGATGGACATGAGAAATAAACACAGCATCAATTTCCCAAAGACCATCGATAAAACCTTTGTTAATAAGCGTAAGAAAATCAGGATATACTTTTTTACCAAAGTATCTCTTTCCCATGTCAACAATGATTTTAGAATCTCCTAAATGAAAAAAATAACAACTGGCACCTATTTCATTTCCTCCCGAAACTGGATAAAAAATATTCATATTAGCCTCCTAAAATCACGCAGGCATATTCTAATAATTCTATTTCTTAAAATATTATTGAATTAAGTAGCTATAGTGATAACAACTGAAGAATAAAAATTTAACTTGAAAGATTTTTAAGCGACTATGCTCGCAAGATGTTGAAATTGCATGTTTTTTCTGAAAAAGTCATCATATTTTTTATTGCCATTATTTATAACTATCAAGCTTTCTCTAGCCCGTGTAATACCAGTATAGATAAGTTCTTCTGAATCTTTAGAATTAATTATCAAAATTACAGCATAACTTTCCAGACCTTTGAAACTATGAATTGTTGAAAACTTTATTTGCCAAGAATGTAGTTTAAAGTTAAACTTATAAGCATTTTCTATTCTTTCAACTTCATCACAAAATTTTTTCCACCACTCTTCACATTTCCAATCTTTAGAATAAATTTCCTTTAATTCATTATACAATTCAAATTCCAAAAAAGTCGTATGAGTGTCTTCTTTAAAACTTGTTCTAAATTTATATTCTATATATCTAAGATCTTCTTTAAAAGAGCTTAAAACGCAAACATCATCGGAGTTAACTGAAAGATTATTATATTCATTAATTACTAAATTAGCTATTAAATCATTTTTGTGTTCATATTTGTCATCTATATAATAATAATTTGTAATTCTCTTTTCAAACGGTAATCGCTGATTTTTTGATTTTATCTTTTCATATTCATATTTGTTTCTCAAAAATTCTTTCTGAAATTTATCAGCAATAATTACCAAATTTTCATTTGATCTGTACGATGCGTCTAATGTCTCTATTTTATTCCATTTACCCGGAATATTTGTTTTAACCTTTTTTTCTGAATCTAAGTCTCTTCCATATATATTTTGTTTTTCATCACAAAATATAACAAATTCTCCGTTTTCTTCTAAAAAGAATGACTTTAAAATTACAAACCATTCATATCTATAATCTTGGGCTTCGTCAATAAAAATCGCGGAATACTTTTCAAGCTCATTTTTATGATTTTCGAACAAAGTTTCGTTTGAATAATAATTTTCTTCAAAATATTCTTCTTTTTTTTCTTTATTATAATCTATCGGTGGTGGAATAATATGAATCCCCACTTTGTTTAATTGCATATTAATAAAATAGTGATAATTTAAAACAATAAAATTATTCCAAGGAAATTCTGCTTTAACTTTTGCTATTTTATCTTTTATATAATTTTTCAATGTAATATTATATGTCAAGATTAGTACGGGTTTATTTGTACGTTTATATGCATTTATTGCTCTCATAGCTAAAATTGTAGTTTTTCCCGAACCAACGACACCTTTAATTTTTTGAGACCCTGCTGAACTTTTAAAAAGTTCTCCTCGGTTTTTTCTGGTATCTATTGGAAAATCTTCTCCTTCTTCTAAATAATGTATAGGTGGAATAAATTTTTTAACAAATTTTTTATATAATTCTTCTGTAAAAAGCTGTTCTTGATATTTTTTATTCCAACCTAAGCTATTTAAAAGATCATTAAAATTATTGTTATTTAAAGTATCTTTTGATAATACTTTTATATATTGTTTTTGATTATTATTATCGAAATTAATTCCATACTTCTTTCTTAATTCATAATCTGTTGCTTTACTAAAAAAAACCCCACATTTAACAATTGTATACATTCTTGAATTGAGTGCTTTCATTTTAGCCAAGTCCTCTATATGAAATGAGTAAATATTGTTCTTATAATGTTCAACTTGTGAAAAAGGGGATAAAATTTGTGTATTGTCTTCTTTTAAAAACCATTTAATTTTTTTTAAGTTGCTTTTTTGCTTACTATTATCAACTAATCTATAGTTATTTAAGTCCCAATCCTTTACCGTTATTAAAAAAACTCCGTAATTCTTTTTTATAATCGCTATATCAGGTTTTTCTCCATTTAGAAAAGGTTTATAGTAAACTTCCAAAGAATCATCAGGATATTCCCTCAAAAAATTCAATATATTCAATTCTTCTTCAGTTGGTTTAACTTTTAAATTTTCTATATGTTCATAAGATGGAACTATTTTAGACATATTTACCACTCCTTTTAACTTTTTTAACTTCTTCGGTATTTTCACTGAAGAAAAAGGAGAAGGGAGAAAGGTTCTGCCCTTAACCCATTTATAATTAAAAATAGTGTCTTTAAAAGTCTATCATTTTTTAAGTACCTAATTAAGCAGTTATTGTTGTTAAATAAATATTAAGAAAAATATTTTAAGACAAGTGCGACGTAAATAATATAATTTACATTTAACAAGAAAATAAAGTCTCTCTTATCTTGGGAAGGAAAAGACCTTTTTAAAGCACATTTAGTAACATTATATATAAGTTTGGGTAATGTATGGAACCATATTAAGGCTTGGAAAACCACGTTCCAAACTTTCTTTTCAATGAACAAATAAAATTATTATATAATTTTAATAATTAAGATAGAAATATCGAAAGTTATCTTGGCTGGATCATACCTTTTAGTGAATAAATAAATGATGTTTTTTGTTCTCTCTAGGGCAGTTAATTTATGAAAAAGAAGAACACAATTAATTTAGACTGTAAAGTCATAATTAATAATGCTGACAGTTTGTCTGTGAAGCTTCCAAAAAAGTAAGAAGAAATACTTTATTATAGAATTATACAAAACTGTTAATATTTTAACATTTAAAATTACAAAAGTCAACCATTATTTTTAAATAACGGTTGCGAATTTATCTAATGCCTATAAAATCTAAATTATTCTTGTTATAATTAAATCTATTTAATCAATAAATTCTGGTTTTATTTTATATGATTTTTAATCAAATTATCAATTTTTTACTAAAAAATTGAATTTAGTCTGAATAGGACCAAAAATTTCTTTCATTTCATCAAATTCTATCATTTTACCTATTATGTAAAATAAATGTTATAATATATAAAAACCGAACGTCAAATATAGGTCGATATAACATAAAACGTCTGTTATTATCGTTATAGGGGGGGAAAAAAGATATGAGTGAGGTAAATTATGACAATTTAAATGACTTTCAATTTTCTCAATTAATTTTTAATCTTAGGAAACAAGGAGAATTAGATAAAGCTGAACAAATTGCTAAAGCAAGGATTAATGAAACCATTAAAAACAAAAATATACTAATTAAGCACACAATAAATGCATATGCTTGGGTTATTTGCTCTAAATATTTTAAAGATGGTTTTGATTTTCAAAAATATAAAGAATTAATGGAATTATTTGAATTCATCAATGTTGAAATTTCTAGTTATTCCTATATTGTTAATTCATTAATAAGATATCTAAAATCTTCGAAAGTAAATCTCAAAGATCAAATGTATTTACTATCTTTAGTTAATCCTGCACTTCTTAATAACGATCAAAATCCCCAATCAAAGATAGAAGACAATCCGGTAAAGTATGATAGTACTTTAGCTAGATATGCCTCATATTATGGAAAATTATTATTTCAAAATAATAAAAAAGATTTTATTAATTTTTTTAATAAAATTCAACCTTTAAATCCTAATTTTATAAACCCCAAAAACAAATACTGGTACCTTAGTAAATATTACAATTCCATAGGCTTGCAAGGAGAAGTAAAAAGTGCTAAAGCTAATTTAATTTGGATTAGAAACGAACTAAGAAATGGCATAATTGATACTTATATTGGAGATATTGTTTTGAAGATTAACAAAGAGGAAGCTTTATGGTATTATGTAAAATCTGTCAAAGAAGATAAAAATTATAAAATTCTCTATAGATCTTTTTTACATATTGCTTCAATATCACAAGATCTTGGTAATATGGAAGAAGCATTATTATTTTATAATTATTTTAAGAAATTGATTGATAAATACAATTATTCTTTTAAAGATAAATTTATAATAAAAGAATTAGAAGGTACTTCTTTACAATTTTCAGAAAATGAAGTGCATCAAAAACTTGACGAATTATATTTTAAATATATGCCACGAATTCAAGGACAAATAAATAATTATATTAAAAGCAAAGGTTTTGGATTTATCAAAAACTCGGAAAAAAATAAAGAATTTTATTTTAACCATTATAATTTAAGATATAAAGAACAAGTAGACAAAATAAGGGAAGGAGAAAAAGTTCTTTTTTTACCTAATATAAAGTTAAATAAAGATAGAAGAAAAAAAGAAAAATTTTTGTTTAATGCTGAACATGTTGAGTTAATTTAGTATTGATTTTTCTTAAAGTGCATTCAAATGTTTATTAAAACAATTTTATTATTCTTATAACAAATCTGTCGACTCCCACCGTTTTTTAACTTATAGGGAGGTCGACAGATTTTTTACTTGTAAAATGTTAACGCTCTTGCTAAATATCCTAAAAAATTTAGCATTTCATTTTTTGAATATTTATTTTTTCTTACCTTAACAATGTTTTTCAGCATTTTAAAGGTTTCATCATTTCCTATTAGGCTTTTATCCATTATACTTTCATTTATAGATAAAAAAGAATCTACGTCAAAAATTTTTATGTAAGACATATATTTCTTAACAACATTAATTGTAGTATTTATTTGTTGTTCTGAATTTAATTTTTCTAAAAATTTTTTTGCTACTTCTTCAGCATCTTGTATAATTTCTTTTTTCGATATCATATTTGAAACACACCTTCAGAATCCTTTATTATCTTTTGTAAATTTTCCAGATTTTTTTTGTGCATTTGTGATTTGTATTTGTTAACGCTCTTAAAAATCAACTTTACTAAGTCTTTATCTTTTATTATATTTGGAGACACGTCAAAACTATGTTTAGGAGTAAGTAGTCGTTCTGGAATAAATTTTACCGATCCCATATCTAAGTTTTTACCTCTTCCAATTTTCAGAGCAAATCTATCCTTAGGTGAAAATCCCATAGCTAAAAATAACAAACCAGCTTCTTCATTTTTTAGCCCATTTAATAGTATTTCAAAAGTAAACGCGCTTCCGGGAGGTAAAACCTCAAAATTAACTTTTCTGTCTAATTCTTCATGTTTTTTATGACTATACAATCTGATTTTATTTTCACGAGTTAATTTGTCTGCTTGACTCCATTGTAGTTTTCCAACTATTATTTCGGTTTCAACATCTTTTTCATCTATTATAATATCTTTGAACATTATTCTTGATGTATATCCCATATATCCCGTTATCGAATTAACAAGATCTAATTTGTTTTTATCAATTCTTTCTTCATCGTCATAAGACATACTAAGTGCTTGCATGTATGTTTTAATTGCACCCTTTAGTTGTGAACCTGACAGTACTATTTTTCCAGCTTCCCTGTGTAAAAGATATGTTGGCTTACTATTCACTATTGCCAATAGACTTTGGGTAAAACATAATGGTTTTAAAGCTTGCATTTTTCCAATTAATACTCCAGAGATTAAATTAGGATTTGCATATTTCTCAGAATGATTCAGTATTTCTTTAGTTCCGTTAGTGGGTTCTACTCTGTTAACATAATAATATCCTTTAGGAGATTCTTTATTTTCATAAGATTTATTTACTGAACTACGATATGACATTATTTATCATCCCCTTTAATAAATCCCATTCTAAAATAGGCAGGATAGTCATCTTTCTTTTTTCCTTTTGCTTTATTATTTGGCAGTCCTTCTATTGTTTCATTTAGATATAATACTTCATTTGGTTCGATTCTTTCTAAATCATATATTTCTTCTCCATAATTATGTATATAATCAAAATCTTTAGAAAATACTCTAAAATAGAAATCATTAAAATTGTTGGATTTTAATTCATCATAGATAGTTTTTGCTTCTTCAATAGTTTTATATTCGTATTTAAATACATTATAATCGTTGTATATGATTTCACATTTTTTTGTTTTATCAAAATGATTTAATATTGGATTCATTCTATCACCAGCTTTCTGGCAATTTTGTTAGCATTTGCTGAAAGTAATTTTCTATAGCTGCTTTATCAGTAATAGTAATCTTTTGTCCAATTAGATCTCTTTCTTTAAAGGCATTTTGAAAGTCAAATTGAACATTATTATCTTTAAATTGTCCATCTTCAAATTTAGTAAAGGTAATTGCTTTTTCGCTTTTGGAATTAATAACTAAGGCTTCGATTTGTATATCTAAATTTCCTAATCCTCTTGATTTCTTTCCACCGACTTTTACAAAACCATCTTTAATATTATTTATTGTCTTATATATCAATAAAACTTGCCATATTTCGGGATTTTTTAGTAGGATATTGCCATAAAAACAGCCTCCAGTTATAACTTCATAATCGTATAGGGCGCCTTTTGATGTACTTCCTGTAAACCTATCAATTTTAATACCATTTCTTATCGAAGTGTACTTTTCTATTTCGTCAATGTGTTTGATTTTTTCTTCATCAGATTCATCACTTTTAAAAGGAAAAAAATCTTCAAATCTGACGACAGAAGCCATTTTCATATTCCCAAATGTTTTACAACTCGGGCATACTGAAGGATAAATGTCTTCTGATTTTTCTAAATTGTTATTGTTATTTATATCTTTCCCACAATCTTTATCCTTTCTATCGCCCTTAGCTAATTCACAAACTTCTTTGTTTTGAGATTTTAATAAGGCTTCTGCATCTGATCTAAAAACTCCTTTTAATGAACTTCCAGGAATGTAAACAGTTCTTCCCCAAGGGGTACTTATTCTAACAAACTCTGCATCAGAAGCTATTGGAGTTATATCAGTATCTCCTGCTCCAATATGAAAACCACTTCTTGGTACTATCTTTAATTGAAATTTATGAAAATTACGTATTGTTTTAAACATTTGTTTCACCAACCTTTGCCAATCTTTCTATAGACGCTTTTTTTAAGTTTTCAATTTGATTTTCATTCAATGCTTTTGGTTCAAAAATTCCTTTTGTTATGTCATCAAAATTTAAAGATTTAATGTTAAATTGAAACTTTAATTTTCCTAAGCCAGCTGATTTTTTACCTCCAAATCTTATAAGTCCGTTATTTATCATATCGATTATAAAAAGTATGTAACCAACTTGATAATCTTCAACATTTTCCATTAATAACTCTGTTTTAAAAATTGTTCCTGATGAAACAATTTCATAATCATATTTTGCCTTAATTGCAGCAACTTCTGTGTCTCTACGAATCTTTACTCCATCTCTATAGTTTATATTTTGTTGTTTTTTATCTGCCATAGCATCGCTAAAAAATACCCTAGAAGAAAAGGAGTTAGAACCAAATAGATTGCATACTTCACATATGTTTTTTTCAATATGAGAAAACCAGCTATCTTCATTATCAAACTTTTTTCTATCTTTTGAATTTATGCAAGGATTGCCTCCAACTTCATCACATATTTTTACATTTTTCCCTCTTAGTATTTGTTCTAAATTAGATCTAAATACACCTTTTAATGAAGAACCTGGTATGATGGTATTACCTTCTGAATCTTTTAATACAGAGCTGTCTATATCTAATGGCGATAACCCTTCTTCCCCAGATCCTATATGTATTGGAGTTTCTGCGGTGATATATATATCAAAAAAATATTTGTTCTTAAATGTGTCAAAAGGAATCATTAATATTGCCTCCTTTTACCTTTTTCTCCTTGAGCATCGTCACTTTTATCTACAAATTTTTTGTATCTTGCCATATAACCAAAAAAATATGCCAAAGCTTCAAGATACTTTTCTTCATCACTAAATTTATTTTCCATTTTTGTTATTTCGTCTAAAACACTTCTCAAAAAGTTTTTTTCATGACCTGGTGCTCTACCAATTTGATAATGTAAATAGTTAAAAAATTCTTCTTTACAATCTGCTTGGCTTGCCATAGATGCGTATTTCCTAATTTGGGTATCGTTAATTATTTTTCCACGTGATGTGTCTATCAAAGATTGCATTCTATTAATTATATATTTTTTCTCATCACCAGTTAAAGCCATTTTGCACCTCCTGATTAATTTTTTTACTCGAGTTTTAGAAATATGGTTTTTAAAGTGTTTTAATTTTTGAAAAATCAACTACTAAAAAACTTCCAAAACCACTTCCAGTTCTATGGCCTAAACCATCCAAAAACATTTGCCAAACTTTATCCACGCAATTAATATCTTCGGATTCTAAGATAATAACAGCTCCCGATTTTATAGTTTCATATGCGGTTTTTATATTATTTGTTCTGACATTCCATGAAGTAAATTTATCTTTTCTGTATATTTGTTGATTTATTTTAAAACCCTTATCCTCAAATATTTCATCTAAAGTTTTGTTGACAGGGATTATAAGATCAGAGGTAAGTAATAATGGTATATAAACTTTTTCTGGTTTAATATAACTATTAACTACGCATGTAAAACTGTTAATATTTTCTTTGAATTTTTCTTTTAGATCATCCAGAGGCAATATTCTTGCCTTCATTTTTCCAAAACCTCTTGTTTTTGAGTTCCCTATGGTTATATAATCAATTTCTGATAGTGCTTCAAAATACTCTTTTTTTGTTGATCTGATAATTCCTACCATTTTATCGTAATATTCTGTAATATAACTTCTCATTTCACCTGACTTTGTAGCCCTTGTCTTACGAGAAACGGCTGTTTGTGTATATTGCTTTGTGTCAGATTCTACAGAAATTATTTTATGGTTAAAATAATCGAGATAACCCGAGGCATTCTCTAGTCTTTCTCCTGTTAATGAAATATCTTCTAATGATATTCTTAATTGTTCTTTGTTTATTTCTTTTTCGATTATTTTTGGTATTGTTAAATCAAACAATTCTTCTGGATTATCTCGATATTTCTCTTTCATAGTGGTAAATGGAGTAGGAGCAACAACTATTTCTTCTTTGCTAGGAAAAAGAGTAGGGAATTTTACTTCTTCATTAAAAATTATATTTTTAAAATATGGATTCTTAGCTAATTTATTTGCATACGCACCTCTAACTGTTTCACCGTTGATAATTTTTGATGATTTATACATATATTTTTTCGATCGTTCCTTTACTGTTAAAAATGGTTCTAAGGGTTCTAGAACTAATAATGCATAATTATCGTATATCTTTTTGTTCGTTTCTTGATTAACTTGATTATTATCTTCATATTCAAAGAATATATCAACGGAGCCATAACCAGCTGATTTCATTCCTCCAATTTTTTTTACCAATGATGTTAATAATTCCAATAGTTCTTTTTCTCTGTCTGTTAATTGTTCATCAAAATATATGTACCCCTCTAAAACATTGCCACTAGATAAGGCATTTGTACTGTATAGTCTTTGATATGAACTTGTTCTGGTTTTTCTATCAATAACTACATGTGTTTTTTCTACATAAGATGGATTATAGCAAACTAATTTTGAAAATTGCAATTTTCCCATTTTTGTGTGAGATTCTCCAAATAAATCTGAAACTTCTTTCTTATAATTTGGCAATGTATCTGCAGTTTCTCGAAACGCACCTTTTAAAGCAGAACCTGGAATGTATGAAGTTCCATTTTTGTCTCTTTTTTGCGATTTATTCCAAATTCTAGAAAATTCCTCTGAAACTAACAAAGGGGATTTGGTTTCTATCTTTACTTTAATCTTCATTGTTTAGCCCCCTTATCAATAAATTTTAAGAGATCTATAGAGCTTAATACTCTTGTTCTACCTTCTTCTGGGAAAAATACTGAATTATATAATTCTTCATAATTACTCAAATTTTTGATGTTTTTTGTAAAAAAATAATTTACGTTCAACTTTGCAACAGGAGCTATTTCATTCATTAGTTTGGCTGCTTTTTGTAAGAATGTAACTTCTTCATTGCTTAATCTTTTTAGTAGATTATAGTAGCGTTTGAATTCTTCAAACTCCATTGCTTCTCCAATTATTTCTTTAATTTCTTTGTTAGTGCCAAAATACTCAGTAGTTTTTACTTCAGTACTGTTACCCCAAAGTACTCTCGTAGCAATATAATTTTTTTCTTTTTCACCTTTTTGAAAATTATTATAATATGCAGATTTTGCTTCTTTAAGTAAAGAATTTGAAGCTTCAAATATAATCTTTAAAGGCATTGTTTTTTTACAAAACAATATAGAACCACAGTAACTTATCCCATTTCCCTTTCCATCAATGTTCCTAAATTCTTTTGTCAGAATCTCGTCCAATTTAAAATAAATATCTATTGCTAATCTTGAAGGAACAAACAACATAATGTCATCTCCACCTAAAATTGGTGAAGCATATTTATCCTTTAATTTCATTTGTTCTATTACCTGATTAACTGCGTTTATTGACGCTCTTTCAATATTTTCAGAAACTTTTATATATTCTTGATCTGTTTGTATTCTTGAATACAATTTCCCTAAATTATTACCATCTATGTATATTACCCCAAGCCAATCTGATAACTGTTCTTCATCCGCTTTTGTATCAATTTTTAAAAGCGATGATGCAAAATGATCTTTTTTAATTTTTTCTTCCCCAACTTCTATCTTCTTTTTACAAGCTTCACAAATTCTAATTTCTCCAGGTTCATTGATATCAGCAGCCACTGGTAAAGTGTAAAAAGCCGGATAGGTATTGCAAGATTCACATATATGAAATTCTGGCGTGATTCTCTTCATTTCTATTTGTTTTGAGTTCTTTTTTTCCCTCATTTTTGAAGCTAATAAAGAGAAGAGTCTATAAAAACTTGGTTCCTTAGTAAGGTTGTTGAACTTAATGCCAAACTGTTGTTCTAATTTTTCTTCTTCTAATTCTTCTTTTTTTAGTCCATAAATTAATTCCGAAGGATAAAAATCTACAGAAGAAGTAGTTAAAAAACCTCCAGGCACATTTTCTTCAAATGCTTTTATTAATTCTTGCTCTATCCTATGTAATTCTTCACTTAAAACAATTGCTAATCCTGTTCCGCCTACTGCATGTATAACATAGGAATTCTCATTTTCTAGGAAATTATTGGCTATGACGTCAAAGTCTGAAACTAACTTACTGGCACCTATGATAGCCTTAAACTCAGAAGAACTAAATACATAATTCTTTATACTGTCTACATCGTAAGAAAAAACACTTAAAGGTTTTCTTGGAAAGTATCTATCATTTTCAGCCCAATCTGCTGGAAGATCGGGATAACGTTTTTTCAATATTTTACAAATTTTTTCTTTACTAAAAATCTCAGGCATAGTTCACCTCCTTAATTTTTTAATTTATACCCACTTTAGAAATTCCAAAATCCTTATTATATGTATATTTTAGCGTTGATTCTTTTACAAAATATCTCCCTGCTTCTAGTCCTTACTAATTACTAATTTCTAATTTCTTTACCTTTTTCGGTACTTGTACCGAAGGAGATGGGGAGGGCTCCGCCCTGGACCCAATTTAAATTCAAAAGCTTATTTTTAGAAAAATCTTCGTTTCTAAAGTGAGTACAAATTAATCTCAAAAACTACTGTTTACAAAATCGTATATTATTTCTTTGGCCAGTATCATTTCTTCATTGTTCCGTGCAGTTACTTGTATTCCAAGATCAAGTATACCGTCATTTGTACATATAGAAGCTTTTATTTCATTTCCTAATATTTTAACTTTGCTTTTCTTGCCTGAACGTTCAGCAGTGCTACTGCCTTTTACGTATACTTTTTCTACAAAAGGTAACTGTTCAAATTTTTTGTTTATGTTATATTTAGCAATAATTTCTTGTGAATGTGCTTCTACCTTTGATCCTTGAAAGATTAATTCTTTACTTCTTGGCAGTAAAGAAATTTGTTCTTTTTTTGATATATTAAAATAGTGTTTTGCAGATTCAACAAATACTTGTCCCATAGGATTTAATTCGATATATTTTTTTCTGTCTATGGATTGTATGTCAAATAAAGGTATTAATTTTTCATCAATTGTTTTATATTGATTTTTAACATCTTCGTTAAATTCAATAAAACCTTCTTCATCAAATTGATCTATAAAGTATATGTAATCTATGTATAGTAGATAGTCAAGACTAAGGGGTAATGGTGGAAGTTTTATAACAGCAGGAAATCTTTCAAAGAGATAATAAACTGGGATATTCATTCCTTGACCTAAGGCAAGAGCAAAAGCAATTTGAGCTTTGTAACCTCCTGTTGCATTAATTATTGTTGAAAATCCATGTTTTTTAAGTATCTCAGCCATATTTCTAACTAAGTTTCTTAAACCATACCTTGTAAATTCTTCTTTTCTTTGATCATCTAATTTTTCAGTTACTTTTACTGTCACTCGCTCAAAAGAATTATTTTTTGAATTTTCAAAATAATATTTTAAGATTTTTCCTATCTTCCTACCGGTCTCGGTGTCAGATACTAAAAGATATAGATTTTTCATTTCATCAATGTAACCTTCTTTAATTATACTTTCTATAGAATTTATCTCTGCTCCTAATAATCTCTCATCTTCCTGTATTATTTTTGGATTTAATAACATCATAGCTAAATCCTCAAGTCTATTTGAATCATATAATGATTTATATTCTCCTTGCTTCTTATTAATATTATTTTCTAAACTCGCTCCAACAGTTGAGATCAAAGTATCTTTCAATTTATTAAGCCCCCTTTTCTAATATTTTTTATTGTTAAATTTTTTATAAAATACGCTATAATTATAATCCATACTAACAGTGAATTTTTTGACTTTTTCGCTACGTTTTGCAAAAGAGTGGCCTCTGCCCTGTGCCTACTTTAAATTCAAAAGTTTATATCCTTTACACTCTTTTAAAAAAAGCTTTATAAACTTCGATTTACTTAATTATATAGGAAAGAAATTCTGTATATTTTTTCTTTTTTTGAAGATAACGCCAAATGTTTTCACGAGCAAAAACTGACCATTTTTTTAAAAAAATATTAATGTACTTTGGTAGCTAAACGAAAAAACATGAAAAACCCATCTTGAAATATTTAAATTTTTTTAAAAGACTAGAATTTTAAACAAATGTTTAATATATATTATCATATTTATTAATAAATTACAATTATTACTTTTTTATTTTTTGTTATAATTTCTTTGAGGTGATATAATGAGACTTTTTATTAAATTAAAATTCGACAGATTAACATTACCCGTTTATTATAATCACATTCAACAGGCATTAGTATATAATTGGATAAATGATACAAATTATCAATCATTTTTGCATGATAGAGGTTTTACGACAGATAAGTCTGCCTTTAAGATGTTTACTTTTTCTAAATTCTACGGAAACTATGAGTACAATAATGAATCAAAATCAATTACGTTTAAAAATCATGTATGGTTTACTCTTTCATCTCATGATGATAAATTTCTGGAATACATAATTGATAAAATATTGTTTACCGAACATTACTCATTACTCGACCAAGAAGTTAGAGTAAGTAACATAAAGTATGATAAATTTTCTCCAAATGGTGGACTAAAAGTAATTACTAAATCTCCAATAACAGCTCATGTTTCATTTAAAATTGGAAATAAGACAAAAACTCATTACTTGTCTCCTTTTGAAGAAGAATTTAACAATAATATCCGAATAAATCTGATAAAAAAATATAAAGCTTTTTATGGAGTTGAGCCAGAAGATAATAATTTTTTTATTACACCTATAAATAACAATGTTAGAATGGTAATTTCAAAATATAAAGGTTTTGTCATCAAAGGTTGGGATGGTGAATTTTATATTTCTGGTTCTGATGAATTATTAAAAATAGGTTATGACGCAGGAGTAGGAGCTAGAAATTCAATAGGGTTTGGTTTAGTAGAACGATACAACCCTCGTTAAAATTTATTTATATAATTATAATCCTAATTCAATTCCCTTAAACATCAATTTCATCAATTATTTTTTCAAACATTTTTATTTTTGCGTCGGAAGTTAACGATTCTTCTTTTATAATACATTCTAATACTTTCATTTTTCTATCGAACATTTTAGATTTTTCTTTGTTGTACTGTGTTTCTTGTTTAATTTTTTCTAAATATACCTTTGTCTCACTATTAATTCTTTCAATCACAACTTTCGAATTTTGTACACATTTAATGCGCTCAGTTTCTAATTTCTCTCTAATTACTTTGCTTTGATACTTAACTTTCTCTTTTTCATAACTATATTTTAATCCTAGTTCTATTGTAGATAAAGTTGATTTAATTATCCCTAAATTGCCTATAACTTTGCTTGTAGCATTTTCATAAACTTCCATACTATTGGTTTTGTCTTCAACAATAATGTATTCAGGTTTATTTTTCACTTGAACACCTCCTTTCCTAAAATTCATTATGTACTCTAAAAATCTTAAAATTTTCAATTTAAATTTTAGGCTATTATCTATTTCTTTTATTTTTTGGTATTTATTATTTATACCAAAGAATAGGAATGAAGATTTGACTTTGCCATGTTATAAATCAAAGTCTTTATTTCTAAAGTCCCTATACTACTCATGTTATTATTAGGCAGTTATTATTTTCTTCCCTTAGCTATGTAATTTCGATAATACCAATCAATGCCTTTTTCTCCACAAGTATTTTTAATTAAATACTTTAATTCTGATGTGTTTATATTATTTTGAGTTAGATAATCATAATATTGATTTTTAATTTCATAATATTTGTAAATTTGGTTTTTAGTTTTCTTATACATTTCTATTAAAGTCCTTTTTTTATCTCTTAATTCTCTATCAAAATAACTGATAGAATCAATTTTTCTATTTATTTCATTAATTTCTTCAGATATATTTTCTTCTAATTCTTTTAAACTTTCAATTTTATTTTTACATTGTTCTTTTTGATCCCAAAAAAAGTTCGATGCTATTACTGATTGAAAATGTAAATTAATTAATTTTTTAAAATAAATTTCATTGTTTATATTTCCCTTTAATCTCTCTATTTCTTTACTTGCATCTTCAACTTTATGATATTCTCTTTTCACTGTTTCAATGTAGTTATCTTCAAGTACTTCCTGTATGAATAGATTTGCAAATATTGATGCAGCTACAATCATACCAAAAGCTAATATTGTCATTAGAATCCTCCTTTCTATTTTACTAATACTCACGTTAAAAATCATAAAATTCATATTCTATAATAATTCTCTTTATTACTGGCAAGAAAGGAAAAAGTTATAAAATCAACCTGTTATGAATTTCAAAGTCATACGTTTCCTTTTTATTTAATCATCATCAAAATCTAAAATGCCTCTAATAGCTACTAAACCTGCAATTAAATCATCTGCATGCCCTAGTACAGGTATAAAATCGGGGATTACATCAATTGGACTTAATATGAATAGTACAATAAAAAACAATACAATAATTTTTACTATTTTCTTTAAATTGATATTTCATCTTCTCCTTTCTCTTTATATTTTAAATGGAATTATTGATTTAGATGAATTATTCAAAAGAGTAAAAATTTTCCAACCTTGTAAAATACTTATTCAAAACATACTTGTTTATATTCAAGTTATTAGCAGGCAGTTATTGTTTTAAAATCATCCCAAATCCCCTTAAAGAAAACTTACAGAAAAGCTAATCCTAAAGAATTCATAATCAGAACAGATAACGGACCTCAATTTAAATCAAAAGCAACTGAAGCTTTCGTAAATGAGATAGTTCTTTGAATTATATGGCACTAGGTGAATTTAATAAGATGTTTGAAAACAATTCAGATACTTACATTAATTCAAAAACTATTTTTGGAAAAAATGAGATTTTCTTATTTATTCTCCAATAACCGGGCGTCAGTCCATATATTTCTTTACAATATTATTTACATTTGTAGCAATAATTAATAGCTTAATGTGATAAAATATTCATATCCAGTTAAAAATTAAGGAGTGAATTTGTTGAATAACGAAAAAGAATTTAAATACCTTCTTGACAAAAACACTTTTGGCAAAATTATAGAATCACATAAATATTCTAAGGTAGGAATTATTCAATGGTATGTAGAAGAAGAAATGGATATTAGATACAGATTAACTTTAAAAAAACTACCCACTGGTTTTTTTCAAGAATGGACAATTACGGAAAAAAGTAACACAAATGACAAAACGGTAAGAAAAGAAAATGAAAGATCAGTTTCTCCAGAGGAAATATCAAAAAAATTTTATTATTTTGAAACTTTTAAGACCATTGCCAAAGTAAGATACATTTTTAATGATGACCCTGAAATCATTATAGACGAGTTTTTAACCCCATTCGAAAATATAAACAACAAACCCTTGATTGATTATCTTATGGAAATAGAAGAAAAAGAAATAGTCAAAAATGATAATTTTGATAATTATTTAGAAAGCAATAATTATCCTCTAAATAATCTTGTAAAAATAATAGACAGTTATGAAGATTTCAAAAATAAAAATTTAGCTAAAATCATTGAGTGGCAAGAATATAATTCTAAATCAAAAAATACAAAGAGCATTTTTGATTTGATAAATTTTGTGAAAAATAAATTAAAGGGAAATATAACTTTAGTTATGACTCAAGGAATATCTATTAAAAATCAAGGAGAATTTAAGAGTCAATATGAATCAATAGTTTCAAAATTTAAAGAAAGCAAATTTGATCAGATAAAATCACTAGACATTAGTCCTGATATATGTGCAGAAATAGACACTTACAATCTACTATTAAAAAACGGATACAATATTAAAAACCTCTATCTTCTAACCCCTGGTCCTTTTCTTTCAAAAGATAACTCCTGTCTAGAAACCAACCATCCCTATTTCCAATCAGATATTTCTTTTGTCGGTGCTCTTTTAAAATGTATTTTTGAAAAAAAATATGGTTTAAATGTTAAAACCTATCCAATAGAAAGTAGTTCTTCACAATACCTTTTTGAAAATACATGGGATATACTCGATGAAATTTTAAAGAATAAGGCAAAAGATGAGGTAATAGTAGATGTTACCGGGGGATATAAAAATTTGGGTTTAGTTACGGCTATTTATTCAATGTTTAAAAATATTCCATTTTATTATAAATATCAAGAAGGAAATATTGAGGAATTTCCAGCGTTTGGATTGGATTGGGATTATGACTATTTTGATAGAATATACTCAATAATAAACGCCTTAGAATTTAATAATGAAGATAAAAACAATTTAGATATTTCTCAATATTTAACATTAAATTATGATATTTCTGCACTTTTTATATATGATCCTGAAAAAAAGGGTTTAAAACCTTTTTACCCATTAAATAGAATATTAAACGATTATGAAGATAAAAGAGAAATACCTTTTGGATTTGGAGAAAATCTTCTGAGTATTTTTGACATTAAAGACAATGAGAAATCTCAAGATAATCAACTAATTAATATGAAAAATTATATTGAATACATGATTAAAACAAAATGGTCTAAGCAATGGATAGGTGATCTAATACCCGAGACCGTCGAACACTCTCAACGACATAGCAAAAGGCTCATGGATTTTACTGCGAGTTTGATAAATATCATTGGTGAAGATAATTTTCTACCTGAAGAAATAAAAGACAAATATTACTCTGATACAAATATTACTTACAAATACATTTATTATTTTATTTTGATTGTTTCGATAAATATTCATGATCTTGGGCACACATACTCCAAATATAGACTTAAAGATGGAAATTATATATATTTAGATAATTTCCCTTCTATGATTAGAGATCTACACAACGAATTAACTGTACAATTAATAGAAGAAGAACAAAATAACAAAAATATGTTTGGAATTTTAGAAACTAACAAAAAAAACGATAAAATTAGATACGATTTAGATAATATTTTTGGAAACAATAAAAAAGAAATAATCGAGGCAATCAAACTTGTTTGTAAATACCATCGAGGTTATTTGCCTATTGATAATACTGATAAAGGCCATAATTCCCAAAAATTATTTGTAGAAACCTTTAAAATTGATACAATCCCTTTAGAAGCTCTTCTGTATTCTACACATTCTCCTATTAACGACGATCTCTTAAAGAAAGTTATCATTCATGCTGCAAGATGGCTAAAATTTATTGATGGAACAGACGTTCAAGCTGATAGAATAATTACAGATGCACATCATAGAGCTCGACTTAATCGAACAAAATTTGAAGCATTAACTTTAATCGATAAATACAAAAATAATTATTGTAATGCAGTGTTCTTACAAGAATTACAAAAGTTAAAAAATGAAATAGAGCTAATTGATGTCGAATCATTAACTTCAGAAAACTTAGAAAAACAAAAAGAGTTATATATTAAAATAGAAAGCATCTGCAAAAATTTAGAATCAGAAGTCTATAATTTTGTAAAAGCAAAATTATTAAAACCCGAAATAGAGTACAATATTAACTCTTCTGAAATGGAACTATTAGATACTATTGCTTTTAAAGCAAGTCAGTTTACTCATTTTGAGAAACATAGAAGTGTAGCTGCTATATACCCTACTTGGTTAGAGTGGGATAATCAAAATATGTTCGATATAAAATTACACCTAAAAATTATAAAAAATAAGATGAATAATGCAAACTTTGAGATTCACGAAAAAGTTATTGAAGATATAAAAAACGATATAAACAAGGAACTGGAAGGTGCAAATATTTCTTTTGGTGGTAAAAAATTGAAACTAATTTTTGATGAAGATGAGGGACAAAATGATAAAACAATATTATGAACATTTTATGATGGATGATTGGTCAATAATTGTAAATAATTATCTAAATTATATTATCACTAATTTAGAAAAAAACAAAAAGATTTTGAAATTAAACAATAATACAATAAATACCCTAAAAAACATAAAAATTGCAAATTTTAAAAAAACTGCTGAAACTCTTGAAGATAGTGCAACAAGATCTGGACTATATGATATAGAAATAGAGATAAACAACGTAACATTATGGGCTAACAATATACAAATATTATATCCCGATGAAGATGGATATTTCAAACATCAGAATAGAAAAATATATACACCCTGGGTAATTTTCGATGGCTACGAAATTGAGGAATTAGTCAAAGAGTATGAAGATGATGAAGAAATCCAAAGTATTACTGATAAAAATCTGGATTTAAATACCAAACTAATCATTCCTGGATATTACTTAGCTATTTTAAGCACTATTTTTGGAAATTTAACAGAGAAAAAAACAAAAAGTTCAGATAAAAATGAAATTAGATTTTACCTAATAAATAAACTAGCTGGAAAGATTGGAGTTACAACATACCGGTACTATAAAATAAGTAAGAACAAATTTATGTATAAAAAAATACCTCTTTTTTTTATACCTGACAAACTAAACTACATAGAATATTATTCTAACCCCAGAAAAGTTGTGTACCCTAGTGAAAAAGTCAGCGAAAGTATGAGATTGCCTCATTCATCTCATAGAGGTATCGTTGATTTTCTTGAAACACCTGAATCCGAAAAAATCGGTCTTACGTTAAGCCTTGTCGATTCTGATAACCTACAATACGATATTAATAAATTCCAATTTTTTAACAATTCAGACAAAACCAATGCTGAAGATATACTGTCTTTTGCTACTTACCAAATCCCTTTTATATTACATTCTGATGGTGCTAGAATTTTAATGGGTTCTAAAAATTTAAAACAAGCATTAACACTTAATAAGGCCGAAAAACCTTACATAAAAACTGGAAAAGAAAAAGAAAATATTGGAGTGAATGCACTTATAGCTTATGGTCTTTTTGAAGGATACAACTTTGAAGATGGAATTGTAGTTTCAGAAAGTTTTGCAAAAAGGATGGAAACGATTGTTCGTGAGACAGAAAAATTTAGAGTTAAAGTTACTCCAGCTAAATTTGCAGAAAACGAACTCAATCAATGGACATATAAATTAAAAGATAATATTACTGTAATTTATTGGAAAGTCAAAGAAGGCGATCAAGTTAAATATGGAGATACATTGTTTGAAGTAAAAGGAGAATATTACAATAAAATAAGAAAATTCAATTATACAGGAAAATATACAGCTAAAATCAATAAACTTCCTAAAACACCTGAAAGGCCTTTTAAATGTTTTAATATTAATGATGAACCTTCAACTGAAATTGAAATTTCCATTGAATTTGAAGTAACTAAACCCTTGGAAATAGGAGATAAAATTATGGGAAGGCACGGAAATAAAGGAACAATAGCAAAAATTCTAAATGATAACGAAATGCCAACGACTTATGTAAATGGAACAGAACGAACTTTAGAGATGATTTTATCTCCTTTAGGGATAGTTTCAAGAATGAATCTTGGGCAACTCTATGAGGTCCATTCCTCAATAGCACAACAATTTTCAGACTTTCAAGATTATGTAAATGGAGTCTCCCCTTTTGAAAATGGATATAAAAAGAAGGATAAAATATTAGAATCTTTGCAAAAAATAGGTTCTGACAATTATGGAAGATTTCTAGTAAAATATAAAGATAAAAACTGGTATTTGACGGTTGGGTTTCAATATTTTGTGAGATTAGATCATTGTGTAAGAGACAAAATTCACTTTACACACAAAGCTTCAGAAGGGATAGTGAATAAACAACCTTTAAAAGGCAAGTCAAACAACGGAGGACAAAAAATAGGTGAAATGGAGTTTTGGTGTTTGTTTAGTTATAATAACCTTAATATTATCAACACCTTTGTTAAGGATAAAAACATCGATAAAAATGAACTCGATAAAAAAGATTCTCCTGTAGATTTTTTTTACAAACTAATGAATTATTTTGGTTATATAATAACGCACGATGAATATATGAAATCTAAATTTGAAAACGAAATACCAAACATAATAGATTTTGAAACTGATATGATTATGTTTCTTTCTCAAAAACTTTCAACAAAAACAGAATATATACAAAATCCTTTATTTCTCTATAGTATCCTATATAACAACAATTTTTTTAATGGTGAAGAATCAGAAAAACAACTAAAAAAAATAGTTGAAGATTTTGATGAAATAAAACTATCATGGAAAAAAATTGAACCATTTATTCAAAAAAGGAAAAAATATAGTGTTAAAGAATGCAAAAACGAATATCCGGATTTTTACGATAAGTTTAAACACTACTTAGAAAGCAATTTTAAAAACTACGTAAATAAAATAAATAATGACGAAGAAAGTATTAAAAAAATTTACGACTCAATCAATGAATTAATCTCTTTTATTTCGAACAGTAAAAATACTGGTATTTACAAAAGACTTCTCAAATCAATCAAAAATCTTCTATTATCTAAAGACGGATATATACGATCCCACATGGTTGCTAGACGAATTCACAATTCTGGAAGAACCGTTATTACACCACAACCAAAAGATAATTTGAAATATTATTTAGGTCAAAATATACCTCTTGACATTAATAGCGTGATTTTACCAATTGAGTTTGGACTAGAAATGATTAAAAATCATTCAAGTGATCAACTAAATTTAAAAGATATATTCAAAGCATTACAAGGAGACTATAATAAAAGAATAGAAGTAGCTAAGGCTCTAAATAAACTATACTATAATGGAAATTTAAAAGAAAAATATGTAATCCTAAACAGACAACCTTCTTTACACAGGCACTCAATGCAATCTTTTAAACCCCTATTTTGGCAACATTACACAATCGGCCTTCCAATAAATATATGCGAAGGATTGGGTGCTGATTTTGATGGAGATACTATGGCAGTATACTATCCGTATAACCAAAACGAGGTAATAAAAGAAGAGTTAGAAAAAATGCTTCCTACGAATAATCCTTTTAAACTAGGCAATGGAAGCATAAATTATTCAATAGACCAAGATATGGTCTTTGGTTATTACTATAAAAACAAAGAAAACAAAAAAAATATGCAAAAGGCTTTTTCTATTGAAATCAAAAACATAATAAAAAATTCAAAAAATGACCAGATAGCAACTCTAATTAATAAAAAAATAATTAATGGTTATTTAAAAGATTCCATGGAAACCAATCTAACACTATCAATATATGAAATAGAAAAATACGAAGAAGAAAACAGCATGAAGTATATAACTCAATCAAAATGCAGAGGAAACATAGATCAATACCAACAACTTTACAATAAAATTTCTGATGTTTCTGAAGATTGCTTCCTAAGAGGGGTAAATCTGAAAGATTACTTTAAAGTTGAGCCAAATCAAAAAGGTATAGCTTCAAGAGCTAGACAAACACTCATCGATAAAAAGTTGCACGTTGCTGAAGCAGGATACTTCACTAGAAAATTAGTTGAGTTATTAGGAAGCATATTCACCGCTGATTTTGATGATTATATTGAAACAACGTTTACTAGAACAATTTTAAAAACACTATCTGATACCAGCTCAAAAGAAAATGAAGATAACTCAAAACACAAATTTGAATTAACAGAATTTATTAGTAGATATTATAAATATAAAGGCTCAATCTATTTAATTACAGAAGAGAATTTAGAAGAGGTAACAAAAATATTTGAAAAAGAAAAGAAGATAACAATCTTATCCCCAAAAATAATTGAAAAAAATGGCAAGTTTTTACTCTCTAAAAAATATTTAGGTAACAACATTTCAACTCTTAAAGAATTTGAAAACAGTGAATATATTGGATTATCAGCAGGCCATGTCATTGGAGAAAGAGGCACCCAACTCTCTATGCAAACTTTTCATACTGGAAAAAAAGGTATGAATATGAACACAATAAGTTCCAAGATATTTGACTTTGCCTTTAAAAAAGATAATTTTGAGAATTTTATTAATAGTCTCCATACAGACGAAGCTCTCAAACAATTCAATGTATTAACTAATATAAAATTGAATCCTATATATTTTGAAATCTTATACTTATTTGCACAACTATTAATAGAAAAAAATATAGATAATGTCAAATCATATTTTAATGATTTCACTTTAAGAGGTCCTTTGACTGTAATATCTTTTGAAAATGGTATGAAAGTACTAAAAAATATTGAACTATCTAAAATATATCTTGAAACACATCCAAGAGCTAGCTATGCCTTCTATGAAGAGGTGAAAAAAAGTGATCAATAAATATCAAAAAAAAGATAAAATGAAAACAAAAGATAAATTTTTTTACAAAAACTTAAAAGATGAACCTGAATTAAATAATTTCGATGTAGATGAAGTTTATTTCGATGAAATTATAGACGAAGAAGATCAATCTACTACACAGAAAATTAGGAATGAAAAAAACGATTATTCTTTTGACACTCCTTACATAGCACCTCGAACGATAAAATATGAAATTTTAAAAACAAACAAAGGTTATAGGCTTATTCATTATACTAATAGTAATAAGGTTCCCCAACAAATACAAAAATATTTGGATAGTTTTCCAATCTTTATCCAAATAACAAAAGAACGAATTGAAGCTATGTTTGTTAGTGATAGAAATCAGCAAGATTTCTTTGTTGTGGATAAAAACTTAAATTCGTATCATAATCTAATGCTTCCAAATGGTGAAGTGATTCCTCTTACAAACTTATTAAAAGAAGGTGGGGGGCCAATTCCAAAAGAAATAAAATTATACAGAGAATATAGAAAAATTATGTATGAATCAAGAAATCATTTTAATGAATTTGAAAGATATTTTGATTTACACAAAAGCGATTTAGAACAACACAAAAGCCATGAATTCATTAAATTATTTATAATGTTCAAAATCTTAAAAAAAAATAATAAGAGCAATGAATACATAAAAGAATTTTATAACTCAATCAAAAATTCAAATTTATTTTTACAAGAGTTAGAAGAAATTTTAAAATATATCTTGGAGGCTGCCAAATGATCTATATACAAAATTTAGATTATATAAAAGATATTATTTCATCACTAAAAATACAATTTAAAGAAAAACATGAAAATATAAATGTAGATAAATTATTTACAAATGAACTTAACTCAAAATCAAAAATATGCATAGTTGAACAAGATTTTTTTAACCAATCAATCAATGAAAACAATGATCCATTTTCCGATTTTTTGGAGTGTGTGAGTGAGTCAACACCACCAAAAAAAGAATCCTCAACCAAATCAAGTTCAAACATAAATTTAGAGCAATATAAATACATACTATTAATAGAAAATCATGTTGAACCAAATATATTTGATCTGTTCCTAAAATATGAAATTATTGGTATCTTTAGAAAATCACGTTTAAAATACGATTTAGAAGAAAAAGGAAAACTTGAAAAAATGTTGAAAGAAGAATTGCGAAAGTTAAATAATGGTATTGAAGAAAATCCTAGAAATTTTGAAATTTTGAAAAAAATACCATATAAAAATATAACATCCTGGAAATTTAATCCGAAAGTTAAATCAAAAGAAGAATTAGAAGATTTATATAAGGAAAAAAAATATATCAGTATTTTCTTAGATCCAAGTATGAAAAAATTTTATCATCAATTACATATTATTACAAAAGATTTTGCCAACTCATTCAAACGTTACTTTAATAATCTAAAAATAAGTGAATTTAGAGCTTTTGACTTAAAAAAAACCCAAGAATTAATTCAAAAGGAATTAAAAGAAAACTATAAATTACCATCTATTTTGATAGAAGGTGAAACAGGTACTGGGAAATCTTTAATTGCTAATATCATATACAAAACTGTAAAAGAATTAACAAAAAATGACAATTTAACATTATATCGATTTTCACTAGTTAATATAAATGAAAACCTTATCGATTCAGAAATCTTTGGTTCAAGAATTGGGGCCTTTTCAGGAGCTAATGATAGAAAAGGAAGGTTAATGGAAAACATTTTTGGAATAGTATTTTTTGATGAAATAGCAGAATTACCCACCTCAATACAAGCAAAACTGTTACTATATTTAGACGATTACAAAATAACCCCAGAAGGATATGACGGAGAGCCTTTAACTGTACCAACGTTTGTAATTTCTGCAACTAATAAAAATATAAAACAAGAGATTATGAAAGGAACATTTAGAAGTGATTTATATTATAGATTTAAATACAAACTTTATGTACCATCATTAATAGAAAGAAAAGAAGATTTAAGATTTTTGATTAGTTTTATACTACAAAGCCCTTTTATAAACGAAGTCAGCGACAATTTAAATTATTCAGTTGACAAAATATCTTTTGAAGCAATAGAAAAATTAGAAGGCTATACCTATCCTGGTAATTTTAGGGAGCTTGAAGAAATCTTAAAAAATGCCGTTAATGAATGCATTTTAAATAATCAAACAATAATATTACCTGAAAACATAAAATTTGAAAATCTATAAAAAGTTTCAACTTAAGTCCGAATTAAGTTTCTACCATAACTTAAAATTTGCTATTGTATCTAATATGTTAAATTCAGTGAACTTACCCTTAAACTCAATTAGATAATGTATTATAAATTCTTTGACAAATTTATAACAAGACTTCAATAGAACAGTTTAATAATCGGAATACAAATAATTACCTAGTCCTAAAAACGTGCTTTGCACTTAAAAATAAAACCAAAGACGCTGAGATAGAGCGTCTTTTTTTTGTTTTCAAATAATGATCAAAACCTTGGAAACGACCATATAGGGCGTCTCTACAAAAACATGTTATAACCATTGTTAATTTTTAAGTTGTAGAGAAGTGCTATACGCGCGTCTGTTTCATTATAACCAACATTAATTATTAATTGTAGAGACGTGCTATATGCGCGTCTCATTTTTAATTTTCAAATAATGTTAAAACCTTGGAGACGCCCATATAGGGCGTCTCTACAAAAACATGTTATAACCATCGTTAATTATTAAGTTGTAGAGACGTGCTATACGCGCGTCTCTTTGTTTTTTATTCCTCATAGGTAGGATAAGAACTTCTCATACACACCCTTTGTGTATGAGTAGACTTTGGTTTCCATTCCTCATAGGTAGGATAAGAACTTCTCATACACACCCTTTGTGTATGAGTAGACTTTGGTTTCCATTCCTCATAGGTAGGATAAGAACGCTGACAAGTGGCTTGAAACACTAAATAGGTATGCTGAGTTTCCATTCCTCATAGGTAGGATAAGAACGTGAATGTAGAATATATATTGACTAATTGTCAAGTCGTTTCCATTCCTCATAGGCAGGATAAGAACGTGAATGTAGAATATATATTGAC
>JBAYZI010000017.1:0-29453 GCA_041672585.1 Cloacimonadales bacterium (SeqCode) | reverse complement strand
TAGCTTATTTTCTTACTGATTACTACTCACAAAAAGAAGAGCTTCCTGATGACATTATTATCTCGTCTGAACCTGATGATTTGGAGACACTTAATGTCTGGCTCAAGAATAGAATCAGGATTCCTCAAAAAGGGGAGAAGAATAACCTAGTACTCTTGGCTCGTAAGAATGCTTTTATGTATGTGGAAGATAAGAAGTTGCAAGGGATTAGAAGTAAGAATCGAACAATATTTGCTGTCCAAGAACTAAAAGATATGCTAAAGTTAGATAAGCTTCCGCGCAAGATGGTCTGTATGGATATTTCCACAATTCAAGGTGAAGATACTGTCTCTTCATCAGTTTATTTTGAAAATGGAAAACCGGCAAAGAAGAAGTATCGTCATTATATCATCAAAAGTGTAGTAGGTCAAGATGACTTTGCTTCGATGGCAGAGACAATGGTTAGGTTTCTTAATAACTGCAAAGAAGACCCTGAAATGACTCCTGATTTAATTGTCATTGATGGAGGCAAAGGGCAACTTAGTGCAGCTAATGAAATTATTGCGGATTATGCAGAGCTAAATATTCAACTAATCTCGCTTGCTAAAAGGATTGAAGAGGTCTATCTTCCTAATCATGAAGATTCGATAATCATGCCCAAGTCTTCATCAGCTCTCAAATTACTCACTCATATTAGAGATGAATCTCATCGTTTTGCTATTACTTTTCATAGAAAAAGAAGGTCTGCTCGAACTCTGGTGAGTCAGCTTGACTCTATTAATGGAGTTTCAGAAAAAATAAAATTTGCCCTTCTAAAAGAATTTGGTTCTATAGAGATAATCAAGAATGCTTCTCCGGAAGAGCTGATGCAAATCAAAGGAATTGGAGAAGTTACTGCGAATAATATCTTACAAACACTTAATAATAAACCGGAAATAAGCAATTAACTTAAGAGGAATAAATGTTTAAATTAGTTTCTAAGTTTCAGCCACAAGGCGACCAGCCTCAAGCTATAGATCAGCTTGTGAAAGGGGTAGAAGAGGGTAAACAATATCAGGTACTACTGGGAGTAACAGGCTCCGGAAAGACTTTTACGATTGCCAATGCTATTGCCAGATTAGGCAGACCAACCTTGGTTCTCTCACATAACAAGACTTTGGCAGCCCAGCTCTATGGTGAGTTAAAGCAATTCTTCCCTGAAAATGCTGTAGAATACTTCATCAGTTATTATGATTACTATCAACCTGAAGCGTATATTCCCGGACGTGATATTTTCATTGAAAAAGATTCAAGTATTAACGATGAAATAGACAAACTTAGATTAAAAGCGACAATGTCCTTGATGGAACGCAAAGACACTATTGTGGTTGCCAGTGTTTCGTGTATTTATGGACTGGGTGTTCCGGAAGATTATCGTAAAGCTCTGGTGAGAATTGAAGTAGGTCAGGAAATTGATCGTGATGAGTTCTTGAGTTTATTGGTCAATGCCCATTATGGGCGTAATGATATAGCTTTCCAGCGGGCTAATTTCAGAGTCAAGGGCGATACTGTGGATGTTTTTCCTGCTTATTTAGATACTTGTGTGAGAGTTGAATTCTTTGGTGATGAGATTACTTCTATCAAAAAGCTTAACCCTATTGATAATAAGATTATTTCTAATCATGATACCTATGCTATTTATCCGGCTAATCACTTCGTGATGTCTGAAGATAGATTAAAGAAAGCCATGGTTACAATTAAAGAAGAATTAGAGGTGCAACATAAGTTCTTTTTAGATAACGAACGCTTTGTAGAAGCCCAAAGAATTAAACAGAGAACTGAGTTTGATTTAGAGATGATTGCGGAAATAGGGCACTGCTCCGGGATTGAAAACTATTCAAGACACATGACAGGGGCAAAAGCGGGTCAGCCTCCCTTCTGTTTATTAGACTATTTTCCTGATGATTATTTACTGGTTATTGATGAATCCCATGTTACAATTCCTCAAACACATGCGATGTATGCAGGTGATTTCTCACGCAAAAGAAACTTGGTAGAATATGGTTTCCGCTTGCCTTCAGCTTTTGATAATAGACCTCTCAAGTTTGAAGAGTTTGAAAAACATCATAAAAATGTTGTCTTTATGTCGGCAACTCCGGCTGCCTATGAATTAGATAAGACTTATGGTGAAGTGGTAGAGCAGGTTATTAGGCCTACCGGTTTAGTTGATCCTTATATTACGATAAGACCTGTCGGCACTCAAGTTGATGACCTTCTCAATGAAATCATTATTCACAAGAAGAAGAATCAGAGAGTCTTGGTTACTACACTTACTAAAAAAATGACCGAAGACCTCTCTACTTATCTCAATAATGCCGGGGTAAAATCTGATTATTTGCATAGTGAGCTTAACTCTATTGAGAGAATTAAGGTGATTAGAAGCTTGCGTCTTGGCGAGATAGATGTCTTGGTTGGAGTTAATCTTTTGAGAGAAGGTATTGATATGCCGGAAGTAGCTTTAGTAGCTGTTTTAGATGCTGATAAGGTTGGTTTCTTGAGATCAACCAGAGCTTTGATTCAGACTTCCGGAAGAGCTGCTCGTAATGCAGAAGGTAAAGTAATCTTCTATGCTGATAATATTACGTCTGCGATTAAAAGTACGGTTGACGAGACTAACAGACGGCGTGAAAAGCAGTTAGAATATAATAGAGTTAATAATATCACCCCGACTACTATTTATAAGAGTATTGAGGAGATTATGGAATCTACTTTAGTAGCTGAAGGTTATGAAGGGTATAACGCTTCAGGTAAGAAGAAAAGTAAGAAAGACAGAGAAGACTTCTTAGAATACTTAGATTTGGATAGCAAGGAGAAGATTGTTAATTTACTTAAAAAAGAGATGATGCAAGCTGCTGCTGAATTAGACTTTGAGAAGGCTGCTGATTTACGGGACCGAATCGTAGAATTGGAGCAGTTGGGGTAGGGGAAGAGGCTCTACCAGGGGGCTTCATGAAATACATTATGCCCTCCCAGGCAAAGACACAAAAAACACAAAAATGAAAGAATTAAAAGATAAATATAAAAAAGAGGCTGATATAAAACCAGCCTCATTATAATTATCTTATATTTTATCCAAGGAATGGATATCTATAATCTGTAGGTGGGCAGAAAGTCTCTTTAATAGTTCTCACTGAAGACCAACGAATAAGGTTCCAGAGTGATCCTGCTTTATCGTTAGTACCGGAAGCACGAGATCCACCAAATGGTTGTTGACCTACAACAGCGCCGGTTGGTTTATCATTGATATAGAAGTTACCACATGAGTGAACTAAAGCTTTTGAGCCAACTTCGAGTGCATATCTATCTTGTGCCCAAAGAGCACCGGTAAGTGCATAAATAGAAGTTTCATCACATAGTTTGAGAGTCTCTTCATATTTATCATCTTCATAAACATAGACAGTTAAAACCGGTCCGAATATCTCTTCTACCATAGACTTATATTGAGGGTTAGTGGTTTTGATAATAGTAGGTTTAATGAAGTAACCTTCTGATTTATCATATTCACCACCACAAACTATTTCTGCATCTTTAGAAGTTCTGGCATGTTCGATATATTCTTTTGTAATTTTGTCAAAACTAGTTTCATCAATAACAGCATTAATGAAGTTTGAGAAGTCTGTTACACTACCCACTTTCATGGTAGCGATATCTCTTTTACAACCTTCTATCCAGGCAGGGTATAGTGATTTAGGAATATAGATTCTGGAAAGAGCTGAACATTTTTGTCCTTGGAACTCAAAAGCACCTCTTACAGAAGCAGTAATTAAAGCATCAACATCTGCTGATTTGTGAGCAACGATGAAGTCTTTTCCACCGGTTTCGCCAACGATTCTTGGATATGTTTTATAACTTGCAATGTTATTACCCACGGTTTTCCAGATATTTTGGAACACACGTGTTGAACCTGTAAAGTGAACACCACTAAGTTCAGGATGTTTGATCACAGTGTCGCCGATATCAGAACCACGACCAGGGATGAAGTTGATAACTCCGTCAGGTAAGCCTGCTTCTTCAAGAATCTTCATTACTATATAGTTAGAGAAAACAGAAGTTGAAGCTGGTTTCCAAACTGAAACACAACCCATCATGGCTGGAGATGTAGGTAAGTTAGCACCGATAGCAGTGAAGTTAAATGGTGTAATAGCAAATACAAATCCCTCAAGACCACGGTATTCTAATTGGTTCCAAGTTCCTGGTGAAGATTCAAGCTTTTGTGCTTCATAAATATCTTCCATAAACTTAGCATTGAAACGTAAAAAGTCGACTAATTCACAGATTGAATCAATTTCAGATTGGAAAGCGTTTTTGGATTGATTCAACATTGTGGCTGCATTTACTCTTGCTCTATATTTACCGGAGATTAGTTCAGCAGCTTTGAGGAAGATGCCGGCTCTAACTAAATAAGGTGTGGCTGCCCATTTTTTGCGAGCTGCCAAAGCTGCTTCGATAGCCATATTGACTTCTTTTTCAGTAGCTTGATGGAATGTAGCTAAAACGTGTTTATGATTGTGTGGTTCAACAGCTTTACCCATTTTACCTGTTTTAATCTCTTTTCCGCCGATAATTAAAGGTATCTCAATTGTCTCTTTTGACATTCTCTCTAATTCAATTTCTAAAGCTTTGCGTTCTGCACTACCTGGTGCATAAGAAAGAATTGGTTCATTCTTTGGCATTGGTATTATTCCCATTTTAATACTCCTTTTACATATTTTTTATCCATTAAAGCAAGAATGGCATGTAATCAAAAATGTGTCAATGATTATTATTTTAAATCCAATTTTGTGAGTTTGCCACAGAGCCATGAGGATGAAGAATAGAACACAGATGGCAGGGATTGTAAAGATTAAGAGAGATAAGAAAAAGAGTCAAAAATGAAAAAAAAGTGAAAAAAAAGAAAAAGATTTTACCACAAAGGCACAAAGAATACAAAAAAAGAGGGCAGAAAACATTCCGCCCCAATTTTTATCTTCATTGCTAATTGCTCATTGCTAATTGCTAATTGCTCTTTTGTATTTTCGCCCAGGTATCTTTCAAAGTAACAGTTCTATTAAAGACTAATTTCTCAGGAGTTGAGTATTTAGAATCTAAATAGAAGTAGCCTATTCTTTCAAACTGGTAATTAACTCCTAATTTAGCTTTAGCTAATTCAGGTTCTACAAAGCAGTTGGATATTACTTCTAAAGAATCAGGGTTAAGGAAATCTAAGAAGGTTTTACCATCTTCTTTTTTATCCGGATTCTCTTCTAAGAAGAGGGAGTTGAGCATTCTAACTTCTACCTGGGTAGCATGTTTGACAGAAACCCAATGCATAGTAGCTTTTACCTTTCTGCCATCAGGAGCGGTTCCGCCTTTAGTCTCAGGATCATAAGTACATTGAAGCTCTATGATATTACCTTGGTCATCTTTAATAATATCAGTGCAAGTAATGAAGTAGCCGTATCTTAGTCTGACTTCTCTGCCTTGAGAGAGACGGAAGAACTTCTTAGGAGCATCTTCCATAAAGTCTTCTTGTTCAATATAAAGTTCGCGTGAGAATGGTACTTGTCTGGTGCCATCTTCAGGTTTCTCCGGATTATTAACCGCCTCTAACCACTCTTCTTGATTCTCAGGATAGTTAGTGATAACAACTTTGAGAGGATTTACAACCCCCATCATGCGTAAAGCATTTTTATTTAAGTCTTGTCTGACATGATACTCTAACAATGCCATTTCGACCACAGATTCGCGTTTAGCTAAACCTACGCCTTCACAGAAGTTACGAATTGATTGAGGTGTGTAACCACGGCGTCTCATTCCGCAAATAGTCGGCATCCGCGGGTCATCCCAACCATCAACTATTTTACCATCTACCAACTCTCTCAGCTTTCTTTTGCTGGTAATAGTATGGGTGATATTTAGGCGAGCGAATTCTATTTGTTGCGGACGATAGATTTCGAGAGCTTCTAAGAACCAATCATAAAGAATTCTATTATTCTGAAACTCTAAAGTACAGAGAGAGTGAGTAATGCGTTCGATAGAATCTTCCAAACAGTGGGCGAAATCATACATTGGGTAAATATGCCATTTGTCTCCGGTTTGGTGATGATGAGCATGCTTGATTCTGTAAATAAGTGGGTCGCGCATCTTCATGTTAGCGTGGGTCATATCTATATTAGCCCTAAGTGTGTAAGCTTCTTCAGGAAACTCGCCATTCTTCATTCTTTCTAATAAATCAAGGCTCTCCTCTATCGGTCTGGAACGGTGCGGAGATGCTTTACCTGCTTCTGTAACAGTACCTCTATATTCTCTAATTTCGTCAAAGGATAAAGCGCACACATAAGCTAAACCTTTCTTGATCAGTTGTTGGGCGTATTCATAGAATTGGTCAAAGTATTGTGAAGCATAGTAAAGTCTATCTTCCCAATCGTAACCTAACCATTTAATATCTTCTTGAATAGAATCAACATACTCCACATCTTCTGTTGTGGGGTTAGTATCATCAAAACGAAGATTGGTTAAGCCATTATAATCTTCAGCAATACCAAAATCTACAACAATAGCTTTGGCATGTCCAATATGCAAATAACCGTTTGGCTCGGGCGGAAATCTTGTGTGTACTCTGCCACCATACTTTCCAGTTTCATTATCTCTATCTATTATTTGTCTGATAAAATCTTTGGATTCACTCTTTGTTGTTGGTTCAACGGTATCATTTTTGCTAATCATAATATTATTTATCCTTTGTCAAATTTACTAAAACTAATTTAAGCAATTTGGAAATAAGTCAAGATAATTAATAAGAAAGAAGATTATGAGGGGAAGATGGAGTGAGGGGAAGATGGAGTGAGGGGAAGATGGAGTGAAGTGTGAAGTGGAGTGAAGTGTGAAGTGGAGTGAAGTTCTTATTCTCTGTATTTTTGTGGGATTTTGTGATTTTGTGTTAAAGATTTTCTCTTTTTCTTCAATTGCTCATTGCTCATTGCTAATTAGGTAATTTTGTATATGCTGCAAATCATGCCACGCCGGAAGCTTATATTCAGCATTATGCAGTAGGGCAGCCGGATGGTAAGTTACAAAAGTTCTAATCTTATGGAAGTAAAACTCTTTGTTTCTGAAGGAGTTAAGAGTAGTTCCCTCATGATCTTTAAGTAAAGTACTAGCAGCCACTTTTCCCAAAAGAATCAGCACTTTAGGTTTAATCAGTTCGATTTGTTCTAAAAGGTAGGGGAGACACGCTTCTTTTTCAGCCGGAAAAGGGTCGCGGTTTTGAGGCGGACGGCATTTCACAATATTGGTAATATAAATATCTTCTCTGTTGATATTAATAGCAGCTAACATCTTGGTTAATAGCTCTCCGGCAGGTCCAATAAATACCTTTCCTGTAGCATCTTCTTTAGCTCCGGGACCTTCACCAATAAGCATCACTTTGGCATGCGGATTACCCTCACCATAAACAAAGTGGTTACGGCTTTCACTAAGGGGGCATTTTGTACAATTGCTATATTGGTTTTCGAGACTGTCTAAAGTAGGTTGGGGAGTTTGCGGTAAATTATTACCTTGTGAAGTTGAAGTTAAAGAAGGAGTTATGGCTTGTTTTTTGAGATTATTTTTGAAGACAAAATCTAATCCGGAAAGTTTTAATAATTCTAAGTTGTAGCTTTTCATAGACTAAAAAAGCTATTCCCGGTTATAGGAATAGCTTTCAAATTTATTTATGCTTCGACATTATTCATTAAAGAATCTACATCTTCATCATCGTCAATACTCATGTCAAACTCTTCATCTCTTTTTTCGATCATAGCTTCATTGCTTTCGAACATGTAATCAGGGACGAAGTTTTTGGCAATATGTTCTAAAGCTTCTTCAGTAATAGTTTTCTTAAAAGCATCTTTAATAGATTGAGGAAGTTTATTCATTCTCTCAACTTCTTTATTTGCTAGTAAGCAGAACATATAAGCCATATCGTTAGCTTCAAGGAATTTTTCAATTTCAGCATTAATCATTTTGTTTTTTATCCTTTTTTGTAATGATTCTCTATATTATAATATAGTTAAAACTTGTCAAACTTTATTATAAAAAGAGTGATAAATGTCATTATACCTGGTAATTCTGTGCATTTCTGCACTAATAATCTGTTTAACTGCACACACTGCTTTCTCTAAATCATCGTTAACAACAAGGTAATCATAATGTTTTATGTATTCTAACTCTTCGCGAGCTGTGGCAAGTCTTTTTTCTATTACTTCATTGGAATCGGTTCCTCTATTTCTTAAGCGAAACTCTAATTCTTGGGCATCCGGAGGTAATAAGAAAATCTTAATCATGGGGCAATCTGTTTCGGCTAATTTCAAACATCCTTGAACATCAATATCCATAATTACATATTGCTCTTGATCGAAGCAAGCTTGGATAAACTTGTGCGAGGTACCGTAGTAATTACCAAAGACATTGGCGTATTCCAGAAACTCATTCTCTGCTATTTTGGCTTCGAATTCTTCTTTTTCCAGGAAGAAGTAATCTACTCCGTGTTTTTCATCTCCGCGCGGTTTTCGTGTCGTGGAGGAGATTGAATATTGCATGTTGGGAAAATCGGACAATACTCTTTCCAAAACAGTAGATTTTCCTCCGCCTGAAGGAGCAGAGATTACTATTAAAAAAGGATTTTCTGATATTGAGGATAGGCTCATTTTTCTTACTTCTTAAGTTAAAAAAATAGAGGCTGTAAATAATCTTTAAAGTAAATAATAATTATCCTACAGTCTCTATTGAAAAGTTATTAGTTTTCGATTAATTCAGCGTATTCTTGTGCGCTTAAAAGGTTTTTGACTGATTCTTCATCTTCTAAAAGTATTTTGTAAATCCAACCATCTTCATAAGGTGATTTATTGATTAAGTCCGGAGAATCTTCTAATTCTTCATTAACTTCAACAATTTCCCCTGCTACAGGAGAGTTGAGATCTTCCACTGCTTTAACAGCTTCAATAGAACCGATAGATTCACCTGCTTCTACCTCGTCTCCAACTTGTGGAAGTTCTACATATACTATATCTCCTAACTCTTGTGCTGCAAACTCTGTGATTCCGATGAATGCTTCTTTACCAACTAATCTCACCCATTCATGTGATTCAGTGTAATATAGGTCCTTTGAAAATTCCATATATAAGTCTCCTGCCTAAATTTTATAGCAAATTTCAAACAAGTTGGAAATGTGTCAAGAATTAAATTTATTCTACCTTTTTTATTGACATAACTTAGAAACTCTTTTTAATAGGAATAAATGGAAGATGAGGTATTTTTTACATGAAAGATAAGGCAATCAGAGGAATTGCAGCTAATAAACAGATCAGGTTTTTTGCTGTAGATTCTACTCAAACAGTTCAACAAGCTCTTCAGGCTCACTATCTATCAGTTACGGCAACTATTTTCCTTGGAAGAATGATTTCTGCCACGATTATGTTGGGAATGGATTTGAAAGATGAAGATTCGTCTATAACATTGAAAATAGATGCGGACGGACCACTTAAAGGAGCAATTGTTGTTAGTAAGAATCAAGGTAAAACTAAAGGGTTTGTGAAAGAACCACAAGTGGAAATTGAAGCAGAATCATCTCTTTATGGATTGAAAATAGGCAAGGCGGTCGGTGCCGGAACCCTGACTTTGATCAAGGATCTTAATGTTAAACAGCCATTTTCCGGACAAACAAATTTGGTTTCAGGTGAAATAGCTGATGATTTAGCTTATTATTTTGTGCAATCAGAGCAGATTCCTTCCGCAGTGGGGTTAGGATTATTAGTAAATCCTGATGCTTCAGTCAAAAGCTCCGGAGGCTTCATAGTTCAGTTAATGCCCTTTGCTGATGAAGAAGTAATTGCTGCTTTGGAGAAGAATGTTAATATGATGCCCAATGTCTCAGATTTATTAGATATGGGCAAAGATATAGAGTCGATTGTAAGCGAATTTGTGCTTAAAGGATTCGATTATAAGGTTACTGATCAGATAGAACCGGAGTTTTCTTGTGATTGTAGCAAGGAGAAGTTCTATGATGGTGTAAAGTTACTTGGCATTGAAGATATCAGTGATGCTCTTGCCAAGGAAGGTAAGTTAGAAGCAAATTGTCATTTCTGCAATAAAACTTACACTTATGACAAAAATGATTTATCTCAGATGATTAAGGAGATTGAACAACAGGATTAAGAGAAGGAAAAGGTGATTTTATATGAAAAAGACAGTAGTTGTTGTGGCAGCCAAACGCAGTGCAGTGGGAAGCTTTGGTGGTCAATTTAAAGATGTTTCAGCTGTTGAGCTGGGAGTACAAGTTTTAAAGAGTGTTATGAAAGAGATTAACTTAGACCCCGCTATGGTTGATGAGGTTATTCTCGGTAATGTCATTGGAGCTGGTTTAGGTCAAAACGTTGCTCGTCAAGTTTCTATTCACGCAGGTATTCCTGACACAGTTCCTGCCTATACCGTCAACAAAGTGTGTGGCTCAGGTATGAAAACAGTTACTCTTGCTTCTGCTATGATAGCACTCGGTGAGGCAGATATTGTTGTTGCCGGTGGTACTGAAAACATGAGCCAAGTTCCCTATATTCTTAGAGACGCCCGTTGGGGTAACAGAATGGGGGATAAGCAAGTTGTCGATATTATGGTGCATGATGGCTTGTATGATATCTTTAATGAATATCACATGGGGATTACTGCTGAAAACTTAGCTGATAAATATAACATCAGCAGAGAAGAACAAGACGCTTTTGCAGCTCAATCTCAGAACAGGACTGAGAAAGCAATGAAGAGCGGAAGATTCAATGACGAAATCGTTCCTATTATGGTTCCTCAAAGAAGAAAAGACCCAATCGCAGTAGCAACAGATGAATTTCCAAGAGCAGGTGTTACTCAAGAAGGACTTGCCAAACTCCGACCTGCCTTCAAAAAAGATGGCTCTGTTACAGCTGCCAACTCCTCCGGAATTAATGATGGTGCTGCCATTATTATTCTCATGAGTGCAGAAAAGGCTAAAGAGTTGGGATTAAAGCCACTTGCTACTTTAGTTAATTATGCTAGCGGCGGAGTAGATCCGGCTATTATGGGATTCGGTCCGGTTCCATCAATCAAAAAGGCTCTTAACAAAGCAAAGTGGAACATGAAAGATATTGATTTATTAGAACTTAATGAAGCCTTTGCTTCTCAATCATTATCTGTCGTCAAAGGTTTAGCCGAAGATGGCATAATTGTTGATCTTGATAAAACAAATGTCAATGGTGGTGCTATTGCTCTCGGACATCCAATTGGTTGTTCCGGTGCCAGAATTATTGTTACCTTGCTTCACGAAATGCAAAAAAGAGGTAATAAAAAAGGCTTAGCTTCACTTTGTATTGGCGGAGGAATGGGGATTACCACCCTCTGGGAAATGTAATATTAAATTTGAATTTATAGCATTAGGGGCGTATTTGTAATATACGCCCTTTTTCGTTTGCTGTGTAGAGACGCAATATTTTGCGTCTCCACCGATAAGTAAACTGAAGAAAATACATTAGCCACTATCTTATTTCTCTTACTGGACATTAGAGGGGTATCTGGATTAGTCATCGAAAATGAATCGGAGTAGCTACTATGGTGCCAAGGAGGGAGAACTAAAGTGAAGTGAATAGGTTAAATAAAATATAATGGTGTCCCCGATGCGATTCGAACGCACGACCTTCTACTTCGGAGTGAAGAATATATGATTAATTAACTAACAAACCTGTAGTTTCAAGTAATGTAAGTTATGGGGTTGTTAATTATTTAAAGTTTCCCATTCAGTTTGGGCTTCTTCGAGTTGTTGTTTAAGTTCTTTTTTACTAGGTAGATATGTTTGATATTTAGCTGCATGAATATTTGCATCTTTAGGAAGAGTTATTTTAACTAATGAATCTTTTTTCTTTTTACATAGGATAATGCCAATAGTTGGTTGTTCTGTATCTAGTTTTACATATCGATCAAAATAATTCACATACATTTGCATTTGACCAAGATCTTGATGTTTTAATTCACCAATTTTTAAATCGATCAGTACATAACAATGAAGCAATCTATTATAAAAAACTAAATCTACGAAAAAATGATCCTCATCAAAAGTGAATCTTTTCTGTCTGGATTCAAAAAGAAAGCCCTTGCCTAACTCAAGAAGAAACTGCTCCAATTTATTAATGATTGCTGTTTCCAGCTCTGTTTCAGAATATCTTGCTTGTTCATCTAAACCCAGAAAGTCCAAAACATACGGGTCTTTTATCAAATCTGTGTGTTTTTCTATTAATTGTCCTTTGACTGAAAGGTTTTTTATTCCCTCTTTATCTTTGCTCAAAGCTAAACGCTCATAGAGACTAGAATCAAATTGTCTTTTCATTTCGCGAAGTGACCAGTCTTCAGTATATGCTTCTAATTCATAAAAATTACGCTCGTCTACATTAGAAATGCTCATCAAGAACAAATAATGGGACCAACTTAGTCGTAACTTTGCAGTCAATGTTTTTGATATTTGAATAAGATTGAATTCCTCAGACACTGTTTGAGGTTTTTGAAATTTGAATTCCTCAGACACTGTTTGAGGTTTTTGAAATTTGAATACCTCAGACACTGTTTGAGGTATTTCTCCAAATTTAAAGTTATACGCGATAAAACTTACGCATGTATTCGAGATTTGTCTCAGAATAACCTCTTCCAAACTCAGCATTAAGTTCTGCAGATAGGTTTTTCAGTGTTTGCTTTCCGTAGCTAGCTCGTTCTTTTCCTTCTTGCTCATCTTCAACAAGACGCTTACCTATCAGGAAATTTGAAATTACTTGTAGATAATTTATACTTCTTCGTGTAAGGGTACGCGCTTGAATAATTATTTCTCTAATGTCTGAAAATAATTTCTCTTCTAATTCATTTTTCTTATTACTCATAATTGTTCCTACTGCTCTCAATTATTAATTATATTGGTATTCTAATTTAAAATAATTTCAAAAGTAAATTAACTTCTAACCAGAAACCTAATATTAACAAAATAGAATTTTACTCAAGATGTCAAGCAGTTTTAATCATCATGTGTTTAAACTTAAAACCTAATGGTGTCCCCGATGCGATTCGAACGCACGACCTTCTACTTCGGAGGCAGACACTCTATCCAGCTGAGCTACGGGGACATGATTTGCTTATTAATGAGAGCTAATTTATTGTCAAGAAATATTAGGAAAGCAATTAGCAATTAGTGAGCCGTCCTAAAATATGTAGACTGAAAATAAACAATATTCAAAAATGAGAAAATTGTTCTTGACTGAAATAAATCCGATTCTATAAGTTACAAAATGCAGATTATGCTGTAATTAGTGATAAGCAAAGGAGACTTTATGGAAAAAATACCAGGAACAAGCAAAGACCTGCTTGCAGTCAACATAGATAACTTAAAACAACTCTTCCCGGAAGCCTTTACTGAAGATAAAATAGATTTTGAAGCATTAAAAGAGGTTTTAGGAGAATATGTAGAAACAGATAGGGAACGCTATGCTTTCACTTGGGCAGGCAAACAACAAGCTCGCCGAGAAGCTCAAAAAGTCTCCATCGGAACCCTCAGACCCTGTAAAGAAGAGTCTGTAAACTTTGACACTACGGAAAACCTCTACATAGAAGGTGATAACCTCGAAGTGCTAAAACTACTCCAAAAAAGCTATCATAACAAGATTAAAATGATCTATATTGACCCACCTTACAATACAGGAAAAGACTTTGTCTATAAAGATAATTACCATGATAACCTACAGAACTACAAAGCTTTAACAGGTCAAGTGGATAGTGAAGGCAACAGACTCTCTACCAATAGCGAATCATCTGGACGCTTCCATTCAAACTGGCTCAATATGATGTATCCCCGACTCAAGCTTGCTCGTAACCTTCTGAAAGATGATGGGGTTATCTTTATCTCCATTGATGATAATGAGGTGCATAATCTAAGAAAGATATGTGATGAGATATTTGGTGAAGAGAATCTTGTAGGAAATGTTATTTGGGAAAGGGCTTTTGCTCCTAAAAATGATGCAAAATATATTTCAAATAGTCATGATTATATTTCAATTTATACTAAGAAAATTGATTCATTTAAAATTGGTAAATTGGAAAGAACACAAGAGGCTAACAATAGATATACAAACTTAGACAATGACCCTCGAGGTATATGGGCATCAGACAATCTTACAGTAAAAACTTATAGTGAAGCTTATGATTATGAAATAACAACTCCGTCTGGTAAAGTCGTAAAACCTACAAATGGAAGATGTTGGTTTACGAATATAGATAAAATGCAAGAATTAATCGATGATAACAGAATATGGTTTGGCAAAGACGGGAATAATATGCCAAGATTAAAACGCTTCTTAGTTGATGTTCAGTCAGGAATGGTCCCAATTAGTATTTGGTATAATAAAGATGTTGGACATAATCAGCAAGGTCGTCAAGAAGTTAAAAGGTTATTTGATGATAAAGGTGTTTTTGATGGTCCTAAACCAGTTTGTTTACTATTGCGAATATTACAGATAGCAAACTTATCTCAAAACGATATAATCCTCGACTTCTTCTCCGGTTCCTCCACAACAGCCCACGCTGTATTAGAGTTAAATAAAGAAGATAAAGGCAACCGTAAATTCATTATGGTACAGCTTCCTGAACCAACCGATGATAAAAGTGAAGCTTTCAAAGCCGGATATAAAACTATTGCCGAGATAGGTAAAGAGCGAATACGAAGAGTGATTAAGACAATTAGCAATGACAAAAATGAGCAGATGAAGATAGAAGAGACTAATCCTGATATCTCAACCAATAGAAGTGAATTAGATTTAGGCTTTAAGGTTTTGAAGTTGGATTCATCTAATATTAAGGCATGGGATACACAACCTGAAGAGTTGGAAGAGAACTTGCTTGATATCATTGATAATATAAAAGAGGATAGAACAGAAGAGGATATTCTCTATGAGATACTGCTTAAATATGGTTTTGATTTAACTTTACCAATTGAACAAATAACTATTGCCGGTAATAATATTTATAATGTAGATAGTGGAGCTTTAATCTGCTCTCTATCAGACAATATTTCTTTAGAAACTGTGGAAGGAATCGGACAGTTAAAGGTAAAACTCAATCCGGAGAATTGCCGAGTGGTCTTTAGGGATAATGGGTTTAGAAGTGATGTTGTTAAGACTAATGCAATGCATGTTTTAACAGGGTATGGAATTGAGGAAGTAAGAAGTATATAAACACGAAAATACAAAAAGAAAGAATAATTAACCACGAAAGACACGAAAAGACACGAAAAGAATATTTAATATAAAAAAGTTAAATGAACAAATACTTGTATTTAGTGGTAAAAAGGTTTAAATAAAAGTGATTATTTGGATATAGTTATTAACGAAAGAATAATTAACCACGAAAGACACGAAAAGATTGTTTTAGATGCATGTATTAATTTAGTATTGGTTTGGATTTTGTGGTAAATAAAAAGTAGGATTAGATAATGATAAGTAATAATTTGCTATATAAAGATGAGTGTTATAAGATTCAAGGTGCAATATTCAATGTTTATAAAGAACTTGGCTGTGGTTTCTTAGAGTCTGTTTATCAAGAAGCATTAGAGATAGAACTTTCTGGATTAGATATTCCATTTGAGAGTCAAAAGGAGATCAAGATTAGCTACCATGGAACAGAGCTTAAACGTACATTTGTTGCAGACATTGTATGTTATAATAAGATTATATTAGAATTGAAGTCAATAAAAGAGTTGGTAGGGGTTAATCGGGCTCAAATATTGAATTATCTAAAAGCAACTAATCTAAGGGTAGGGCTATTAGTAAATTTTGGTACACACCCAAAAGTTCAAATTGAAAGGTTTGTATTGTAAGTAAGAGTTAGCCAGAAAAAACACTAAAGTTACTAAAAAACTAATTAAAAATATTTGGATTTGCTTTCGTGTTATTTTGTGTTTTTGGTGGTTAATAAAAAAGGAAGTAATTTTGAAAATAAAGTTTGATAGTAATTTAGAGTTTCAGAGAGAAATGATTGAATCTATTGCCGGCATTTTTGAAGGTCAAAATATCTGTAATAATTTATTGTCTGTTTCTCACCCATCAGGGTGGAGAAGCTACGGACTAAAAAAAAACTCAATAACCTTTAATGCAATTAAACACATGCCAGACAGTGTCTGGCAAGTTGAAAGGATAACTATGAATAATAAATTTGATCCGAAAAAACCACATAATGATTTGGATCTTTTACCTCCAAAGATAAATTTTGAGTCTCCAAAATTGTTTAAGCAACTAATAAAGACTCATAAGGTTCTAGCGGAGCTGAAAGGGTATTCTGAGAAGCTTCCAAATAAGAAAATTATTTTAAACTCTATCATTCTTCAGGAAGCAAAAGACAGTTCTGAGGTTGAAAACATTGTTACAACACATGATAAACTATATAAAGCATTATCGGTTAATGATATTAATATAGATGCCCAAACAAAAGAGGTTTTAGATTATAGAAAAGCTCTTTTTACCGGCTTTGATTTAATACAAAAAAACAATATTCTTACTTCAAATATGTTGATTAAAATTCAAGAATCTATTGAAGAAAACACCGCTGGTTTCCGTAAGCTCCCGGGAACTACTTTAGCTAATGCGCAGACAGGTGAAGTTATGTACACTCCACCTGATAATTACAGTGATATTGCAAGGCTAATGTCTAACCTGGAAAACTTCATCAATACTGATGATGATGAAATAGATCCATTAATTAAGCTTGCTCTAATTCATTATCAATTTGAATCGATCCATCCCTTTTACGATGGAAACGGTAGAACAGGAAGAATTATAAATGTTTTATACTTAGTTCTTAAAGATTTACTGAAAGAGCCTTTCTTATATTTAAGTAGTTATATTATCAAAAATAAATCTGAATACTACAGGTTATTAAGAAATGTTACCAAAGAAGATAATTGGGAAGAGTGGGTTTTCTTTATTTTGACCGCAATAGAGGAAACATCTGAAAAAACTTTAATTACAAGTCAAAGAATAATGACTTTATTTGAAAATGTTTCTGCTAAGATATACAAGGACTTCCCTAAAATTTACTCTAAAGAGCTAGTAAAGATACTTTTCACTAATGTTTATACAAGAATATCAGATCTTGTTGATAATGGCATTGCATCAAGAAATATTGCCTCTAATTATCTACAAGAGCTTTCTCCTGAGATACTTACAAAGGAGAAAGTGGGTCGAGAGACTATTTATATTAATAAAGGTTTATATGACCTTTTTAAAAATATGCACTAAATCAGTGCATATATAAATAACATGCACTGATTTTAGTGTTTTTAGTGCATATATAAATAACATGCACTGATTTTAGTATTTTTAGTGCATATTACTTCAATAATTGAGGGTTTATGAAAATTAAATTTGATAGTAATTTAGAGTTTCAGAGAGAAGCGATTGAATCTATTACCGGTATTTTTGAAGGTCAGGAGATCTGTAAAGCCAACTTTACGGTTCTTAAGCCCAGGAAAGAGTATGAAGAAGAGACCGGACAATATGTAGCGGGATCGATGCATGAAGTTCAAGGATTCTATAATATGCTAAGTTTGGGTGAGGAAGAGATATTAGCTAATGTGCAAAAAATTCAGCTGAGAAACGGATTAAAACAGTCTGAAAAGATAGACATGAAGAGCCTTAACTTCACTATTGAAATGGAGACTGGTACCGGGAAAACTTATGTTTATCTGCGTTCTATCTTTGAATTAAATAAGCTTTATGGCTTCACCAAGTTTATTATAGTAGTACCTTCCCTGGCGATTAAGGAAGGCACTAATAAATCATTAGAGATCACACAGGAGCATTTTAAGGGTTTGTATGATAACAGCAATTATGACTTCTTTACTTATGATTCTCAGGCATTAGAGCAGGTTAGAAGCTTTACTACCAATGATTATATTCAGATTATGGTGATTAATATAGATGCTTTTAAAAAGAGTTTTACAGATCCCAAGAAAGAGGATAAATCTAATATTATCCATAGATATAACGATAAGTTGGGCTATGCTCCAATTAAATTGATTCAAGAGACAAATCCGATTGTTATAATTGATGAACCGCAAAGTGTTGATAATACACCCAAATCTAAAGAAGCTGTCTCTTCCCTTAATCCACTCTGTTGTCTAAGATATTCTGCTACGCATCGTGAAAAGTATAATCTCATGTATAAGCTTGATTCTGTTGATGCCTATGAAAAGAAGCTGGTAAAGCAGATAGAAGTTTCTTCTCTGGAGATGAAAGATGGACATAATACGCCCTATATAAAGCTACTGAAAGTCGATAATAAGAAGTCGCCTCTTACTGCTCAGGTGGAGATTGATGTAGCTGCCAAGACAGGTACCAAACGGGTCAAGAAGACTATTAAACAAAACTCTGATTTAGCTGAAATCACCAAAAGAAGTCTCTATTTCGGTTATATTATCAATGATATCTATTGTGAGCCGGGCAATGAATATATTGATTTTACTTCCAAAGCTGGAACACTTTATCTCGGTGCTACTATCGGGGGTGTTGACGATTTACTGATAAAAAGAAAACAGATAATTGCTACCATTGAGAAACATCTTGATAAAGAGTTGATTCTCAACCCGCAGGGGATCAAAGTGTTAAGTCTCTTTTTTATAGATAGAGTGGCGAACTATCGCTTCTATGATAAAGCGAGAAACCCTCAAAAAGGAGAATACGCTAAAATCTTTACAGAGGAGTATAAAAGAATAGCTTCCAGACCTAAATATAACACTCTTTTTGCTTCTGTTAGAGATATTGAAGAGGATGCTGAAGTGGTTCATAATGGTTATTTCTCTATAGATAATAAAGGTAACCCCAAGGATACCGGAGGTGATACTATAACAGATAATGACACCTATTCTCTGATTATGAGAGATAAAGAAAAGCTACTAAGTTTTGATTCTAAGCTAAGATTTATCTTCTCCCATTCTACTTTAAAAGAGGGATGGGATAATCCGAATATCTTCCAAATCTGCACTCTTAATGAAACTACTTCAGAAATGAAAAAAAGACAAGAGATAGGACGCGGGTTGAGATTATGTGTGAATCAAGAAGGGGAGCGAATTCATGGCTTTGAAGTGAATACTCTGACAGTTATGGCTAATGAATCTTACACTGATTTTGTCTCTAAACTGCAAAAAGAAATTGAAGAGGATACCGGGATTAGATTCGGAGTGTTGGATTCTCACTCTTTTGCTAATATCACTATCGGCTTAGCTAGCGATTCACCTCAATATTTGGGACAAACCAAATCTGAAGAGCTGTGGGCTCATTATAAATTACTGGGCTATATTGGTGATAAAAACAAGGTTCAAGATAAATTAAGATTAGCTTTGAAAGATAACAAGGTTGATATTCCGGAAGAGTTTGATTACATTAGAATCCCCATTATAAGGCATTTAAGACGGATTGCCGGAAATCTCAATATCAAAAATGCGGATCAGAAACAAAAGATTAATGTGAATAAAAGGGTGCTGTTAAGTCCTGAATTTAAAGAACTATGGGATAAAATAAAGTATCAAACTACATATCAGGTCAACTTTGATAACGAAAAGCTGATTGAAGAATGTGCTGATGCCATAAGGCTAAAGATCAATGTGGGAAGTGGTAAATTCATTATTACAAGTGCCAAGGTTAATGTTACACGTGCAGGATTATCTGTAAATGATGGCGGAAATAAAGTCCATCTTGTAGAGCAAACTGCTCATAATCTGCCTGATATTATCAGCTATCTACAAAATGAAACAAACCTCACCCGCAAGACTATTTGTGATATTTTGTTGAAAAGTAACAGGTTAGATGCGTTTAAGATAAACCCCCAAAAGTTCATTGATCAAACTATTGAGATTATTATATCGCAGATGAGAAACTTTATAGTCGATGGTATTAAATATCAAAAGATAGGTGAAGAACACTACTATTCTCAGGAGCTGTTTCAAGAACAAGAGCTGTTCGGACACCTGCAGCAAGATATGATGGGAAGCACTAAATCACCTTATGATTATGTTAAATATGATTCTCTGATAGAAGCAGATATTTGCCAAGACTTTGAGAAAAGCGAGAATATAAAACTCTATGCTAAGCTACCAGAGTGGTTCAAGATTGATACACCTTTAGGTTCTTATAACCCCGATTGGGCTATTCTATGGGAACAAGATGATGCCCAAAAGCTATACTTTGTGGTGGAAACTAAAGGAAGTATCTTTGAAGAAGATCACCGTCTTAAAGAGAGCAATAAAATGAAATGTGGAGCTAAGCATTTTGAGGCTTTGGAAAGTGATGTTAAGTTCGAGATTGTTAAGGATTTTGAGAGTTTTAGGGATAGGATTGATTAAGAAGAAGAGGGATGAAGAAGATTTTACCACTAAAAGCACAAAAATCACAAAAGAAGAAGAATTAAAAGAGAAAAATGAAAGCACGGATTTTGTAGGGGTGAAGAGGATCCGTAGCAAAAAAGAGAGGCGTATACAATACGCCCCTAAGAATTATCAATTATAAATTATTAATTAACCAAGCACCGGCTTTTTCTTATATCTAAGAGTAAGATAAAACGCCAAGAAGGCACTAACACTAATAGCTATCCACATAATAGAGCTACCGGGGTGAGTAACAAAGGTTGTAATCTGATAGAACAGAGTTGAGACAACCCACGCCAGCATAGTTAAATAAGATACCGCAAAGATAGTCCAATTAAGGTTAGTTTCGCGGTAAATAGCACCCATAGCAGCTACGCAAGGAGCATAAATCAGGATAAAGAGTAAGTAAGCATAAGCAGCAAACTTATCATTATTAAAGCCATTCTTGACATATCCTACCAATGCAGAGCTTTCTTCTTCTTCATCTCCTTCCATCCAACCAAATCCAACAGGAATAGCGATAAATGCGTCTTTGATTCCTTCCCAGAAAGAGAAGTCTTCATCTATAGCAGTTTCCGAGCTCCAGTTGGGGTCACGCTGGGTGTAGAGAGCATCCATTGTTCCGATTACAGCTTCTTTAGCGAAGATACCGGTGAAGAGACCTACTGTGGCAGGCCAGTTGTCATCGGTAATACCCATAGGTCGGAAGATAGGAGTTGTCTTTTGTCCTACCCAAGATAGCACAGAATTAGATGAATCGTTGTTGCCGAAGCTTCCATCAGTTCCAATTGAGTTTAGGAATGAGACTAAAATAACGATTAAAAGAATTACTTTCCCTGCTTTAATCATGAATGACTTAAGCTTGTTCCAGGTGTGAATCATGACACCATTAAAAGTTGGGATATGATAGGTAGGAAGTTCCATCACGAAGGTGGCTGCTTCTCCTTTAAGAATAGTTGATTTGAATAAGAATCCTGAAATAATAGCTAAGATAATCCCACTAAAGTAGATAGAGAACATAATTAAGCCTGCTGTTTTGGAGAAGAAAGCAGTAACCAGCAGGGTGTAAACCGGTATTTTAGCACCGCAAGACATGAAGGGATTCATTAAAATAGTTAACATTCTATCTCTATTGTTCTCCAAAGTTCTGGTTGCCATAATTGCCGGAACAGTGCAGCCAAAACCCACTAACATGGGGATAAAAGCCTTTCCGGGAAGTCCGATAGCGCGCATGAATTTATCCATAATGAAAGCTGCCCGAGCCATATAGCCGGAGTCTTCTAAGATAGATAAAGAGAAGAAAATAAAGAAAATAGGGGGGATAAAAGTGGCTAAAGTTTGCAGACCACCACCGATTCCGTCAGCTAAGAGAGTAGTTAACCAGTCAGGAGAAGAGAGAGCATTAAGTACTATCCGAAAGCCATCAATGAAAATAGTGCCAAAAAGTCCGTCAAAGAAATCTATAAAGGGAGAGCCAACATTCATAGTGAGATAGAACACGCCCATCATGACCACGAGAAAGATAGGGATTCCCAGGTATTTATTCAGTACGATTTTATCAATAATATCAGTAACAGATTCGCGGGTTACTGTTTTAACTTCCAGCACATCTTTAATTAAGCCGCGAATAAAGCCATACCTACCATCTGCGATTACGACGTCTATGGGATCGCCGGTATGTTTTTCAATTCTTTTAATTGCTTCATCTTTAACTTTTGAAACATCAGTTTTTAAGTAGCGATTGGCAATAGGGTCGCTTTCCAAAAACTTTAAGGCGAGCCAGCGTGAATCGACGCCTGCCGCTTCTGCTGCTTTAGCAACTTCTGCCTCAACAATCTTAATCTCTTTTTCCAGCATTGTATCATAAGAGATATCAAAACTTGGTGGAGTAACATTTCCGGCTTGCTCTTTAATGATAGCCTTTAATTTATCCATTCCCTCTTTCTTGTTAGCATTGGAAGTGATAACCGGACAATCTAAATGCTTAGCAAAATGCTCGACATCTAAAGTCATATTCTTATCTTTAAGAGTATCCATCATGTTCAAAACTACGACAAGTGGGACATTCATTTCTATCAGCTGAACTGTTAAGTAAAGACTTCTTTGCAGGTTAGAAGCATCTAATATTTGAACTACTAAATTAGCTTCTTTGCTGAGAATATAGTCGCGTGAAACCTTTTCATCTTCAGAGAAAGCAGAAAAAGAATAAATTCCCGGCATATCAACAACATCAACAGTGATATCACCATCAATATAGGAACCAATCTTCTTCTCTACTGTTACGCCCGGCCAATTACCAATAGTCTGCTTAGAACCGGTAAGGGCGTTAAAAACGGTTGTCTTCCCACTGTTGGGATTACCTGCTAAAGCTATAGTGAACTTTTTCATGGCTACTCCATTTATTTAATTATTATTTTATCACCAAAGATATGGCAATGTAAATATTGTCAAGAGAAATGTTAGCACATCCTAACTTTAATTATGAAAAGAAAGGAATTTCCTTAGTTGTGGTTTTATTCGTGCTGAAAACAAGGCAGGGTTGGATGGCACATCTGTGCTTGTGGTTTAACCCTTGAAACACAAAGATGCAACACCTAGACGAAACTATTTATCCCTTTCAGGGAAAGGTTAATTTTGGGTATCTTTACCCAGGGTCAATTTTGCTTGAAGGCAAAATGAGACCCTGGGCTAATTTATACATCCCTTACAGGGATTAAGATTTTCATTGCTTTGTAATGACGCATTCGAGTGCATTCCCAATGAAAGAGGTCTGACGAACAGCAACAATCGATTAAACAAATAAACAAATCAACAATTCAACTTAAAAACTTGACTAATTTAGAGTAAAGATGAGTTTAGTCTTAACAATATAAAGGAATAAAAATGGATAATAATTTTATACTTAAAAAAGTCAGATATGCTTTAAATCTTGATGATTTTCAACTCATTGATATCTTCAAATTAGGTGGAATAGAGCTTACCCGTTCGGAAGTATGTAATTACTGCGTCAAATTTGATGATGAAATATATCAAGAGTGTGATGACGAAACCTTACAGGCTTTTCTTGATGGCTTAATAATCTATAAACGTGGCAAGCCTAAAGATGGCAATAGTGTGAAAAGCTATGAAAGACTTGATAATAATATGATTCTCAGAAAACTCAGAATTGCTCTAAACTTCAAAGATGAAGAGATGTTGGAAGTTCTGAAATTAGATGGTATGGAGTTCTCTAAGAACCAGCTAAGTGCTCTGTTCCGAGCTAAAGATAATCATCATTATCAGGCTTGTAAAGACCAACTGCTCAGGAAGTTTGTGCAGGGATTGGTAAAAAAATATAGAGAGCAAGGGAAAGGTGGAAGGAAGAGTTCAGCGATCTTGGATTTTGAGAACTTCTAAACAATTAGCAATGAGCAATTAGCAATTAGCAATTGGAAGAGAAAGAAATCTATCCACTGATTTCACGAATTACACGAAGAAGAAAGAGAAAGAAAGAAAGAGAAAGAATGAAGAATTGATGATTATAAACTGAGACCTCTTTCAATCCCCTTGGGGATAAATAGTTTAGCCTGTGTGTTGAATTCTTGTATTTCAAGAATTAACCACAGGTACGGATGTCAAAAACAGACATATCCCTGAAAGGGATTAATAGAAAAGCGATCAAATTATTTAGGACTGGACAAAAGAAATCTATCCACTGATTTCACGGATTACACGAAGAAGAAAGACCCCTAACACAGAGTTTCACAGGAGTCTTCGCTAAAGCTTCGCCAACCCAGGGAGGGTAAGAGGAGCTTCACAGAGTTTTAAGAGGAAGAATGAAGAATTAGCTACCGATGAAAACAGATTTCACGAATTAGCAGGCTGAGACCTCTTAATTCCCCTCTTCCTTAGCGTAGCTAAGTCTCTGGAGAGGGGTGCCGGATTTCGGCGGGGTGTGGTCTTAAATTAAAAAGAAATAAAACGTTGTGTCTCTCCAATGTCCCTAAAGGGAGCAGGGATTTAAGGGTTTTTTCTTAAATTCAGAATGGATGATAATATAACAGGGAGTGTTCGAAGACACTCCAACGGGAATTTCTTCAAAAGAGGTTCGACCCGCTAGGGGAGAACCAATGAATAAAATGATCAAACTATTTAGGATTGAGCATAGACTAAATCAACAATGGAAATAAAGTTTTTAGTAAAGCAAGAAGAGACCAGAAAAATTATTCACATAGATATGGATGCTTACTTTGCTGCGATTGAGCAGCGGGATTTTCCTGAATTAAGAGGGAAACCTGTTATTGTAGGCGGTTCTGTGGGTGAGAGGGGAGTTGTCTCTACATGCTCGTATGAAGCTCGTAAATTTGGCATTCACTCTGCTATGCCGGCTACTACTGCTCATAAATTATGTCCTCAAGGCATCTTTGTCAGACCACGGTTTGAAGCTTATAAAGAGGCAACAAATAAGATATTCGCTATCTTTAGGCAATATTCCGATTTAGTGCAACCGATGTCGTTAGATGAAGCTTATATAGATGTTACCACTAATAAATTCGGGATTCCTTCAGCAACTATTCTCGCTCAAGAGATCAGACAAAGAATTAAAGAAGAATTAAACTTGACTGCTTCTGCCGGAGTCTCCTATAATAAGTTTTTAGCTAAGATTGCTTCAGATATTAATAAACCTGATGGGATTTGCGTAATCACTCCTAAAGATGCCCTTAAGGTGCTTGCTTCTTTACCTATTAAGAAGTTTCACGGAATTGGCAAATCTACAGCTGCTCATTTTGAAAAGTTTAATATCTTCACCGGTGCAGATTTAATTAAACGAGATTTGCGATGGTTAATAGATAACTTTGGCAAAGTTGGTTATCAATATTATTATTTGGTAAGAGGCGTTGATAATCGAGAAGTTTGCTGTGATCAGGTGAGAAAATCAATAGGGAAGGAGAACACTTTTAGAAACGATGTTGATGACCTAAGAGTGCTGTTTAATCATCTGCAGGGTATAGTTACTAAGTTGACAGCTCATATTTCTCAAGAAGAGATTGAAGTCAAGACGCTTACCTTAAAACTTAGATATGAAAACTTTGATACCTTAACCAGAAGCAAAACATTAACTGCTTACACGGCTGATTTTAACGTTTTATTAAAAGAGAGTAGAAGATTGCTGATAGATACTTATGACACAAACCGAAGTGTGCGTCTGTTGGGTGTTTCCCTAACAACCTTAAAACATCTAAACAGCAATACTTGGGAGCAATTAATTATAGATTGGAAGGAGGAAGATGAAAGATTTGAATTTCTTAAATAATGAAAGGGTATTCTCACAAAAATGCACGGTAGAGATGTATAATGCCAGCTATTTCAAGACTATCAGGCTTGCCTATCTATTCAGATATCTGCAAGAAGTAGCTGGTCAACATTCTGAAGCTATGAAAGTTGGATATGATGATTTGAAAGCTAATAATGGCGGTTGGGTTCTTGTTAAGCAATTATTAGAAATCGAGAGATTGCCTGAAGCCTTAGAAGAGTTTACCGTTTATACTTGGAGCAACAAGCATAATCGGGCTGTAGCTAATAGAAGTTTTTTAGTTACTGATTCTGCAGGAAAAATGATTGCCAAAGCAAGCTCTGATTGGGTGGTGCTTGATTTTACCAAAAGAAGAATCATTCCCTTAAATAAAATAGATATGAGCTCTACCGAAAGCTTTAAATATGAGATTTTTGACCAAGACTTAACCAAAATTGAACTAAATAAGGGTAAGTTAGTTAACAGCTTCGTAAAGAAAATAAGATTTACCGATATTGATATTATGGGACACATGAATAATACGTGCTATGTTGATTTAGTTATCGATTCCATGGCGGAAGTGTTTTCTGAAAGGCACACCCTTAAATCAATAAATACTAACTTTATTCAAGAAGTAAAATTCAATGATGAGATTATTATAAATAGCTATCAAAGTGGGGATAACGTTTTCCATCACCAAATATTAAGAGTGAACGATGAAATTGAAGTGTTTACAGCGGAAACAGTTTGGACTAAGTAACAAATGAAGCATCTTTTACTTACTCTTATTGTACTCTTTAAGCTTACGCTTCTGATGGGAATAAATAAATACCCATTAGATACCGATTACCATAATTGGGAAACCTTAGGTGATACGCTACTGCATTACCATCAAGTAGATAGGTTAATCTCTGATATTGAGATAATTGGAGTTTCCGGAACAGAAAAGCTTCCTCTTTATGCTTTTCATATTCATAACTTGGAAGGCATTAAGAATAAGAAAAAGAAGTTGTGGGAAAGAAAGATTAAAAGTAGTGTAAAGAAAGTTCTCATCATTGGACAACATCATGGAGAAGAACCGATGGGAGTGGAAATTGCTACTTCGATTATTAAGGAGTTGGCTTCTTCTACCGAGCAGACAGATTTAATTTCAAAATACTATTTTGTTATCATACCCACTATCAATCCGGAGGCTTTTAGACTGGTTAATAGTGGGGTTTATCCTCTTAAAAGAAAGAATAATAAGGACACAGATTTTAATAATAAGTTTGATTTGAAAACAGATGGAGTAGATCTTAATAAAAATTATCCTTCAAATTGGGAATTAGCAGACCTTAATGATCCTTATAGTCAATATTATAAAGGTGAAGCTCCTGCTTCCGAAACAGAAATACAAGCAGTAATTGAATTAACTCAGAGAATTAAGTTTGATTATGCTTTCTTGTATCACTCTTCAGCTAATGGCACTTATCCGGAAGTTATCTTCTTTCCTTATAATTGGGGAGAGGAGAAAAGTGAAGATTGGCAAGCAATGAAAGAAATGGCTGATGCTCTTGCCAGCTACTTACCTTGTTTTTATAAATCGGAAAATTATCATGTAAACAGTGGGCAAACAAGTAAATATGGCTATGCCAGAGACTTTCTTTATAGAGAATATGGCACACTTTGTTTCACAATTGAGGTTAGCCCTATAACCCCGGAAGGCAATTCTCTCTTTCTCCCGCCTAACAAAGATTTAAAAATAATTGTTGAACGAAATAAAAAGGCACTATTCAGTCTGTTAAAAAGAGAGCAGAATATCAATAATTTACAAAAGTAAAATCTTTTTTGGAACAAAAGTTACATATTAGAACTTAGTTATGGGAAAGCAAGTTTAGCTGACTAACTGTAAGCACTTAAAGCTAAATGAGTAAAATGAACATATACAGACTAAATGAATAGAGGTATTATATGAATCAAAAAAGAAGCTTTTACCGTGTAGTTGTAGGATTTATTCTACTAATAACCCCAATCTTAGCTTTTGGGCAATTCCGAGTTGAGAATGAAACCCGATCTAACCTAAACATCTGTTTTGAAAACCCAAATTTTGAAATTAAACAAGAGATGATCGGTGCTAATGAATACGATTATGTCAGTTCTGAAACACTAACAGTTACTGTCGATGTCGGTTCTCCTGAACTTCCCTTTTATTCTTCAACCATTGAAATCCCTAATAGTGGAAATGCTACAATTAATGTAGAAGTTATTGAATCAAGACAAATTAAAGATGTTAACATTAAACCTTTTAGAGAGAACGAACTCGAACTGTTAACCTTTAATAATAATGTTTACTCTAAAAATGTTGTTTATCCGCAAGATATTGTAAGAATCGGTGAACCTGCAATATTTAGAAATAAAAGAGTTGTCAGCTTTATTATTCAACCATTTAGATACAACGATGCTACCAAAGTTTTAGAAGTAATTGAAAAAGCAAATATCGAGATTTCTTTTGATAACACTCCTTCTGTAAATGAAATTACCAGAAGCACAATGAAACCAACTCAAGAGTTTGAACAATTCTTTGCTTCTACTTTTTTAAACTATAAAGCTCCTGAAAATAGAGATGATTACCAAAATCCCACAATTCTCTATATCTATCCTCAAGCTATTCATGCTAATCCTATAATGGAAGGACTTTTCAAATGGAGAAGAGAACAAGGTTGGATTGTTCACACTGCCTCCACTTCTGTAACCGGAACCTCTACTTCATCTGTAAAATCTTATATTCAAACAGCCTATAACACCTGGGAAAATCCTCCTGCTTTCGTTACCTTTATTGGTGATGGACACGGTTCTTTAATTGTTCCATCTTACACAGGCTATCCCGGTGGAGATCATGACTACGCCTTGTTAGAAGGTAGTGATGAACTGGAAGATGTTTTCTTAGGTAGATTATCTATAGAGGATACAACTCAATTAGCTACTGTTGTGGCTAAAACTATTAAATATGAAAAAGCTACTACTGTGCCTGATTCTACTTATTTCAATAGAGTTCTCTTGGTAGCAGATGATCAGCCTTCAGGGCAATCTACAATTATAGTAAGTCATTATATCAAAGAAGCGATGAAAGCTTACAATAATGATTTTACTTTTACTGAAATGTATGGAAATAACATAAACCCATCGCAAATTAGCGGTTCTTTAAATAGCGGAATGAACTTCTGGAATTACCGTGGCTATATTAGTATGGATGGTTGGGGTGCATCACAAGCTAATAGTCTTTCTAATGTTAATAAATTAGCGATAACAGTTATTCTTACTTGCTCTACAGGTACTTTCTATTCTGAGACTTGTATCACAGAATCTATTTTAAGAGCTGGATCATCTGCTTCTCCTACCGGAGGTGTTTGTTCTATCGGTATGGCAACTTCAGGAACTCATACAGCCTTTAATAACTGCCTTAATGGCGGAATTATGGGTCATCTTTTCCAAGAAGATGGTTGGACTATGGGCGGAGCTACTAATCGTGGTAAGTTTCATCTCTGGCAAGCTTATGCTATTTCTAAATCTTCTAAGGTTCGTGACTTTAGTATTATGTGCAATTTAATGGGTGATTCTTCTCTCAGAGTTTATAAAGGAATCCCAAAAACATTAACTGCCCAACATTTAGAAAATGTTCCTGCCGGAACAAATCAGATTAAAATAACCACAAAAGAAAATGGCGAAATTTTACCCAACATTTGGGTTACTTTAAATGTTAAT
>JBAYZI010000016.1:0-29614 GCA_041672585.1 Cloacimonadales bacterium (SeqCode) | reverse complement strand
ATATACCAAAAGTTAAATAGCCATAGTCGCTAAACCATGGCTATTATAATACTTTATTATTCTCTAAATAGTTACTGTTTATTAAACTCTTTAAATACTTCAGTTGAATAATAGTGGTCTAATGTCCCCATAGTCTCTCTGGTAGAGTGCATAGCGAACATCGGATTTCCAATATCAACAGTCATAATGCTTGAGGTTGCAGAGCTGACAGGACCGATAGTAGAACCGGAAGGAATATCAGACCGGTTAATCATCTTCTGGTAAGGGATATTTAACTTCTTACAAATATTCATAAAATAAGCTGAGCTTTCTGAATTAGTAGCATATCTGTAATTAGCACTAAACTTAACCACAGGACCTTTATTTAATTCAGGAGCATAAGTACTGTCATGCTTGCTCACATAGTTAGGATGCACCGCATGGGCTTGGTCAGCAGAGATTTGGAAAGACTTGTTAATAGCTCGTGAATAGTCTTCAGAAGTACCCTTCCAACAGAAGTTGATTCTCTGTAAAATCATCTCTAAGAAAGAAGAATTAGCACCTTGCAGAGTTTGCGAACCTATCTCTTCATTATCATAGAAAGTAGCCACAACAGTGGATTTGTTCTCCTCTGTCTCTACTAAGGCAGTTAAAATAGAGTGACACATCGCCAAGTCATCTAACCTGCCGGAGGAGATCAACTCTTCTTGCTGTCCATAAATTAAGGCTTTCTCAAAAGGAATAAAGAAAAGATCATAATCTAAGATAGCTTCTTTCTCAATCCCAACTTCCTGAGCAATTAAATCCTCTAACATGCTTTCTTTATCAGAAGAACCAAGATAGACAGGAAGCTCAGTTTGTTTGTTTATTTCCACACCTTTATTCACATCCCTACCCAAATGAATAGCTAAATTAGGGATAATGCCCAGTGGTTTATCTATGAATATATTCTTAGATTTAACCTCATTATTCTCTAAATAGCTGACTCTCCCGGAGATGGTTAACTCACGATCTAGCCAAGTATTTATAATAGGACCACCATAAACTTCTACTGAAACCTTATGGTAATCTTTGTATTTTGATTCAGAACCTACTTTAAGTTTTAAAGCAGGGCTATCAGTGTGAGCTCCTGCTATTTTAAATCCGTTTTCTGCCGGAGCTACAGTGCCATTGATAAAAGCCATCACAGCAGAACCATTACGCACCACAAAATATCTTCCTTGTGGCTTTAATTCCCATTTATCACCTTCTGCTAAGTGAGTAAAACCTTTCTCTTCCAATCTTTTAACAATTTCGTCAGTTGCCTGAAAAGCAGTCGGACACTTATCTAAAAAAACCTTCAAATCATACGCTAATTCTTTACTGTTTAACATAAATTGACCCCTTTAATTTCCTTGTTTATATTTATTATTTAATTAATTACTTCATGATTAAAATCTTTCTGGTAGTGCTTTGGTTGCCTGCACTAAGTTTAGCAAAATAAAGACCTGAAGGTAACTTCTTGCCTCTACTATCTGTGCCATCCCAATTCACTTCACCTATGCCACCCCTAAGATTATGATTAGCAACAGTAGCAACTTTCTGACCTTTCAAATTATAAATAGTAATGGTTGCACTTTGTTGCTTAACACCCCTAAATGAAAGAGTAGTCTGAGCTACAAAAGGATTTGGATAGTTAGTCAGAGAAACATTAGTGAACACTTCAACATCATGATTATCATTAGGGACAGAACCACCATTACCGATTAAAGCAAGCTCATAGACATCAGTATTACTATAAATATTCATAGCACAATTGTATTCACTCTCCACAGTAGGTGTGAAGTTTACGGTAAGCACTCCCCAATCTCCTATCTCTAACGAAACAGGGAAATCACTGATTGTGAAAGCCGGGTCGGTAAATTGAATTGAGGAAATAGTGAGACTTTTATTGCCATCATTTGCAATTGGAATAGAGAGCTGAGAAGTCTGATTAAGAGCAGTTCCCGGGAAGTTATACTCCGCATAAGGAGTACAAATTAGGGGAGATCTAGGAGTAACAGAGTTATCTGTCATGTTAGCTATTCTATCCATAAGCTGAGGGTATTCAATAAAGGGATTAGGCTTATTCTGAATAGCTTCAATTTCTTCATTTCTTTCAATTTCATACTGACTAACCGGATCTTCATAATACCAATCTTTCATAACCAGTTGTTGATTAGCACTGTTTAGAAAATTATTAAGATTACCATAACGCAGGGCAAAATAGAACATTACTCTGGCTGTATCACCCTTATGGTCATCACGTGGCTCAAAGACAGTGTTTCCCGAGCTATTTGTTCCCTTCTTAGAACCACTATTTTGCCAACTTGCATTTACAACTTCACCAAAGGGATAGTTTCCTCTAATACTGTTGGCTTGTGAATTGGTAGGAAAAAGGTGATGTAAATCAGATTTAGCAGTTCCTGCCGCACCCATGCTTTGAGGCCAAGTATGCTCGGTATTTATATCGTTCCAATTGGGGGTATTTCCATAAGCACAATTATACCATTCATTAGTATAAACGCAACGAACCTGTCCATTTACATTAGCAATATAGCCAAATAGCTGAACTCGCGCTGCTTCATAACTGATTGAATGATGGTTAGCAATTATTTGAGACATAGCTGTCCTTAACTCAGTATCCCACTTATCATCTGTACCATTATAACGTGAATCAGGGAACTTTCCAGAAGCTATTACTTTGACAGGAACTGAGAATTCGCTATCTTCTACATTAAAGAAAACTGTGTGGTTATAGGTAATATTTGTTTCCGGTATAAAGCTCAGCGTAACTGTATAATTCTGATTACTCGGGATAATAAAACTAGATTGCTCAAAAAAGATAACTGCACTATTTTCCATTATATTAACTAAAATCTCTTCATCTGCATTATTGGTAATAGTGAGATTCACAGAGCTTTCAGTATCAATATTCACTCTTCCTAAGATTACTTCACTTTCAGAGACAGTAATAATCTGCCCAAAAATTGTTCCTACAAATAGAACTATTAAAAAAACACTACTTAATCTTTTCATTTTTACTCCAGCTAATTAATTCAACAAGAATATTTACCCTCACATTTTTGGCAACTAAAAATGCACTAAAAAGCTAAATAAACATATTTCTTTGCTTTTCATCATTTGTTTATTGACAAAACTTTCCCTATTTATAAATTGCTTTATTAGGAAAGTAAATATTGTTATGCTGTAATAGATAATTATCTTAATTGATGAAATCTCTGTTTTTCAATAATTTAAAGATTCCAAATTTAATTATTGAAAAAAATATCTTGAACAAAAGAGAAAGGTATGAGAATTTGTCTTAATTATGATTGAATTAAAATATTCAGCATAGAGAAGGAGTCGCAATGCTTGAACACATTAGAAAAAAACAAAAATTCGTTATTTGGGCTGTCGCTATTGTCTTTGTATTAGGTATGGCACCATTAGGATTTAAAACCCTTTTTACGCCAAAACCTTCATACGGAAAAATTAATGGAAATACTGTCGAATTTGAAGTGTATAACAACACTATCAAGAACTCTTTTGATAATATTCAACAAATGTTAAGTAGTATCAACTCAGGAGAAAACAGAGTTAATATGCTTCAACAAGAGAAGAGAGAGTTAAACACTGAAATTAGAAAACTCAATTTTGAGCTGGAAAAAGTTGAAGGTGATTCATTGAAAATGGAAGACCTTAATGAAGAAATTTTATCATTACAAGATATTCTTTCCTCTAATGATCAGATGGTTGAGCAAATAAATACTCAAATAACTCAATTAAAAGAGAATTTACAACCTTACAATGTTAATTATGATCAATACAAGCAAAGTGGCTCCATGTCAGAGGAAGAAAGACTTCAACTAGAAGATAGAACTTGGGCTGACTTTATTGGTCAAAGAATTATTAGAGACGAAATTAAGAGTAACAGAGTTAGAGTATCTAAGAAAGAGTATAATGATTTTATTGCTACTTCCTACTCATTCCTCTATGATGAGAATGGTAATTTAAATAATAATATGCTTAATATGTATTTTCAACAAACCGGCTTAACTCCTGGCCAATTCAAAGAGAATGTTGAATATCAAATAGAGATTAAAAAATTACAAGACAAAGTTACAGCTGATTCAATCTCCACAATGGAAGAGTTTGAAGAGGAATATCTCAAAAACAATACTAAGAGATCTGCACTAGTTTTGGCTTTACCTTACTACAGATTTAAAGTTGATTCAACTGCTGTTGTAGAAGCTGATATCGAAAAACATTATAATGATAATAAAGAAGATTACAAAGTTGATGGTGCTGTTCAATTAAAGCTTGCTCACTTTGAGTTAAAGCTCTCAGACCAAGACAAACAGATGGCTTTAGACAAGATAACAGAACTCTATGAACAAGTTAAAGATAAGCCTCATACATTTGCTACTGTTGCTCGTAACAGCTCTCAGGACCCTGGATCCGCTGCTCGTGGTGGTGATCTAAACTGGTTCGCCAGAGGAAGAATGGTTGCCGAATTTGATTCTGTAGCTTTTAATATGGAGAAAGGCGAAATTTCTGAACCTTTTGAATCTCAATTTGGTTACCATGTAATTAAGTTAGATGATATTAAAGAAGAAGATGGCGAAATGCAAGTTAGAGCACGTCATATTCTCATCACCCCCGAAATAAGTGGAGAGACAAAAGACAAGCTTAAAACTAATAGTCAAGAGTTTGTTAAGAATGTTACTGCCAAAAACTTTGACACTATGGCTGAACAATATCAGGCTACAGTTATCGAGACTCCTTGGTTAGCAACTGATGGAAGTGATTTCCAGAGTAATGGTCAAGAAGCCTATAACAAGGTTGCTTTTATGGCTAACTCCTACTACAATTACGGTTTCTTATCTTTTATGAAGGTTAAAAAACCTAACCACATCTCCCCTGTTCTTAGAGATAAAGAGGGTAATTTTGTGGTTGCTTTAATCACAGACAGAAAAGTTGACAGCTTTAAAGAGTTGAACGATGACCTTAAGAAAACAATCCGCACAAAACTTGAGAATGAAAAGAAAGTTGAATTAGCTAACTCCATGTTAGACACTTTCAACAATAGTTATAAAAAAGCTGATTATGCTGCTTTATTAACTGATTCTCTCTTAGTGAAGAGTACTTTAGATACAGTCAAAGTTAAAATCAAATTTAACGAAATAGCTAACACTACTTTCCCTAAAGATGAAGTAAGTACCGATATCTTAAAATCTGATTACCAAATGGCGCTTAAAGGAACTGCCACTGGTCTTAAATTAGTTAGAGCTTCTGGTTCTTATTACTTAGTTACTCTCGCTAAAGATGGTAAAGATGTAGTTGCAGATATTAAAATGGCTGTTAATGAAGCTAAGAATACTAATAAGAGTTCTAAATATCTCGCTCCTATCAATAATTCTGCCAAAGCTGTAGAACATCTTTTTGCTGCACCTCTCAATGAAATTACTGATATCAACAGAACTGACGAAGGTAACTTTATCCTTAAAGTAATCTCTGCTCAAGATGCTGATTTAGATAAATTCAACGAGACTAAAGAAGCAGATTATGCTGCCAAAGTGGAAAGAGAGAAAGAGAGTGAATTTAACAAATGGTATGGTGAAAAACTTAAAGCAGCCAATGTCGTAGATAAACGATTCATGGCTATTCAATAAATTAGTGGCCGGTGGAAACGCCGGCTTTTTTTATTTCCTGGAGGAGATTTATTTATGAGTAAATTAATGATAAGTGTTTCCGGTATTAGAGGTATTTACGGAGAGAGTTTAACTCCGGATATGGCAGTGAAGTTTGCTGCTCATTTTGGGATAATTTGTGGAAGAGGTACCATCGTTATTGGCAGAGACTCCCGTACCACAGGCGAAGCTCTGATGCACGCTGTAGTTTCAGGCTTGCTCTCTGTAGGCTGTAATGTGGTTAACCTAGGTGTAGTATCAACTCCCACTGTTCTCTTAGCTGTAGAAGATTCTGGTGCTTCAGGAGGCTTGGCAATCACTGCTTCTCACAATCCGCAAAACTGGAATGCTTTTAAACTGGTAGATAAGAATGGCATGTTCTTCTATCCGGAAAGAGCTGAAGCTTATAAAGCAGCTTTAGAAACTCCTGTGGTTTATGCAGCCTGGGATAAAATGGGTAAATATTCTGAAGATAATGAGGCAATTGACCGCCATCTTAAGAAAATCTTAGCTATCCCCTATTTAGATATTGCAGCAATTAAAAGCAAGAAATTCAAAGTTGTTATAGATTCTGTAAATGGAGCTGGCGGACTAATCTCTCCACTTCTCCTCAAAGAGTTGGGCTGTGAAGTTATTGAAATGAATAGCCAACCTACCGGACACTTTGCTCATGTAGCAGAGCCTTTGAAAGAGAACCTGACAGATTTATGTCGTGTGGTAAAAGAGCATCAAGCAGATATCGGCTTTGCCACTGACCCTGATGTGGATCGTCTGGCTATTGTTGATAATAACGGTGATTATATTGGGGAAGAATTTTCGCTTCTCTTAGCTGAGAAGTTTGTTCTGGCTATCAATAAAGGCGATATTGTGTTGAACTTATCCTCATCTATGGCATCTGATGATATTGCCCGTGAACATGGCGTGAAGGTGCATAGAACCAAGGTTGGCGAAATCAATGTAGGCAAGAAAATGCGTGAGATTAAAGCTCCTATCGGAGGAGAAGGTAATGGCGGAATTATCGTGCCTGAAGTCCACTATACCCGTGATGCTCCTGCCGGTATGGCTATTATCTTAGGACTTCTCACTCGTGAAAACAGACCTTTATCTGAAATTGTTAAAGATATTCCGCATTATTATTTCCATAAAGCCAAGATTGAAACCAAGCCTGAATTATTAGATAAGATTATTGCTAAAGCATTCAGCATCTATGCTGATTATGACAAAGATTTGCAAGATGGACTTAAAATAATTGGTAAAGACTTCTGGATTCATATCCGAAAATCCGGTACAGAACCCATTATTAGAGTCTATGTAGAATCACCTTCAGCACAGCGTTCTCAGCAAATTGCTGAAGATACTATTGCTAAAATTACAGATATTTAAATTTTAAAGTATAAAAAAAGCTAAAACAAGGTGTGATGCCTGTTTTAGCTTTTTATTTTACTAAAGTTTAATTATTTCTGACAGATTCAACTATCTCACGTGAAATCTTATTTACCTCTTGTAAATCTTCACGAGTATAGAATTGGTCAGCTTCAATACTATAGATTATCTCTTTAATTCTCTTAAAGCCTTCTGTTGATAATGAATAATATTTCTCAGACTTAATCTTTTCTGATTGGATTAAATCAAGGTTATTAAGCAGAGCATTAATAATACCTCTTTGGTTAATAGTTTTAGCACCTTTTTCATCCCAATGGTCAATATAAAGTGCGGTAATACTATTCAAACCTTCTGCCCAACCACCAAGTTGCATGAGGGTATATTGATCTAACATCCCTTCTTGATAGAAAGCTGTTTCAACTTCAATTTGATATTGAATAATCAGTTTTTCTAAGTGTCCCCATTTATTAACATCACCGGTACTGAGTACCATTTGAATCTCATCTGCCATTTTTAAGATCTCATCTTTAAGCCCGATATTCTTAGAATATCCCACTAAAGTTTCAGTGTAAGCTTTAAGCTTTGACTCTTCTCTGGAGCTGATCGCCATCACAGCATCTGCACTGATCACGCCGATAGCAAATGATTGCTCATAAACATTTTCACTCACTTTATAAGCTTCTTTTGGGGTATAAAAAGCTAACTCTTTGGCAACTGGTTTTAAACTTTCGGTTACATTCTCAAAAGGTAAAGGGTCCATTCTAATCTGATAATCAACTGAGCCATTTTTAGAAACCCCACTCTTTTTTGTCTTCTCAACACAGCCCACAAGAGCTGTTAAAACAATTAATACTAACATAGCGGTAATTAATTTGCGCATAGTATCTCCTTCTTTATATATATCTTTTTTAGTCATTATAATAGAATTTAAGTCTAATCCCAACAAGTAAATTCAACATCATGATATAAAGTAGAATTATCATGATATTCATGTTTACGGTTTTTACCGTCAACTCTCCATAGCTTTTATAAGGAGCAATGAATATATTTCTCTTGGTGTTTAAAGACCTGCCATACATCATATCAACAATTAAGTTAATATCTTTATTAGAAAATTTGTTCTTCGGATAACGGATATTTACCTCTTCTCTCAGCTCATATTTCTCATCTATTATCTCTATTTTACTTAAATCGGAATTTTTCTCAAGTGTCAACATCTTTTTCTCGATTTTCTCTAATTCTTTATTATTTACACTTTCTGTGGAGTAACCGGCAACTAAACCTTCGAACAACCAGCGTGAAGGAATCACCTGCACAACCTCGGGAATAGGGTTCTTTTTAATAATAGTCAATTCACGATTCATCTTATCAAACTGAATAACAGCCCCTCCAAAGATAATTTGTGGGATCAAGATTAATGGTAGAATATTGATAATCGCCTTTGTATCATTAATAAATGAGGAGAAAAGTAAGCCCAACGATAATCCGACAAAGCCTGATAATGATAAGTAAATAACATTAAGTAGAAAGAATCCTTTAATCCCCAGAATATAAGCACTGATAAAATGGAAGAGAAAAGCTTGAATTACAGTGAAAATACTTAGCACTGCAAATTTAGAAATATGATAATGGCTTGTCTTCAAATTTCTTACTTTCTCACGCAGAATAAACTTCCTCTCCTCCAAAATTTCATGAATACTATTGGTCATACCAAAGAAAATAAAGATGATCACGCCTACAAACAAGAAGAGCGTCGTATTAGTATTCTCATAAAAAGAGTACTCATCACAAGTGGGAGCAAGTCGAAGAATATAGGCTACAATCAGTGCTAGCAGAGGAGCTTCTAAGAAGGTAATAACAAGATTTGTTCTATTGCGTAATTTAGTTACGAGATTACGGTGAAGATAGGTAGTAAACTGAACTAACCTGGCATAGTAAGAGAGTTTAGTGCGATACTTTATCTTCTTCTTCTCAATCTTAACATCTTCAATCTCCTCCTCTTTATTAATTAACTGAAAGAGGATTTTCCGCTTATATTTATCGCGCCAATACTCAGAAGTGAACTTCCTTTTGGTTACAACTTGCTGATTCACCTGTTCAAATTTAATTTTGCCACGAAGATCGTATTCAGGGAATAAAATAATATCATAAAAGAAGTCAGGATTGAGATCTTTAAGCTTTTGTTCTAAGATGTTTTTGCGAAACTTGATAATATTCAGTTCTTCTTCAAAATAGTTAAAAGCTTGAGTAGGTGAGCCAAAGAAGACCTCTTTTCCACCATTATCCATTAACATCACTTTGGAGAACTTCTTAAAAATATAGGTATTGGGCTGATGAACTGTGATTATTACTATTCTATTCTGTCGGCGTTGTTCATGCAGCAGTTCAATTATTTGTTCTGCATCAAAAGAAGACAGCCCTGAAATAGGTTCATCACAAACCAAGACAATAGGCTCAAACAATAACTCAAGAGCAATATTTAATCTTTTTCTCTGTCCTCCGCTCAAGATTCTATTCTTGGCACTTCCCACTATGGTATTTCTTTTATGGGCTAAAGTTACTTGATTTAAGATATTATCAATCTTCAAAATCAGCTGAGTTTGTGGGACATTAGGTAATCTTAAGCGTCCATAAAAATACATATTTTCAAAGACGGTAAGATTAGAGAAAATCATATCTTCCTGCGGTACATAGCCAAAATATTGCATTAGCTCTGATCTATGTTTATAGAGTGATTTCCCATCAACTTCAATCTTGCCATGGGTTGGCTGAAACTCTGCTACGATCGCCTTTAAGAGAGTTGACTTCCCACATCCGGAAGGTCCTAAAATACCAATTAATTCACCGCGCTTAGCATTAAACGAGATATTGTCCAGTCCGATGTTTTTATCACTGTAATAGTGCCTAACCGCTGTTATTTCTAAGTTATTAATCTCAAAAGGGACTTCCACAAGATCAAAGAAGTTGTTTATTCTAAAGTTAAAGCTCTTGGTATTCCGAAACTGCTCTCTCACTCTGTTTTTAATCTGTTTACTGATTCTTACTTCTTTTTTCTTACCCAATTTATCTAAAGAGAGAGGATTGTTTTTAAGATCTTCAATCGTAACAATATCTTCGTTCAGAGAAACTACAGTTTCACTACAGATACCTTCACCATTTATAAAGAAGAGAAAACTCTTTTTCAGAGGAACGAAATAATATACATTATCTCGATTAATAATCTGAGCTATACTGTGCTCACCGGAGTATTTAACTAAGCTATAGAAACCATTGTCAGAGACCAAATAGAGCATATCAGGAGCAATATCATCAATTCCGATTCTCTCTTTTTCATCTAAAACATCGATTAACGAGAAGGCTGCGTAACCCTTTATTCTTAATTTATCATCCCAAAATATAGGATAATCGCGATTATAGGAGATTGATTTGCCATTTTTGTAAACGTAACCTCTTCTGACATTAATGAAAAACTGGTTACTTTCACTATTGATTCTAAAGTCGTAATCCGCTTTAGAGAAGTTTACCACTTCCTTACTATCAATATTCTGGAGTAATTTTTGAATAAAAAAAGTAGAGTAACTCATCTTCAGAATCTCTAATTTACTCTCTTTCGGGATGTAATAAATATGGTTAGCTCTAAGTTCGTTGCCACTTAATCTAAAGGTCGGCTTCTGTCCCACAATTAGAAAATAGGTGTGATCAATACTAAAAACAACTAGTTCGAGATTAGCCAAAGCAGAGCTTTTGAACCGCATATTACACTGGGCTGCTTTGCCAATAATCAAATAATCTGTAAAAAGCGAGTTCTCATACTGAAAAATAGAGGAGATATCAGTGATTCTAACCGGAGCAGTTGTTTTAAGCTCTAAGTTTCTCATCAATTCCATGAATCCGGCATTTTCCATCTTAAAATACTTGATCATCGCCTGAATGGAGGAGATTTCATACATCTCAAAATCATTATCAGAGAACGCCATAATGACCAAGGTGATGATGATTCTAATCTTATCAAGTTGATTTAGATTATGATTCAAGAAATCAATCACTTTAATAATATCATAATCTTCATTCATAATCTCTTTAATATAGACTTCCCAGGAAACTGGTAGGTCTTTAAACAGATTTAATAAGACAGGGTAGAGAATATCAATCTCATTCTTCTTTATTTCACTATCCGATCTGATGATATGGACATAAAATCTAGTTACCATATCAACTAATTCGTTCTTCTTACTTACGAGCTTTATATCTTTCATTAATCTCTCTTAAAGTTAAATAGCTATCTCTCTCATTACGACAAGATTGGCAATCATGTCTCCGACAAAAATTATTCATCAAATAGTACATTCCTTGACAATAAATCTCTTTCTTACTGAGCTTATTTATCTGATAATCACTAATTTTATTACCAAAGGTAGAAGTTACTCTATTATTTCCTATTCTGGGAAATTCTTTTATATAACTATCAATTTTGACAAGGTTTTTCTTATGTTTAAGCTCAATCACCAAAGAATAAAGCCACGGTAGCAGAGAATTAAATATGATAATTTTCACTATCTCTTTACCAAATGGAGTGTTACCTTCTGCTGATTCAAACAGTTTTTCTATTTTAATTATGAAGTTTTTAAGACTTGAACTCTCATTAAACTCATCCCAAATCGCTAAAGCTAAATTAATATTTCTGAATTTCCAACGCAACTCAATAAACTCTTTTACCCGCTTAGCAGGCTGAGAAGCAGGGCGAATTCTAAATTTATTCCAGACCTTACTGTTGCTATTTTTCTCACCTAATCCAACCAACTCCAGCTTCTCTTCTATGAACTTAGGCAGGTCTCTCTCTTCTAATTCGTTGAGTTTTCGCTTTCTAATCGAAGTAGCTACTAAGGTCATACCCAAGCTGTTATTAGGTGAGCCTAATGCTACTGCTATATAACGATAAATTGTCTCTTCCACAGGTTCTACATAGGATAATTGCTGATACTTTTCAGCTTTTTCCACTAATCTTTTCTGTCCGCATTTTAACAACACATAATTAAGCTGTTCCTTATCTAAACCACTAAAGAAATGGCAATCATAAGCTATTTTTTTAGTTACTTCCGGGGTTGGCAGATAGAAATCTGAGAGTAAGAGAGTCGGAATCGTGCTATCTGCTTCTGTCTTCACTACACTACTATCGTTAGCCCAAATGAGATGCAGAATTACTTTATTATACTCTGCATCATGCTGGTGCTTATGGTAGTTCCAGTCGCGTTTGTTGATATGAACCTCGACATCGCCATGAAAAACCTGATCACCAATCTTCAAATTTGCATCTTTGAAGTCGGCACCTTTATCACTGTTCAAATTACCAGGATATAAGACCCTGACCGCTTCTCCGGTTATTGTCCGCAAATCATGATTGACCAGTTGTTTTGCCCAAATGTGATATAGTTCAGCTTCTTTCATGGTTATCCTTTGTTTTTCTTTTCTATTTATCCTTTTAGGGATTTGTAGAGGCACAACATTTTGTATCTCCTTAATATAAGAACCACCCCACCGGAAATATCGGCATTCCTCCTCAGAGGGGAATTAAGACCACACCCCGTCAGCAAAGCTGCCACCCCTCTCCAAGAACTTTGCATCGCAAAGCGAAGAGGGGACTTTAAAAGTCGCCGTATTCGTCTTAATCCGTGAAAATCCGTGGCTACAAAGAGGCGTATGCAATACGCACCCTACATTATCGGTGCTTATCGGTGCTTATCGGTGTTATCGGTGGTTTCATCTTCTTTTTTCTATCTTATCCGTGTTTTTCCGTGTTATCCGTGGCTAAATATTCTTTATTATTAATTATCCTGTGCTCAATATAATACCGAATAACATAAGACGCCATCATCATCCCCATAATCGCCGGATAGTAAGAGATTGAACCTACTAAAGTCCTTTCGCGTCCGCGTTCACTACTCTCTTCTGCCTCACCTCTTCCCTCTTTCAGATAATCTTTAATCGGCAGCTCTTCTGAAAAGACAACCGGAATCCCTTTAGTAATCCCGCGTCTGCGCAAGTATTTCCTGACCCTGCTGGCTAAAGTGCAATTCTTACTTTTAGATAAATCAGCTATCTTAATCTTACTGGGATCAAGTCTGTTACCTGCTCCCATACTGGAGATAATCTTAATCTTCTTGCGATAGCAATCCTCTATTAATCCTACTTTAGGACCTAAACTATCAATCGCATCAACAACAAAATCTACTCTCTCTAATACTTCTAGTCGTAATTTATCATCAAAGAACTCAGAGATAGTCTCCACTTGAGCCAGAGGATTTATATCCAAGACACGCTCTTTATACAGTTCACTCTTCTTTCTTCCAATAGTACTGTGCAGAGCAACAAGCTGACGGTTAATATTACTTTCACTAACTTCATCAAAATCAATCAGAATAAACTTTCTAAAACCCGCTCTGGCTAAGCCTTCAACAGCATAGCCACCAACCCCACCCAGTCCAACTACTAAGATAGTTTGTTCCTGAAAGCTCAGCAAGCTAACTTCATCAATAATTAAACTACTTCTTTTCTGAATATCCAAACTTACCCTCTACCATATCATCAAAATTCTTATTCAAAATATGTTTTATTTCATCCATACTAATCTCATAGTTGTTTTTAAGTTTCACAGCTATTTTTATAACTTCATCCAAGCCCCCGTCATAAGGTGCATCGCTCTCTAAAAAGAACCGTTTAGTTTGGAGAATAGCCTCGAGAACTTCGCGTTTCTTAGGATTATTAAGCAGACGATTGCCTATGGAGAAATAGAAGCCCAGCTTATTCAACTCTTCAAATACCTCAGAGGAAGAGTTGAACCCATGCATTATTTTCATCTTAGGGAGCTTCCACTTCTTATGTATTTTGATAAACTCATACTCATGCCCCACAAGGTGATAAAGAGTTGGTAGCTTATAAAACTTTGCTATTTTTAACTGCATCTCCAAGAGTTCGATCTGTTTATCCAAATCCGGGTAGTTCTTATCTAATCCGATTTCTCCTATTCCAATAGGATCAAAATCAACAATATGATCAACATACTTCCTTTTGAATTTATCATCTAAGCCCACTGCCTGGGGATGTAATCCCATGAACCAGAAAGCAATAGCCTTGCCGACATGCGTAGCAATTTCTTCCGGTTTTAACACAGTTGAAACATAGATTATTTGACGATCATTATCAATATCTGTTAGATCCACTGTGCTGGCATAGTCGAATAAATGGCAGTGAATATCAATTAATTTAAGCATTCTTCTCCTTCCCATTATTATCTATTTCTAAGATATTTTACAGAAAGATTGTTGTCAATTACTTTTTAAATAGTCAAATAGTTTTATCTCTGCAAACATTCAATAATCTTGTTAAAAACCTCTTGCGGCTTTATCATCTCCATACAATTATGATGCCCAAGTGGACACTGCCTATGCCCATGCATTCCGCAAGGACGGCACTCTAACTCTATTTCAAAGAGATGATCATGCTTTCTATAGGGATAATAGCCAAACTTCTTAACAGTAGGACCAAAGAAGGCAAAAACCTGCGTATCAACTGCATTGGCGATATGTAAGGCACCACTATCATTGCAGATTAGAGCCTGACATTGCGAGATTAAGGCAGCAGAACCAAGAATGGATAGTTCGCCACAACTGTTGGTAGCAATCACTCCCGCATCTTGCATAATTTTAGCAGCCAAATCCTTTTCAGCCTTGCTACCTATGAAGATTAAATTAAATCCTTGGTCAGCCAATAACTTCACTAAAACACTATAGTTTTTAGCACTCCACCGCTTGGTATTCCAAATAGAACCGGGTGCAATGGCGAGATTAATCCCAGGCTTCAAATAGCGTTTAGAACAAGCTAAATCTGTTTCTGAGAAGAATAACTCCGATTCCCAATTAAGCTTTATTGCACCTTTTTTAGGTACATAATCTTTGAATTCTGCATACCCTTTACTAATAAACGGGGTAAGCAGACCTAAATTCTTTTCTGCTTTATGCACATTCTGTGGATGTTTACACCTATAGTTGAGCAAACGTCGATAAATATCAGAATTGAAACCTATTCTCACTTTTATCCCGGCAAGCAAGAGCAGGGTCAGGGTTCTGGCTGAACGATGTGGAGTTAGGGCAACGCTATACTTATTCTTGATAAGTTCTTTTAAACACTTAAAATAACCTAAATTGCTCTTTTTATCTATCGTTAGAATCTTATTGATATGGGGATTGTTAAGCAGAATTGATTGATTACCTCGTGCAACAAGAACATCAATAGGGCAGTTGGGGAAAAGTTTATGGGTCTCTCTGATGAGAGGGGTGATTAAAATAACATCACCAATAAAGGCTGTTTGTACAATGAGGATTCTTTTAATCATTTGCTTGTTATCTCTTTGTATAGTTTAATATGTTGATCAATTAGATGTTTAATGTCAAATCTTTGAGCTGATTCTTGAGCATTCTTTGCCAATCTTTTCCGCAACTCTCCATCCTCTATAAGATTCATAAGTGCTTGAGCTAATTGTTGTGGATTCTGCTTTGCCACGAGTAAACCATTAAGCCGGTCTTTAATCATCTCCGGAATACCTCCTGCATCTGTAGTTACGATAGCTTTACCACAGCTTAAAGCATCTAAAACACTGGTGCCAAGTCCTTCTAATTTAGAAGCAAGCACGAAGATATTGAATCTCTTTAAGTAGTCATAGACATTAGGTTTATAACCTAACAGCAGAAAGCTCTTTGTTAACTGCTTCTCTTGTAACAGCAGATCTAACTCTGCTCTCAACTTACCATCACCTACTGCTACAAACTTAACTTCCGGATGAGATTTAAGCACAATCTGGGCTGCTTCGATTAAAGTAGGATAATCTTTATGTCCGGTAAGTGCAGCTACTGTCCCAATAATAAATTCAGATTCCGGAAACTCTATCATAACGTTTTGGGCATTTCCCACTCTTTTAGCTTTAGAAACATCTACAGCACTGCGAATCGTGATTAACTTACTCTTATCTTTTATCGCACTATCCACAATGTTTCTGATATTATCAGAGATGCAGATTAGTTTGTTTAACTTCTTGCTATTATATTTATATTTACTGAAAACATTATTACTGATGGAAAAGTCAACCCGCCGTGAAGCTACTAAAGGAATATTTATAAAGAACTTAGTGAATATTAACAACCCTAGGGCATGAGAATTGTGGCAATGAATTAGCTTTACTTGTGTGGTTTTGATGATTTTGATTAACTTAAAGACAGAAACAAGGTCATATTCGAATTTCAACGGAAGTGTTTGAAAGGGAATATTATGCTTCTCTGCATAAACTCTTAACTTAGAATCTTGGCGACAAATGAGCTGACAAGCCACGCCACGTTGCAACAAGCCTTCTATCAGATAAATAGCTTGCTGTTGTCCGCCCCGCCACTCTGTTTCAGTATCAATATGTAAGATCATTTGTTATTAAGTTCCCATAGTTTAGCATACTTCCAGAAGACTCCCATCCCGGAGTTGAAGCAGAGAACAAAGCCTGCCTTGCCATCTAAGAAACCCAGCTTAATAAAGTACATATCCAAAAACTTCCAGATTGCTCTAAAAAATGAACCGCTAAGGGTAGCTTTCTTGCCTTTTTTGAACATCTCCTGACTACTAATAGTAGAATAGAGCATCATTTTCTCAATATGGCTATTGGTAGTAGGATAAGTATAATGAATCAGAGGCTCTTTGATAAAACCTATTGGTTCAGGAACTTGCACAGACTCATGTACCATCTTATCATTAAAGCCACCTTGCGTTTTGTCGAATAATCTCAGCGTGTAATCATGGTTCCATCCACAGTGGTTGATCATTTTGTTGAGATAAAAAGACTTTCTCTTTATTCTATAACCTGCTAATTTGTTAGATTGTTCGAGAATTTCACTGATTCTCTGCCGTAATTCAGGCGTAACAACTTCATCAGCATCTAAAGATAAGATCCATTGGTTCGTACAATAATCAACAGCCAATTGCTTACATTTGCCAAAACCCAGCCATTCACTTTCATAGACTTTACAACCATAGCTTTTAGCAATCTCAATAGTTCTATCTTGCGAACCTGTATCTAAGACTACTATTTCATCTGCCCAAGTAACACTATCCAGCATTAAAGGCAGGTTTTTCTCTTCGTTTTTGACTATTACAGCAACGCTTAGCATTTTAATATTTCTTTAACAGATTATAGTTGCGGAAGCCACCAATCTGCTTGCCACCATGGAAATACTTCTCTAAAAAGCTGAGAAAGCGGTATCTAAACTGTTCATGTTTATGTAGTTCTCGATATTTATTAGGTTTTCCTTTAGCTTGCAATTTTTCATCCCAATCAAACATAGCAATCATCTCTTGCATAACCTTGGGGTGCGTACCTTTAAATAGACCCAATCTATCAAGCGGACCATAATCAAACTCTTTAGGTGCTTTATCATAGAAATCTTCTGCCTTTCCTTTGCCCCAATGCACACTATCCAAAGCTCGTCGCTTATTCTGCATTAAATGAGGCGGTCTGACCCAACCATAATGATAGATCTCGGCATCCACTTGGGCAACATTAATCTTGTGGGTACCTTCCGGTTGACGCGGATTATCATAATAATCATATCTTCTAAAAGATTGAGCAGATTGCCAGGAGTAAATATCAGGTTTATTCTTAATAATTCTAATCTCATTAGGGTACCAACCATGCCCCAAATGATGATGTTTATAATCACCCCAGAAGTGTTTATAGCGAAAGAGTAAGCCATCAACTTCATCTACATTAAGTAGCTCTTCACATCTCTGCTTAATCGCAGGTAAGTACTTCTCATGCACCACTTCATCTGCCTGCACATAGAAGAGCCAATCTCCGGTGCAATGCTCTTTGGCAATGTTGGTTTGAATGCCATTAATGACACCTTTTTTATAATATTGTTCTTCCCAAATTGTATCAATAATCTTTATCTTGGGGTCGCCGATGGCAGCAATTCTAGCTCTGGTGTCATCATCATCATCTCCCTTCCCTACTGCGATTACAAACTCATCACAAATAGGCAAAATAGACTTTATTGCTTCCACTATAGGATAGTAGAGTTTAACTCCATTTCGGACAAAAGAGAAGCCACTTATTTTCATAATCGTTCAACCTTATATTTATTTATTGTAGTTTTAATTATCTGATAACAAAGTCAAGAAATATTTGTTTAACTACTGCTTTGTTACAATTCGTTTAATTTCATCTCTAATCCTGAGACTAGCTTTACCATCTAACTTACCAAACATTATCTCATTATAATATGCTCTTTTAACTTTGTGAATATCTTGCTTATTAGTAAATATTTGTTTCAGCGTAGCCTGCATCTCTTCAAAAGAATCTACTCTAAAAGTAACCTCATCCAACATCTGGACAATCTCATTCGAAAGCCTCTTTTCTGCAAGAATCCTAAAGGTAATCACCGGTTTATCCAAAGCTGTGAATTCAGCAATAATAGAAGAAGTATCGCCAATCATTACATCTGCCAGCATTAAATAGGGAAGCACTTCTTTATCTTCAAGATAATAGATATCTTCATTTTTACTAAGTTCTGCTTTTATGGCTTGGGGAGTCCATTCGTGAACAGTAACCAGCACATTATACTCTTTAGTTAAAAGGCTTACTTTCTGATACCATTTGAGAATAGCAGAGTAGTTATTTTCACTCCAGGTTGCTGAGAAAATCACAGTAGGTAAGTGAGAATTAATGCCTATTTTCTGCTTCATGTCTTCAAGTTGCGAAGAGGTAATAGTGCCATCAAAAGCATCATCTAACTTAGGAAAGCCGGGACCAACTCCCTGCTTAATCCCTAAAGCTTCGGCTTGGGAAGCTTCGGTAGGGGAAGTAAAGAAGAAGTGATCAAATTCATTATAATATTCTGCTTTAATAAAGTCTTTGAAGTGGTAAGGACCATGCCTCATCCCTATTTTAGTAATCTGCGGAAGTGGATATCGCCAAGCTGAGTGCCGGCACATAATCACAACATCAGGGTAGGAAGGATAGAGCAGAGCATCTATATTATAGTGTTTCAACTCAGCTTGCACAGCCGGATTCTTAGCAATAACACGCATCTCCGGGAAGTGAGTCAAGACCTTTTTAAAACAAATAAAATCAGTTACATTATCACAGTAAAAGTCTATAATTTTAGGCTTATTCTTCTTGTGATGAATGTTCCAGCCAATCCAATAAGGAATATATCTTAAAAGCTTCTTTACATTAGACAATTGTTATTCCAATAATCATCTAAAGCTATTTAAACTGCAAGTTGTAGAGATCTTTGTATCTATCACAGGAGATTAAAAGTTCTGAATTCGTACCAATTCCCACTACTTTTCCTTGTTCCATCACAATAATCTTATCACATCCTATAATTGTCGAAAGTCTATGAGCTATCATGATGACAGTCTTATTCTTAGTTGCTTTTTCTATGGCGATTTGCACATTGTTCTCTGAGTCTGTATCCAACGCACTGGTAGCTTCATCAAAGATGAGAATTGGCGGGTTGCCGATTACGGCGCGGGCAATACAGATTCTCTGCTTCTGTCCACCTGATAAGTCAGAACCTTTGGTCTCTAACATATGGTCAAAGCCATGCTCTATTTTGTCGATAAACTCGGTAGCATAGGCAATCTCGGCTGCAGCTCTTACCTCTTCACGGGTAACATCTTCTCTTGCTCCGTAGGCTATATTATTAGCAATTGTCTCACTGAATAGAATGGAATCTTGAGTTACTAAGCCAAACAAAGCTCTTAAATCAGAAGTTTTGATTTTAGTAATAGGAACGCCATCAATAGTGATGCTTCCGCTTTGATAATCATAAAGACGATTAATCAGATTGATAATTGTGGACTTTCCTGAGCCGGAAGAACCAACAATACCTATGGATTCTCCGCGATTAATGACAAAAGAGACATCATTGATTACCGGTACATTCTTGCTATAGCCAAAAACAACATTGCTCAGTTCTATTTTATCAGTAAAACTCTTCTTTCCTACCGGATTAGCATCTTCTACAATCTCTTGTTCTAAATGAATAACTTCGGCAACTCTATCTAAAGAGACATTGGCTTTTTTAAAGTCTGTATAAGCTTTAGTTAGAACCTTGAGAGGATGAAGCATAGAGAAAACAGCACCCAAGAAGGCAGTGAAGCTACCTAGCGAGAAGTCTGAATCCCCACCCATAATCATATTAGCACCTAAGAGAATCACAACTATCCCGGTTGAGATAGAAGTAAGCTCTGATAAGGGCACGCTTAAAGCTGCGTAGATCTGACTCTTAATTTGAAGCTTCATATAGGTATCATTAATCTTAGACATACGACCAAACTCATATTTCTCACGCGAAAAAGCTTTTACTATTTTCATGCTACTTAAAACTTCCTCTATATTAGAGAAGAGCATAGAGGCTTGATTTTGGATTCTCTTAGCATATTTCTTAATTTTCTTCCCCAAATGGCTAACAAAATAAGAGAAGATAGGAATAATCGCTAAACTCATCAAGAAAAGCTTAGGGTTGATGAACAAAGCAATCAGAACAAAGATAACAACAGTTAAAACATCACGTAAAATATTAAAGATAGAAGTAATGTAGAGATCGCTGATTACATTCACATCATTTACCATTCTCACGATGGAATCGCCTACTCTATTCTTATTAAAGAAGGCTATTGATTGCCGCATATAGCTCTCATATATCTCATTTCTAATATCTCTGATAGCTTTAGATTTGAGAGCTGTGAAGGAGTATTTATTCAGCATATAGAAGATGTTTTTCAAGATAAGCACAGCAAAGATAATAGTCAGAACTAAATATAGGAGCTGGAGCGGGGCAGAATTCTCAAACACACTCTTATAGCCATCTAAGAGCATCTCTAAAGAGCTTTTACTGAAGAGAGTGAACTCCGAGCTATGCCAAATAGTTGAAGTCGCAGCTACCAAAGCTGATGTTATATCGCCGGGGTTTGTGTAAAGCACTTCCCTATCTAAATTGGTAAACACATAGTCAAATAAAGGAGCTAATAGGGTTATGGTTGCTCCACTAAACAGAGCAAAGAAGACCATAGTGATGATGCCCACCGTTAAGTTAGTTTTATATTTGAATATCTTTGTCGTAATAATGTTTATTTTCTTCTTCATAGGATCCTTACTTAATTAATTAATTTAGAACATCTTTAATAACGAGCAGATTTTTGTCAATATGTTTGCTGGTGTGATAATTTATAATTAAGGATGAGTTTGCATAAATACCCTGCGACCTGAAATTAAAAAATGAACTCTTTTCTGTTTATCCCACGTGGGATAAACAGGTTAGGCGGTAATCTATACCCGGGGTCAATTCTGCAAGCAGAATGAGACCCCGGGCTAAACTATGTATCCCCGTTGGGGATGTAAGATTATCATTGCTTTGCACTGATGCACTCAAGGATGAGTGCGTTCCCAGTAAAAGAGGGCGGAAAATGTTCCGCCCTTACATATTGTTTTCAATTGCTCATTGCTCATTGCTAATTGCTAATTATTTTAGTAGTATCATCTTCTTGCTTGAACTAAAATTACCATTTTTCATTCTATAGAGATAAATTCCGGAAGCCACAGCTTTGTTCTTATCATCTTTACCATTCCAAATAATTTGATGTTTTCCCTTGCCTTGAGGTTCATTAACTAAAGTACGAACTTTCTGACCTCTGATATTATAGATAATCAGTTCAACCTTGCTTGCTTTCTCTAAGTTATAGAAGATAGTTGTTTCAGGATTAAATGGGTTTGGATAGTTACCAAGTATTCTGGTGAAAGGCTCAGCATTGTTATTATCGTTAGAGACAACAGATAAATTTAGCTGATTAGAAGGTTCAGTTTGACTATTATCTTCAAAATCACCGACAACCCAAATAGTGTAATCACCATAATCTAAGTTTAAGTCAGAGAGTTCGACAGATAGGTCATAAGATAAGGAAAGTGATTCAACCACAGTTTCATTATTCACTTCTCGTTCCCAGAAAACTGTATAGCCTGTTACATAACCTAAGTTATTAGGATTAAAAGAGCAAGGGTTCCAATACAAAGTCTCATTAATCAAGGTTAAGGCAGTTGGAACTTCTAACACAACTCTTGTATAATAATCAACAGTTACATTAGGTTGGAGATCTAAGAGTTTATTCTCATTAAAAGTGCCGGTGTAGTTATCATCTTCAGCAAAGAAGGCTGAAGGACTATCTTCTCGAGTATTAGTTGAAAGTGGAGCATCATTGCCTGTAAATTCTATCCATGTTGTAACCATCATGTCATAAGGAGATTCTAAGATTACTGAAGCTGCTTTGGCTGGAACCGGGGCATCACTTCCTGTTAGATTAACATCATGAATATCTGTAATCTCTACGGTATTGGTATAAAGAGAGTATTGTCCGTCACTAAGAACAAAATCTGCCACTTGATGGCTCATAAAAGTTTCACCTGGTAGGGCATCATTCTTGAGATAAAGCACTTCTTCATCAAAAATCACATTTTCCCAACCTGTAACACCATACTTCTGATAGCCTACTAACATTATTTCGTTATTATCATTCTCATAAACTAACTGTTTAACATTCTCTGTCATAAACTCATCTTTCAATAAGGGAAGTACCTGAAGACCATTAACATCAATATAATCATAGGTTCTAAATGTATTTGGGCGAGGTTCAGCGTTAAAATGAAGTTCAATAGTAGCTTCCTGATTCTCATCATCTAAAGTAACAATAGTTTGTTCATCAAAGGGACCATAATAGCAGTGCTTGTGATGTGTGACCCCATCTAACATAAATGAACCTGAAACAGTAAAGCTAATTGGTTCGTTAAAAATCATAGTTGAAGCACCAAGTTCACAAGTATGAATCGTTGATGATAGGGTTGCGAGGTCACGAACGAAAATCATATAATCAGTAATGCCCTCCAAATCTGAAGTAATATTTAAGTTGAGAGTGTATTCTGATACTTCTCCTGCAAGTGGAAGATATACTACAGTTCCGAGAGTTGCACTATCATTAGAATCGGTAATACTAGATTCTATTTCAGCAATATCTGTAGTTCCCCAGAAGTTATTCTTAGCTAAAATAGTGATATCACTGCTTAAATTATTAAGCACAACACTATTATTAAAATCATTCACATCAATGTTATTTTCAATGGTATTTAAGCCGTAAGCATAAGGATGATTAATTTCAGGAGCACCAATTACAGGTATTGCACCCACTGTGATAAAGACACCACCGTAGTTACCGGAGATTTGGTTTCCTGCAATATAAGGAGTTGCACCTCCACCATAACACATTACACCGGCACCTGAATTCATATCACCGGGAATGAAGTTATTGGTTATCACATTATCAACTAATCTACCTGAACAGTTGTAAAAATAGACACCTGTATAGTTGTTATTGATTATGTTTTCAGAGATAAAAGCATTGATTCCATTACAAGAGAACATGTCAACACAGGTGATTCCTTGATAATGATTGCTATGAATATTATTATGAGTAATAGTAGGTTCTACAGGGAAATTATTAGTTTGAATACTAACTTGAATAGCACCCCGGAACTGTGGACCTGTTCCATTACCAGTAATCTCATTATTATGAATAGTAACAGCACTTGATTCTGTAATGAGAATCGCACTCTTCACACTATTTTCAATCAGATTATTCTCAATCAGAACGAGAGGTGGATTATCATTCCCAATAGCGAAAATATTGATTGCTTGATCATTACAAGTGAAGTGAGAATTGGTAATATTTACAGGAGAATTAATTGAATTGATAGCGTCTTTAGCATTTTTAAAGAAGCAATAATCAAATTCATTAGCTTCAGGACCTAGATATTCTAATCTAAAGCTTTTATGGGTTACCTCTTCAGAATCAGTATTAGCCCTGAAGGTAATCATAGATTCTTCAGTTCCTATGGCTATGACTCTTCCTTCCGCAGTGATTTTAAAGTTTCCTGCAAAAAGAACTTCCACTCCGGCTTCAATAGTTAAAGTACTTCCTGCGGGAACGGTAATTTCTCCATTAACGTTATAAGGACTATTCGCTAAAGTCCAAGTTCCACTCTGATTACCGTTTACATCAATAGCGTTTAAGCTCATTAAAAACATCAAAACACAAAGCATAATCACAATCTTTTTCATTATTCAACTCCTAATCATTAAAGTATATTTCATTAATTCAAATATATAATAATTAGAAAAGATGTAAATCATTATTTTTTCTTTTTGCTTTTAATAGAGAATTATTTACCAACTTGATAATAACATACCCGGTGATAATTAAGCAATAATGGAAAGTTTGTTTAAATGTAAAAATAGATGAAGAAACTTCTTGACAGAAAATAAGCTAAGTCCTACTTTTACATTATAATAGTTATAATGATATCAATTAGATAACCACGGCTTTGTAATACCATAATAATTGTGAGGAAATTATGAAAAAGAGAGTGCTATGCTTGAGTTTATTATTTTTGATCTTAACCTGTTTTGGCTTAGAAGTTCAGATAGGTGAAGGAAATGTGGATAATCAAAAGGTACCATTAACTCCTTTGTATTGTTATTCCATGTCTCAGACTATCTACTATCAAGGTTCTATTGATGTTGAAGACCAGATGATTGAATCGTTGGCGTATAATTATGTAGGCGCTAGTAATTTAAACACCAACTGGGCTGAAGATAACATCAGGGTTTACTTAGGTCATACCAATAAAACAGGTTTTGACAGTAACGATGATTGGATACCTATTGATCAACTTAGTTTAGTTTATGATGGTCCAGCCCTGTTTATCGAATACGCTTGGTGCGAGATACCTTTTACAACTCCTTTCCCCTACAATAATGAAGACCATTTAGTCGTTGCTATTGAAGCAAACACGGAAGGATTTGTCGAAGCGAATTACAATTTTCGCAGTACTTTAGATAACTCTTATTTTACCAGATGCTTACATCACTACTCTGATGTTACTAATGCAAACTTTCACCATCCTCCTACCGGTGAAATGATTGATTATATACCAAACATCAAGCTCAACTTTACAGAAGCTTATGAAACACCACAGCTGTTTACCTACCCGGCTTCTTTTTCCTGGGAAAACATCATGTTAGAAGGATATATTGAGCCTTTAACTGTTAATGTAAAAAACTTTGGCTTTACAAATCTTGATATAGAAGATATTTATCTAACAGGCGATAACTTCTTCTCTTTCAACGATACTATCCAGTTTCCTTTTGATATCAGCAGTGAAGATTTATACCTAACTGTTGATTTTATTCCACAAACAGAAGGAAATTTTAGTTCAGAATTAACAATAGTTTTGAGCAATAATGAGAATAAAACAGTAACTTTAGTAGGAAATGCTCTGGATGGCAAAATCTATGAAGATACTTATTGGCTTAATTTCAATGATGCTGTTCCCGGTAGCTTACCACCTTTTTGGAATACCTATATCAACAGTACTGATATGAAAACAAATATCTCTATTTCTAATTTTTCTCATTATAATCTTCAAGCTCTCCTCTTTGAACAAAAGAGCGATATCAACTCTGAAATAATACTCTTTTCTCCACCCATCGATAATTTAGCCAACAAAAGAGTGAGATTCATTGCTAAATCTGATGAACTTACTAATATTTTAATTATTGGAACTGCTAATAAAAACCACGGAGATTTCGTTTTTACTCCACGTGCGACTTTAGATTTTTCTTGTTCTTACGAAGAGTATTATCATAGTTTCTCCGATTTAGCAAACAGTGATGAATATATAGCTTTCAAATATGAAACAACTAAGATAAAGCAAGTGTTGACCACTGATGACTTTTATATTGAAACTATTTCTGACTATCCTCTACTCGACTTAGATAAAACTCGCTTTTTTTATCCGAGTGAAACTTATAAATATTTTTGTGGACCTGCTCCTCTGAACCGATCAAGTGTTACATATTTGAAAATCAGAAACAGCGGCTTTGCAGATTTAACTTTAAATTTTAATGCGAGTCCGGATAACTTCCAAATAACTGAAGAGCAAATTATTATCCCACCTCAAGAGAAAAGGATGGTAGAATTACTCTTTTCTCCCACTGAACTAGCCACTATCAGTGGAACTCTAACAATTTCGTCTAACGATCAGAACAACCCTGAAATAGTAGCTGTAATTACAGGCGAAGGAGTTGCAGCTAACCCTACTAATGTGGCAACTACCGGAAATTACCATGCTAATCTATTCTACACTTATAGACAGTTTTCCTATGAACAAAATATTTATTATCCGGGAGAAATAGCTTTAAATAGTGCTATGATTGAAGTTCTTGCTCTTGAAATGCAAGGAGAAACAACGGAAACTATTGAGCATGTTCAAATTCTTATGGGCTACACAGATAAGTATTATTTTGAAAACAAAACAGATTGGATTGATTATAATGAACTATTAGAAGTTTATAACGGTTCCTATGCTCATGGCACTTCTCCGGGTTGGAAAGATATAGTTCTTACTACTCCTTTTCCTTATGACGAAAACCAAAACTTAGTTGTTGCTTTTTACTATGAACTCAATTCTAATACAATAAATCCTTTATGGCATTGTGCTGTAGATTATAATTTCACTAGAACAATTGTACGAAGTGAACAATCCCCCGGTAATATAGATATTACTTCTCCCGGAACTGCCGGAGAACTCAATACTGTAACTAACAATCTACGTCTTAAATTTGCTCCTGTGTCAAATTATTCCAGTTTAATTGTTCATCCCTTCAATCATCAATTTGAGGATGTTGAAGCTAACCAAACTTCAGCAGAGTTGTTTATTACAATTAGAGAAATGGGACTAGCAGGTTCACAGATTTCTAACCAGCCTAGCATAATCGGTGGAGATGCAGACCAATTTACTATAACAACAGATGAATATCAATATCCATTTACCCTGCCCTATAATGAAACTATAAATTATGGGATCAGCTTTACTCCAACTTCAGAAGGGTTTAAAGAGGCTTCTATTCGAGTTATTGGCAATCCAATAAGCGATGCACTTCTAATTCCTCTTTCAGGCACAGCTCTTGCTTCTACTGATAATTTTGATTCTGATGTTTCCCCTCTCACAACTTTCTTAGGTAGTAATTACCCTAATCCGTTTAATCCTGAAACTACAATTAGTTTTGTGCTTAAAGATGCAGGAGATGTTAAGCTGGAAATCTATAATATTATCGGACAGAAAGTTAAGACTCTGGTGAATGAACATAGAGAAGCCGGCACACATAGTGTTGTATGGAAAGGAACTGATGATAATCACAGACATGTTTCTTCCGGAGTTTATCTCTATAAAATGAGAAATGGTAAGTTTTCTTCTACTAAGAAAATGATTCTGATGAAGTAAAATTAATGTAAGGGCGAAAGGTGTTTTGCCCTTTTAAAATGATATGTAGAGGCGGAACATTTTTCGTCCTTTAGTTCAACATGCAATTAATTCGTATGAAATCGAGGAAAAGTCTTATTATAATAGCTAATTGGTAATTGATTTTACTCTCTATTTTTAGTAACCATAGAAAAGTTAACCAAGTTATGCTTTTGGAAGATATCAATAATCGAAATTAACTTTTGGTAGGTAACCTCATTATCAACTTTTAGGATTATCGGAACCTTCTTATTTTTCTCATTAAATAGCTGAGCATCTAATTGTTCACTTGTAATTATCTCGCCATTCAAGGCAATTTGAGTCTCATTCAGCTCAATATTAATCTCACTTTTCTCTTTTTTAGCAAGAACATTATCAGTTTTAGGTAATTGAAGCAGAATCGCTAAATCTTCATCTTTAAAGACAGCTGAAACTAAGAAAAAGATCAGAAGCAAGAAGACAACATCGATTAACGGTGTCAAATCTTGAGTTAAGGGTTCTCGTTTCTTTCTCATTTTACTTTAACTTCAATACTTGAGGTAAGAGTTCTGCTTCTAAATAAACTTCAATCCCATCAATGATTTTAATAATGTAGTTGTACCCTATATTATGAGGAATTGCCACAATTAATCCACCCACAGTAGTTAACAGTGCCATGGAGATACCACCCGCAAAAGAAGAGGGGTCATCTAAACCACTAACAGAGACTGTTTTGAAAGCACTTAAGATACCTATCACTGTTCCTAATAAGCCAAGTAAAGGAGCAATAGTAGAGATTACGCGTACAGTAGTCAAACCTGATTCTAATTTATGAAGTGAAATATCCATCTCATCTCTGACTAATTTTGTTCTAACTTCTCTATCATATTCATGAATATCACGTTTTTTAATATTATCTAAGATATTAGCAAAGATGAAGGCAGCGCTTCTTCTTTTTATCAACAAAAGTTTAATAAATTTAGTTATCATGATTGCAAACCCAACGATATTAAGTACTAACAAAATGTACATAATCGGTCCGCCCTGGTTTAAAAGTTCATATATATGCATTTAATTCTCCCTTATTTTAAAGTATAGACTAATGGAATGACAAAGCTTTTGGATTCACAATTTAGCTCATCCGGGATCTTTTCCAGTTTAGTAAGTTGAGCAATAGTCTCTAAAGCTGAAGCATTAAGAACAGCGTACTGAGACGGTTCATGGATAGAGGTCTCTATAATAGTGCCATCCTTAGCCAAGTTGAAGAGAATTTTTACAACACCTGTTTGATTCAACCTTCTGGCTTTCTTAGGATAACTTTTCTTGCCGGCTATCTGTCTGCTTAATTTGAGCTTGTATTCATCTAAGATAGAGAGAAGAAAAGCTTCATCACTAACTGTTAGCAAACTATCAGAATAGATATAGTCTTCATTGTCAAGGAGTTCAGTTACCTGAACCGATTCCGGTTCAGGCACTGAAACTGTATCAATGTCCTTAAGATTATCTGTAATAATAGTCTGAGCAATAACTCTTTTTTTAAGGACTTTTTTAGTAGTTAATTTTTGAGATTGTAGTTCCTGCACCACCGGAGCTGTAGGTTTAGGAACCTCAACTATTTTCTCTAAAGTAACATTTATTTTTTGCAGACTTTTGGGTTCATTAACTTCCGAGTTCTTACCTTCAGGGACGACAGAAAACAATAAAGATAAATGGAGAACGGCAGTAAGGATCCAAGATATTACAGATAGTTTTTTCATATTATTCTTCTTAGAATTTAACTTGTACTCCGCCGTAGAGTTGGCGACCTTTTAGTGGTCCCCAAATGTGACCAACATCGTAGCCACCTTCAGAATCCCATACCAATGGAGATTCTTCCTTACGGGTTTGAGTGTAATCTAATAGGTTTTTGGCTCCGGCATAAAGTGTGTACATGCCAAAGGTTTTACTAAGCTTCATATTGAAGGTCATATAGGCAGGTGCTTCAGTTTTCTTAGGGTCTTTTAATTCACCTTCATCAACCTCGCCATTGTCATTAGCGTCATCAAAGACATTATAAGTATCGCCATAACCATATTTTGCCAGGTCGCGTTCACCAGTATAGGTACCATCAACATAA
>JBAYZI010000015.1:0-29886 GCA_041672585.1 Cloacimonadales bacterium (SeqCode) | reverse complement strand
ACCTTTTCATTGGTTGCGACTTCCTCTTCTACGCATGCTGTAATAAATATTATTGAACTTACAATAAGCATTAATGGCAACAGTATTTTTATAAGTCTTGGCATATTTTTCTCCTCTGTTTTTGATGATTCAATTTAAAATGAATTGTTAGAAACGGTCAAGAATCTTTTTAATTAGCAGTTAGTAATGAAGAGATTTAGCCACGGAGTTTCACGGATTAAGAAAGATTAAGACTAATACTGAGACTCTCTTCATCAATTAAACAAATCAACAATTCAACCGGAATCAAGACCACATGTAGATGGAAGTTTAAACTGGTACACAAATGGAAGTTTAATCTGGTACAGTTTCCTAGAGTTAAAACATAAAAATTCTGGGAGACAATATGAAAGGAGCCAAAGTGTATCATACCATCAAAGTATTGAAAGAAACTGGAAGTAGTGTAAGAGAGATAGCAGAGCTTTTAGGCATATCAAAAACAACCGTATTGCGTTATTTAAATATACCTAATGACGAAGTAGAAGAAAAATTAATAAGAGTTAATCGACCAAGCGTCTTAGAAAAACACAGGGAAGCGATAATTAAAAAATTATCTAATAATCCTAAACTAAGACTAAGTAAATTATATCGAATTATTAAAAAAGATAATGATGATTTAGAGATAAGTCAGCGAGGTTTTTTTAACTTCGCTAAACAAATCAGAGATAGCTTAAACTTACCGGTTAAGAGGTATTTCAAGGTTGTAGATCATAGACCGGGAATTCAAATGCAAGTAGATCCAGGAGAGTGCTATATTGATTTAATCAATAAAAATAGGGAAAAGATATATTTTTGTGTATTTAAATATTGTTATTCTCGAATGACTTTTGTTCATTTTCAATCTAAACCTTATAAAACAAATGATTTCATTCAAGCTCACAAAGAGTGTTTTGAATATTTTGGATATATACCGGAGACAATGATTTATGACCAAACCAAACTAGTAGTGATTAAGGAAATATATCGAGAAGTAACATATAATAACAAATTCTTTCAGTTTATGAACAGTCTATCCATAAATCCTCATGCCTGCGAAGGTTATGATCCTGAAAGTAAAGGTTTAGTTGAACGAGCCGTTAGAGAAGTAAAAGAAGATTTTCTTTATGGAGAGATTTTTAGTAATTTACCGGAAGTCAGACTACGAGCGAAGGATTGGTTTGAAGAGGTCAATAACAGGCTTCACAGTGCAACAAATGAAACTCCATTCAATATGTTCTTAGAGGAAAAGAAAGTCTTAAGAAACTATAATATTGGTGAAGAGGAATCAAGAAAAGTAGATAAAACCGGTTTAATATCATGGAAAAAGAACAAGTATTCTGTGCCATATCTTTATCAACAGAGGAGTGTATATATTAGAGAAAATGGGGATTCGTTAGAAATATTAGATCCTGTAAGCAAGAAAAAAGTTGCTTCTCACAAGATCTCACGAATAAAAGCTAGAGCAACCATATCACAAAATCATTATATCGATTACTCTAAAGTATTAGAAGATATAAAGAAAGAGATTAATTCTTTGTTCCCCAACAATGTTGATATCTCATTTTTGACAGATTCTCTTGTAGCAAATAATCGTAAAAATCCAAGAGAGCAACTTTTAGCATTACTCAATATGATTAATAATAACAATCATCTAAATTGGTCAAACATAATTTCTAAATCATTGTTATTAGAGGATATTAAAGCTACTAAAATAGAATTAATTGTCAATAATGAAAATAATAAATATAAATTATTCAATATTGATAAGCAAATGATGAACAGACAACAGCAGATGAAAAAATCATCAATTCAAAGAGATTTATCAATATACAATAAGGTAATAAAAAAATGATTGAAAATTTAAAGAAAAACTTATTAAGAATGAGATGTAGGCACACTATTAATAATTTAGAATCATATCTAAAACATGCTCAAGATAAAGAGTTATCTTATCTAAATTTCTTAGCATATGTAGCTGAAAATGAATGCAATAGCAGAAATCAAACATTGATTAATTTGCAGATAAGAAGGTCAAGTTTTCCGATGTTAAAAAGTTTTGATGACTTCGATTTTAAATACCAACATTCAGTAACAAAAAGAATGATAACAGAATGGAAGACCTTCAGCTGGATAGATAATAGAGAAAATAAGATATTTATGGGACCACCTGGCGTTGGCAAGACTCATATTTCTATTGCGTTGGGGTATGAAGCCATCTTGAGCGGATATAAGGTAATATTTTACAATATGAATGATTTAATAGATGAAATGATTATTGCAAATAATGAAAACACATTTAAAAAATGGATTGCTAAATTAGTAAAAAATGATTTAATTATTATCGATGAAATAGGATATTTACCAATTAAGGAGGTTAATGCAAGTCTATTTTTTAAGTTAATAGCAGAATTATATGAATTTAGATCTATCATAATTACTTCAAATAGATTGTTCCAAGAATGGGGAGAATCTTTTGGAGATAGTGTAATAACTACAGCAATAGTTGATAGACTTGTTCACCATGCAGAGACTATTTTAATTGACGGAAACAGCTACAGAATGAAAGGAAAACTGTAGCATAATGAGTTGACAACAGTGTACCAGTTATGACTTCCAAAAGTGTACCAGATTAAACTTCCATTGACAGTATTCATATTATTTTAGAGTAACTTATATAGGAAGACATAAGCTCAGCCTTGCCACCTTAGCGGGTAGCTTGTTCAATTTTCGATAAATATACCAGCTACCAGTGAGAGTGCCAGGAGAATGGTATTAAGAGGATACAAGAGGCTTCGTATCACTCTTAAGTCAGATGAAAGAAAGGAAAAGGGCAGAAAACATTCCGCCCTTACAAATATCTTTTATTTATTTATTAACTATTAATTAATATCTATTTTTGCAGAACTACTTTACGTACTTGATTAGAATTCTCTGTACTAAGTCGGTAAAGATAAAGTCCGGAAGCTACTTGTTTTCCCCTGTTATCAGTACCTTTCCAGACGATAGAGTGTTCTCCTTGCTCCATACTGGCTGACACTAGCGTCTTCACTACCTGGCCTTTAATATTATAAATTGCTAAGTTTACTTGCATTCTTGCAGGCAAGGAGAAACTTAGGGTTGTTTCAGGATTAAACGGATTAGGGTAAGCATTGTTCAAGCTGGCTTTTGCTAGCATTGGAACAGCTGAATCTTGATTACTCACCGGTGTTAACTCATTGAGTACAGCCACTCCGTTTAAATCAAAGCCTGAGGAAGGAAATGGTGTTTCAAAGGGATCGTTAATAATATTCCCATAAATATCATAAGTTGCATATTCAGGATTAATAGAGCCAACCACATCAACAACTCTTACGAAACTAACACTGTCAATATTCACTGCCAAAGAGTCTCTAAGCTCTTCTAAATCAAACGGGGTTCCATAACCTGCACGATATTTTCCTGCTAAATTATGCAGAGATTGCGGATCTAGTTGACCTGAATTGGAAATTTGAGTGTGGTATTGAGTTAAAGAAACTGCAGGGAATCTCACAAAATTCTCGCCATCGGAACTCACTTCCACAAAGGCTAATTCAAGAGCGAAATCTGAAAAGCTATTCTCAAAAACGGCAAAATCGAAGCCTTCGCCATTAGTGATAGGCTTCTCGAAAGTAAGAGTAGCATAGCCACCATCGCCTAAAGAAACCACTGAAGTAGCTTCGTCGGTAGCTTCGCCCAAGGCATTCTCAGCAAGACCATAAGAGGCTAATTCTGCATCAGGATTAGAGATGTCCTGACTTCCTCTCACCACTTCAATTCCGGTTGCCCAATTCTTGATTAAATCGGAGTTATTAGCTATTGCTGTAGTAGTTTCAGTGCCAGCTTCGGCAGCAAAAGGAGCGATCAGATTTATGTTTATCGTTGCTACATTTGAAACTGCACCTTGAACATCTTGAAGTGAATATTCTATGATATCAAGTCCTTCATAATTACCTTCTCCGGTGTAAAGTAGATAGCCTGAATCGTTTATAGAAATATAACCATAGAGAGGATCAGTAACAATTGTTAACATAGAGATGTCAAGTTCTTCATCATCTGTATCATTATCAAGAATAAAAAGCTTGTAAGCAAGATCATTTCTAAGCCAATATTCATCATTGCCTGCTATAGGTGGTTCATTATTAACAATAGGAAGTTCAACTGCGGTAGGATCATCAGGCTCTGTCGCCGGAGAGAAGCCATAAGAACAGCCAAACGCCATGTTATCGGTAATATCTGAACCAAGTCCACCATTCATATTCCAACCGGAAGCTTCATCCCAGCTCCAGGTACTCCAAAAGTCATCACCATCAACACTGCTATGTCCTTCAAAGGTTAGATGTTCAAGAAAATATTCACCTTCTACTATTAAGCGTGAATCAGCTTCAGCTACAGCGGTTAGCATCTCTATGCCAGTGATTTCAGTGGCGAATCTCACACCCCAAACTAATGATTCGGGTTGTTGATTATCGTTCCAGTCAATGATTAACAAAGCTTCATTCTCGCCTTCTCCGACCCAAAAGGCAACTTCCTCAAAAGAAATCGGGTACTCAACATTATTAAGTGGTTCAACAGGAGTAGGTTCATCTGGCTCTGTCGCCGGAGAAAAGCCATAAGAGCAGCCAAACGCCATGTTATCAGTAATATCTGAACCAAGTCCACTATTCATATTCCAGCCGGAAGCTTCATCCCAGCTCCAGGTACTCCAAAAGTCATAGCCATCAGTACTGCTATGTCCTTCAAAAGTTAGATGATCAAGGAAATATTCACCTTCTACTATTAAGCGTGAATCGGCTTCAGCTACAGCGGTTAGCATTTCTATGCCGGTGATTTCAGTGGCGAATCTTACGCCCCAGACTAATGATTCAGGTTGTTGATTATCATTCCAATCAATGATAAGTAAAGTTTCATTCTCGCCTTCGCCTACCCAATATTGGATATCTTCGAAGGAAACAGACCATAAAACAACGATGTTCAATAACATCATTAAGACAACAAATTTGGATTTTAGTAATCCAGAAAAGCTAAAAAAACTACACATAGGTAGAACTCCTTACTTTTCCAGGGGATTTTGTAGATTGTATTACGATAAAAAGTAATAAATCTGACTTTCCGCCCGAAAGTATGATTTTAGATTTATTTGGCATGTTTCCTGACTTAAAGGTTCTTGCCTAATCAGACTTCCTTCCCCTCAATAGAGAGTGGTTTCTTGTCCTTTCGTACCTTTTACAGTAGCGGGGGCTGTTTTGGTTTCGCACCGAATTCCATCTTAGTGTGTACTTCTACACAATCCAAATATAGTGTTAATTGAGATTAGGAGAGGTTCTTGTCAATGATAATCGTGATTTACTGCAAAATATTTATAAAAATAAAAAAGCAGAGAAGCGATAAACCTCTCTGCTTTATATAATTTAGTTTGTTATTTTATTTGAAGGATCTCGCTAATCTCTTAACACCTTCTTCAATAGTGTCAGGATCAGCAAAAGTGAAGTTTAATCTAATGGCATTGTACTTTTCTTGTCCGGTTGGGTAGAACTTAGAACCGGGGATAAAGCAGACTTTCTCAGCTTTAGCAGCTTCAAATAGTTCATCTCCATTCACATCTTCAGGTAAAGTTACCCAAATGAACATACCACCTTCGGGCTTAGTCCAGGTAACACCTGCAGGCATGTGCTTTTCAAGAGAGTTGAGCATAGCTTGTAAGCTTGGATTATAGATTTCCATGATTCTCTTCATCTGACCTTTTATCATATCTTTTTGGAGAACCTTAGCAATTACTCTTTGAGTAACACCATCTCCGCAAGTAATAACCTTTTGAAGCCACATAGCGACCTTACTGATTACCTCTTTATCACCCATTATATAAGCTCCCCTCATACCGGGACCTAATATTTTGGAAAAAGATTTTACGCTTGTAACATGATTATAGCATTTGTTACGAGCTATGTCAAAAATGGACTCAACTTTCTCACCGGAGTAACGAAGTTCACCATAAGGGTTATCTTCTAAGATGCCGATTCCATAAGTTTTAGCAATTTCTATCAGCCTTTCTCTATTAACTCTGGTCATGGTTACACCAGTTGGATTTTGGAAATCAGGGATAGCATAGATGAATTTAATTTTCTTGTTCTCAGCAATCAGCTTTTGAATAAGAAGCTCTAATTTATCAAGATCCATGCCATCATCATTAACATTCACGCCTTCTAATTGTGCACCTAAAGCTTCGAAAGAGACTAAACTTCCTAGGAAACTTGGAGCTTCACAAATAATAACATCACCTTCATTAATAAAGGTTCTGGCATAAGCATAGATGCCATTAGTAGCACCAACACAGGTGATTATCTCATCCGGGGTTAGCTTTACGTTTTTCTCATAATCAATAATAGCCTGCTTGAAAACAGGATCGCCTTCAGTAGCTCCATATTGAAGCACATCAGTACCTTCATTCTTTACCACTTCATGATATAATTCCGCAAGTTCTTTAGTTGGGAAAGTCTTTGGGGATGGAAAACCACCGGCAAAGGAGATTAACCCTTCAATTCCTTTTGTGGATGCAACTAATTCTCTAATCATAGAAGATTTCATACTTAAAGTACTCTGCGAAAAGTTCGTTTTGTAGTTCATAGATTGGTCCTTTTTGTTTTTTTATTTTATATCTAGTCATCATAATAATGAAGGGGAAATCAGTCAATAAAGAAATCAAAAAGTAATTAATAATTAAGAATTATTAGTTGATAAAAGAAAAGACCTTCACACGAATTTACGCGAATTAAGACTAATTAACACGAATTAATTGCATCGTTGATTTGTTTAATTGTTTATCAGTTATTGCTGGCAATGAGACCTCTTAAATCACAGCGTACGAAGAAAGAGGGAAATAAGACATTCCCAGTGAAGAGGTCGAGTATCCATCAAAACTTCATCATATTACAAGGCTTAATACTCTTTTTTCTTTGTGAACTTTGTGGTAAAACTCTTAATTGCTAACTGAATTAGCTTATATGTTTAAAACTATATCCCAATAAGAATATTGAAGCAGCTTTTAGGATTAGATCTAAAGTGTAGCCATTAGCCATCTCTGCTATAGGAAAAGAGAAGAACGGGTTAATATAAAGAATCAAAACAAAGAAAGGAAGAACCCATTCCCAATGTTGAGATGCTATGTAGCGATATATTCTATAACCGGCAGCAATTAAAATAAGACTTTTTGCAAGCACACTGAATTCAGGGGGAATTCCAGGATAAATGCTTAGTATAATAATCAAAATGCTAATACTAGTTGCTATTCTTGATAACATAACTATCTCCTATCTTGTTTCTATATAATATATTGTGAAATCACAAAAAAGCAAGATAGGTTTTCAACTAACAATGAATAGTTGCTTAGAAATGGCTTTCACACAAATTAACGCAAATTAATGCATGCTGCGCTATTGAATCTTCTAAGCCGGAATAATCTCTCTTCCATCATGGCGGGCAAAAGCTTTCTTTAATTCTGCAAAAGTGGGAGCTTCCAACCTGGCAAAACAACTGCCTGAGCCCATTTCATGCAGGTAATGAGCATCAGAGCTTCTAATGACGGTTCTAGTGGCGAGATAGCTTTTTTTAGTTAAGAAAGAGTTGATATCACATCTTGCTGTGATGCCTATTCCGTCAACTTCACTATCTGGGGGAAGAAATCCCAATTGAGAAAGAACAGAGTTGCTTTTGGCATCTATATGGGCAGGGTAACAAATTGAATCAAATTGTTTAACCCTTTTTACCGTAGTTTCAAAATCCCAAGTAACTGAATTGATCAGGGCTATCTCTTCAATCCCAATTATATTCTCATCTTTATCAACAATCACCTGGTCGCCAAAGAAATCTGGGTTATTTTGAATTGGTAAGAGAACTTCATCTATTAGTTTATCAAATTTAAGAGCTTCCTGCAAAGTAGCAAAAAGTGCAATAACATGAATTTCCTCACTAGTCTGTATCTCTATCCCGCATATAACTACAATTCCATACTCTTCACCTAAGTCATGATAAGCTTGGCAGTTTTTACAACTATTATGATCAGTAATCGCTATAATATCCAAGCCCAACTCCCTGGCACGGTAAAGTACTGAATGAGGAGACATTTCTAAATCTCCACAGGGAGAAAGCACAGTATGGTTATGCAAGTCTATCTTATATTTTTTGAGCATCAATCTTGATGTAGTAGTTTATAAAGCTCTCCTGCGGCTGCAAATACAGACAAGGGTGTCTTGATTAATACAATTCCTTCTTCTACTGCTTTATCAATCACTGCTTGCTCAAGTGTAGTATTTTTTCCAAAAACGATGCAAGGAATATCGACCATTGAGGCGACTGCTATTACATTCATGTGTTTCATAATAGTAAACCATGCCATTTTCTCTTTCGCCGAACCCATGACATCAGAAAGTAAATCTGAAACATATCCTGAATCAAGCTTGACACTATTGATATCTACTTCCGAATTAATAACTTCATGCTCTATCTTTGCTAAATAATCTGTTAACTTTATCATTATAATTATCCTTTTTTATCTATTTTATCTAAATTTTGTTTGTATAAAATCACACAATCACTAATTTTTGCTTTTCCTTGAACTATATCTTCAGCTAAAGCGTAGCAGGTAGGGCAGCCACAGGCACTGCAATTAATCCCTGGTAATTGCTTAACTATCTTTTGAATCTTTTGAATCTTCTCTAAGGCAGCAAAAAGATTATCGTCTAATTCCATAATTGATCTGGGCTTAAGTTTCAAAACATCAAATTTTTTCTTTTTATGTAAATCCCAGAACTCTGTATAATCCAATTTATCATCATTAAGTTTGTTGGCTAATTTCTTTAATCTGCTCATAGCAATAAATTTATTCTCTACATTCAAGCCTCCGCCAACACAACCCACATCACAACTTCGCAAAACTACATACTGATATTGATCAAAATGGTGATCTTCAATGCGGGAAAGAATTTCAATACAGTTATCAATGCCGGTTACAGATAAGACTCTAATATCTTCAGAATCTATTCTATCTGCTTCTTTGGCTGCAATACCGTAGGTTAATCCACTTTCATAAGTATCTATAGGTTCATTATCATACCAAGTTTCTTTGATTATCTCTTGAGCCTTACTATATATCTGTTTAATCGAGAAAGCTCCATCCTGATAGCTTTTATAAGTTCCTTCAGGTTGATGAACTGCAGTAACTTGCGATACACACGGCACAATCAAAAAGACGCCTATTTCTTCATCAGTGAAATTATGTTTCTTTTTAGCTTGCTCTCGCAAGTAGTATGAGAGAATACTCATAGGTGCTTCAATGTGGAAAAGATTAGACAATAGCGAAGGAAAGCGTACCTGAATAAGTCTGACCACAGCCGGGCAACCACTTGATAAAACAGGCCTAATATCTTGATTCTCTCTGATATATTTCTGAATCATCTCTGTCATAAAATCCACAACACTTGATTCTTCAGCAACCTCATCAAAACCTAATCTTAAGATAGTTTTTTTGATTGTAGCATAGTTGTTCTCTTCTGAAAATTGACCTGCATAGGCTGTTGAGAAAATAGCAATTTTGTGTTTGAAATTATTCATAATATCAAACTCATCATAGTAGGGAACGATAGCTTTAAAAGAACATGCTGTAATGCAGTTTCCACAATCTATGCATCTTCTTTCATCTATAACAATGGTCTTGTTCCGTATTCGAATGGCTTCAGTTGGACACACTTTAACACATGCAGTGCAACCTGTACAGTTTTCTTGCATTATTCTTAAAGCGTGAAAATAGACATTTTTCTGATACATATATTCCTGCTATCTATTTAAAAAAAGTTACAATTTCTAATATTGTATTTCTTCCCCTCACTGAGTCAAGACGCATTGCATCTGAATTCTTTTTAATGTTTGGCAAACCCAGACCAGCTCCAAAACCCATGGCTCGAACATACTCAACTGCTGTAGAAAATCCCGGTTCTAAAGCTTTATGAATATCCTCAATACCTGGACCTGTGTCCTCAAATACAATATGAACTAAATCAGCATGAACATTACTTTTCATAACACCGCCTTCGGAATGAGCAGCCAAATTAATCTCCGCTTCATAAGAGGCAACAGCAACTTTGCGTAAAACAATAGGATCAACTCCTAGTTTTTTCAACATACGTTTCAGTTCGGCTGAGCCATTCCCGGCACTATTAAAGTCATGCTTCACTACTCGAAACTCTAAAGTAATTGCCGGAGCAGGTCTTTCCTGTAAAAACCGCTCAAACCTTTCTTTAAAGTCTGCACTGACATTACAATATTCTGCCATCTTAAATGTGACAACTTCTTAAATCGTTATTATAGAGAAGACCGGATGCTTTATACATGGTCATTTTGGTAGTAATTAAAGGTAAATCTCTTTCAATAGCCATATTAATAAGGTCGTGTGGAGGTCTTTTGCCTCTAACAAAAATAATTCCCAGCAAATCTATCATATCGGAAAGCCTTATCACCTGTGGATTGGTCAATCCGGTTAATAATAGCGTAGCTTCTTTTGTGCACATTAAAATATCTGATATTAAATCAGAACCAAAGGCACAGGGAATATCTACCTCTAAATCAGCCTCAGGTGTAAGCAATTCTCCCTCTATTAACTCTAAGATATCTTTCAATTTCATAATAATCCCTTCTTAAAAATATGAATTTTACAAATTTTAAATTTTTAAGTAAATAAGTCAAGTTTTAAATCAGAAAAGGACAACATAACTAGTTTAAGCTTTCCCAAAATTAACTAATTTAAAGCTATAATGATTGAGAAAAACCAGTACATTTAACTATAAGAAATAAGACTAAATGTTGCAAACAGGAGGTTTGCCACTTTTTATTAAATATTAATTTCTATCTTTAAGATAACTGTTTCTTGTAGATTAGCAATTAATTATAATAAAAGAAAAAAAGTTATAGCAAACTATTTATCATTGAGTTACAGATAGTAAATAGGGGATAAATTAACAATTTAATAAACAAAAAAGAGAGTTTATAATATTTAACTTGACACAACTTGATTTGGAAATAATATTTGGTTAATGATATAGATAATGAATGGAGGAAATGTGAAAAATTCAAAATGGATTGTATTATTTTTGTTGATCTCAATGGCAATATTTAGTGTGGCTTGTTCTTCGAATAAAAAACCTAAAAAAGAAGCAGCAGATCATGTTATTATGTATGCACCGGAATGGTGGGACATGCAAGATAACCCTGAATTTGTTTATACTTATGGTGAAGGCGTTAAATCAACAAGTTCAATCGCTAAAGATGCAGCTTATGCAACCGCTATGTTAGCTGCTGCAAATTATGTGGAAGCCAATGTTAAAGGTATGATTAAAAATTTCAATGAAGAGTCAGGAGTTAACAACCCTCAAGTATTAGCTCTCACATCTTCAGTAGTTAAAGTTGTTTCAAGAGCATCTTTTAAAGGTACTCGTATTGATAAGAGCGAAACTATAAAACAAAAAGATGGAAAAATCAAAGTGTTTGTAAGAGTGCAAATACCTCAAAGTGAAATTAATAAACACACCCTTAATGCAATCAAAAATGAAGAAGCTCTCTATAATGAATTTAAAGCTTCTCAAAGATTTGAAGAATTAGAAAAAGAGTTTGGTAACTAATCTATTCTTCCTAAACAATAAGCGGTCAATGACCGCTTTTTTTGTTATTTACAACAACTTAAGATAAAAATAAGGAATTACATAATGATTGATTACTCAGAAATGAATTATATTGAAGATATGGTAGTTGATAAATTTCTTCGGTATGTGCAAATAGAGACTACTTCCAATGAGCAAAATAAGCCAAATCCTACAACTGAAACGCAGTGGGATTTAGCTAAGCTTCTTAAAAATGAATTAGTTGAATTGGGACTAAAAGATGTTGAGGTTGATGAATATTGTTATGTTTACGCCATACTTCCGGCTTCTCCAAATGTTACAACTGAGCCTATCTCTTTTCTAGCTCATATGGATACAAGTCCGGCTGTTTCAGGTAAGAATATTCAGCCATTAATCAGAAAAAATTATCAAGGTGAAGATCTTGCTTATCCTCTGAACGACAATCTCTTTTTGAAACCCTCCGAATGTCCTAAGCTTCTTGATTATATAGGTGAACAAATCATCACTTCTTCAGGCGATACTCTATTAGGTGCTGACGATAAAGCCGGGATTGCTGAGATTATGACAGCTCTACATGTTCTTCAAGAGAATCCTGATATTCTTCATCCTGAACTAAGAATTTGCTTTACTCCTGACGAAGAGGTTGGTGCAGGAACCGATAATATTGACATTAAAAGATTAGGTCATATTGCTTATACTATTGATGGTGGTGAACTTGGAGAGCTAGAAGATGAGTGTTTTGATGCCCATAGTATTAAAATCACCATTAAAGGCAGAAATGTTCATCCCGGTAATGCCAAAGATATAATGATTAATGCTGTGAGAATTGCTTCTCATTTTGTAGCTTGTTTACCGGAACATGAAAGTCCTGAGCACACAGAAAATAGAGAAGGTTTTTATCATGTGAGAAAGGTTACAGGTGATGAAACCGATGCAGTTATAGATATTATTGTGAGAGATTTTGATGCTAAAAAGAATGCTCACAGAATAGATTACTTAGAATCAGTAGCAGAAACATTAAGAGTTAAACATCCGGAAGCTGTCATAAAAGTCAATCATTCAAACTCTTACAGAAACATGAAAGAGGTTTTAGAGAAATACCCTGAGGTAGTTAATAAGGCAGAACATGCTATGTTAGACCTTAATATCAAACCCTTAAAAACACCAATCCGCGGTGGTACTGATGGTGCCAGATTGTGCTATTTGGGAGTTCCAACCCCTAATATCTTTACCGGTGGATTCTTGTATCATTCATTAAGTGAATGGGTGCCTGTATCTTCTATGGTGGCAGCTGTTAAAGTAGTTGTTTCTTTAGCAAATAGTTGGGCTAAATAGATGTTTTGTTAAAACAAGAAAATAACTTTAAATATAGAAAAAGAGAGTCCTGGTTACCCGCGACTCTCTTAATATTTTTAACCAATAAATTTAGCCTTGGCGTGCTACTTTCATATCTCGATAAGTTTTAAGTGCATCTATTTTCTTAGTGTTACCAAGCTTCATTAATTGATCATTAAACTCAATAGTTTGAATAAAGGCATCAGCCCTATTGTTCCAATTAGACATCTCTGCCATACTAATAGGGATTAACTGAGTCTCGACCAGAGTATTCACTAACATGTCTTGCAAATTGCTTTTTTTGGCGTTGGAGAAGACTTTAATCCGCATATCATCAGCAAAAGCAACAGCTTCGATTTCCAGATAAGATGGTTTAGGGATAAAGAGATCAATATCTGTATTTTCAACAAACACATCACTAATCAGAACGGTAAACTTATCTTTCTTATAAGCAAGAGGTAAATCTCCATAGAAGATATCAGCACCTACTTGGTCATTAGAACGTGTTTCTAAAGCGATAAATGGGACAGCCCGAAGGTTATTCCAGGTTGAAGAAAGATAAATATAGCTACCTGCATTAAAGTCAGAAAGCTGAGAAGCATGCTGATAAATAGAATGAGCATCAGCTATACTTACTTTATTAAGATCATAAACAAAGATAGTTTTAGGTTTAGATAAATCTTCTATCTCATTGATATTATTATATTTATAGTCAGCAAATTTAACAAAATCTATTTTTGGGTAGTTAACCAAAGTAAGAGTTTTTCCTTTACGTTGTTCCAACCTGATTAAGGTTCTCAAGGTGTGAGATATTTCACCTACGAGGATATAGTTTTCAGCTTGAGAAAGATGCTCTTTACTAACCACTGTGTAGCTTTTGGTCAACAACTCTTTATGATAATCATCTAATTCTTGTAGCCAGCTAATAGGTTGCTTTTGATGTTTAGCTATCTCTTGTCCAAGCAACATCTCTTCTATTGAAAGATTAGGTGATAAATAGGTTTTGAAACCGACATTCAACTTTTCTTTAATAATAGCTTGAAGTTGAAGATAATCGATCTCTTGCCATTTTCCATTAACCTTAACTCTTGGAAGCGTTGGTTTTATGTCTATCGTCTGCCAGCCAAAACGACCTTTATAGCAGAGGTTTCTGCCATTGAAAGAACGAGCATAATCATACTCCATAGGCAATAAATCAGCAGGTTCTTCAGCAGGTGAAGCGATAAAACTTACTACATTTGTATGGACATCGATTAAGATATCACAGCCAGTTCCACACATTCCACAAGATTGAATAACTTTTCTATTCTCTAAAGGATGTAGTTTGTAGTTAATATTTTTGGATACCAAAGCACCGGTAGGACAGACAGCAATACACTTTCCACAGGATTCACAAGTAGTGTTGTTTAGGCTCTCTCCAAATTCGGGAGCGATAAAGGTCTTAAATCCTCTATTAATATAGCCTAAGACACCGGCACCTTGAATTTCAGCACAGGTTCTGACACATCTGCTGCAATCAATACATTTATTGGCATCACGCAGAATAAAGGGATGAGAGTGATCAACAGGATGCTCATTTCTGCTTCCTATGAAGACATCTTGGGTTACATTATATTCTGAAGCATATTTTCTTAAAGAACAAATCTCATTTACCTTACAGCCACATTCTAAACATCTGTTAGCCTCTGCAACTGCTTCTTTTTCACTAAAGCCTATTTCTACTTCAGAAAAACTACTTTTAGCTTCAGAGATTTCTATTTCTGGCATGATAGCACGAGGGATCTTTTCATAATCTGAGAAAAGTTCAGTAGTAACATCTTCTAACTTATTAGCTTTCACAGAGTTAAAACAATACTTATGTTCGGCAATATTCTCACCTTTGAGGAAGCGTGTAATGGTCTCACTTGCGATTTTCCCATCAGCAATTGCTTCCACTGCTGTGCTAGGACCACGACGCACATCACCACCGGCAAAAACGTTGCCTAAACCTGTGTACATAGTAGTTTCATCACTCTTAATAGTGTTCCAACGTGTAAAAGGAAGCTCTTTACCATCGACAAAATTATCTTCACCTAACATAAAATCTAAATTGGGCTTTTGGGAAATAGCAGCAATTACAGAATCAACTTCGATTATCTCATATTCTCCTGTAGGTTGCGGAGATCTTCTCCCTGTAGCATCAGGCTCACCAAGTACCATTTTCTCTAATTTTACTCGTTTGAGCTGCCCCAATTCACCAAAATATTCTACCGGATTAGTAAGTAGTTTAAACTCTACTCCTTCATGTTCTGCAGCCTCAATTTCAAAATTTTCAGCCGGCATTTGCTCTTTAGCTCTCCGGTACACAATAGTAGCTTTGGCTCCTAAGCGTGAAACAGTTCTCACACAATCGATAGCAGTATTTCCACCACCGATTACTATGACTCTCTTGCCTAGATCAGGAGGGTTTCCCAATGCATAATCGCGAAGGAAGTCAACACCCAGATAACAACCTCTGAGATGACTGCCGGGAACATGCATAGGTACAGCTTCAGAAGCTCCGATAGCGACATAAACCGCATCGTAATCTGCTCTTAACTGATTGAAAGATATATTATCACCTATTTTGGCATTGCACTCAATTTGCATGCCATTAGCACACATAAGTTCAATTTCAGTATCTAAGATTTCCTTGGGAAGTCTATATTCCGGAATACCGTAGCGTAGCCAACCACCGGGTTTTGGCATTGATTCGAATACTTTAACCTGATACCCTTGATTAGAGAGATAATAGCCACAGGTTAAGCCTGATGGTCCACCACCAATGATAGCGACTTTCTTATGCTTATTCCCTTCTCGTTCCGGAATATAAGACCAGTAGTCTTGAGCATCATAGTCAGCGGCAAATCTCTTTAATTGTCTAATCGCAATAGCTTCATCGACAATTTGTCTTCTACACTCTTCTTCACAAAATGCAGGACAGATTCTACCAACTGATAGTGGCATAGGCAGTTGTGATTTAATCACACTTACCGCTTCGTGATATTGTTTATTGGCGATTAGAGAAAGGTATGATTGGACATCTATTTTAGCAGGACAGGCTATTTTGCAAGGAGCTTCACAATCTGCATAATGATCGGAAAGAATTAATTCTAAAGCCACTTTACGTGCTTTTCTGATCTCTTCCCCTTCCGTATCAATTACCATTCCTTCGCTAATTACTGTTCCGCAAGAAGTTACAAATCCTCTTCTACCTTCTACTTTCACAGCACAAACCCAGCATGAGCCGAAAGGTTTTAACTCTTCATCATGACAGAGTGTAGGGATTTTATATCCCTCTTTTCTGGCTACATCTAGTATTGATGACCCTTCAGGGGCTAAAACTTCTTTATTGTTAAGTGTTATTTTAATCATTATTACTCCTATCCAACCTCTATCGCAGAAAACTTACAAGCTATGTAACATGAGCCACACTTAATACAACAATCTTGATTAATCAGATGAGGCTTTTTCACATCTCCGCTGATGCAACCGGCAGGGCATACCTTGGCACAAGCAGTGCAACCTACACACTTTTCAGTAATAATATGGTATGTCAGCAGGTCTGTGCAAACTTTAGCAGGACATCTTTTATCGACAATATGAGATCCATACTCATTGCGGAAATATTTTAATGTGGTCAGAACCGGATTAGGTGCAGTTTGTCCAAGTCCACATAAAGAAGATGACCTTATCTTTTCGGAAAGAGTTTCTAAGATTTTAATATCACTTGTTTCCCCTTTACCGGAAGTAATTTTCTCTAAAATCTCTAACATTCTCCTTGTACCAATTCTACAAAAAGTACACTTACCACAGGATTCGTTTTGGGTAAAGTTAAGAAAGAATTTAGCAACATCGACCATGCAAGTATCATAATCCATCACTACCATACCACCGGAACCCATGATAGCACCAGTTTGACTGATAGAATCGTAATCTACTATGGTATCTAGTAAAGAAACAGGAATGCAACCACCGGAAGGACCTCCCAGCTGAACCGCCTTGAAAGGAGAATCAGTTTTCATGCCACCCCCAACTTTATAGATGACATCTTTGAGGGTCATCCCCATTGGAACTTCAATTAAGCCGGAGTTCTTTATTTTACCGGCAAGCGCAAAGACTTTTGTTCCTTTTGATTTTTCAGTTCCCAGCTTAGCAAATTCTTCTGCACCATGAAGAATAATCCAAGTTATGTTAGCCCATGTTTCTACATTGTTAATATTAGTCGGGAACCCCCACAAACCTGATTCTGCGGGATATGGTGGTCTTAAATTAGGCATTCCACGTTTGCCTTCTATTGATGCCATAAGTGCAGTCTCTTCCCCACACACAAAAGCACCTGCACCCTCTTTAATATGAAGGTGAAAACTAAAATCTGTTCCCAAAATATTCTTACCCAGAAAACCTTTGGCTTCAGCTTGTTGAATAGCAATTTCGAGATGTTTAATCGCTAAGGGATACTCAGCCCTAACATAGACATAGCCTTCATCTGCCCCAATAGCATAGGCACCAATAATCATGCCTTCAATAACATTATGCGGATCGCCTTCTAATACTGAACGATCCATAAAAGCACCGGGATCACCCTCATCAGCATTACAGATAACATATTTCTTATCACTTTTATTTTGATATGCCAGCTTCCACTTGAGTCCGGTAGGGAAACCTGCCCCACCTCTGCCTCTTAAACCGGAAGCTGAGATAATATCAATAATCTCTTCACCTGAGAGAGAAAGAACTTTTTTAAGAGCAGAATAGCCATCTCTGGCAATGTACTCTTCAATGATAACGGGGTCAATAACACCACAATTTCTCAACACAATTCTCACTTGAGATTCCAATAAGTAGTTTTCCGGAGCTTCTTCTCTATTAGAATAGATAATTTTAGCATGTTTATATTCACCGGCTTGGATAGTGTCAAAAATAGAACGCAGATCTTTTGATTCCAAATATCCATAGATTGTATCCACCCCATCTTCCGTAATAACTTCAATTAAGGGTTCCACATGACACATGCCGTTGCAAGCTGTTTGCTTTAATTCTATATTATAATTATTCTCTTCTAAAATCTTTTTAGCTTCCTCATAAATTGCTTGAGCACCGGCAGCCAAACCACAACTCGCCATACCAACCTTGACGACTGTTCTAATCATCATTCACCTCATTAAGAAAAGTTTTGATTATTTCCGGGATTTTAGCAGCAGTAAGCTTGGCATAGGTTTTGTCTTCTATCATAATTACGGGAGCTAAAGAGCAACAACCAAGACAAGCTACTTCTATGAGAGTGAATAAATTATCTTCTGTGGTATCCTCATCACCTTTAAGTTTGAGAGTTTCTTTAACAGTTTCTAAAATTGTTTTTGCACCGGAAACATGGCAAGCAGTGCCTTTGCACACTCTTATTGTGTACTTTCCTTGTGGCTTAAGTTTAAATATAGAGTAGAAAGTGGCTACTCCATAAATCTCTGCTTTGGGAATATTGGTTAATTCAGAAACACTGATGATATTTTCGCGGGATAGATACCCAAATTCTTTTTGCACTTCTTGTAAGATAGGTATGAGTGAACCTTTCTTATTATCATATTTTGCTACTATTTCTTTAATCTTTATGTGCATTAAAAGTTCCCTTCTATAATTTCTGTTTGAATTTCTCTACTACCTCTTTTGCCTCAGGAGTTCTTTCGATAAACTCCACAAAAGCAAACATTTTGTTGAAAGTTTCTAAACTGATATCATGTTCTATAAGACATGCATCAGCATCAGCTTGTGCATACTCCACACCAAGGATTTCATTAAAAAACCTGGTTAAGGTTAAATGCCGTCGATATATCTTACCTGCAAATTCTCTTCCTTTTTCTGTTAAAAGAATCTCTTTATACTTTTCATAAACTATTAGCTCTTCTTCAGCCAGCTTTTTTAAAGCAGTAACAACAGAAGGCTTCTTAACATCGAGTTTTAGAGCTAAATCTGTTACCCTAATCTTCTCGTTGGAAAGCCCTAATACGAGAATTCTCTCTAAATAATCTTCTAAACTTTTTCCTAGGCTTAACCATTCATTACTCATTTTAAGTCCTTTGTAATTAGTAAGTTTTTAGGTTCAACATTAAATAATATAGGTAAAAGATAACAGAACAAGCCATTACCATGCCCTATTTTATTAATTAGAATCTAAAAGTCTTATTTTATTTTGAGAATTTGAGCTAATTTACCGCCCATAATTGAGACATTTTGATTAGGATCTTTTTTCCACTCCATTACTGTACGAGTGGTAACTTTCACGAATTCTGCAGATTTATCACGGTTGCTCTGTTGGGTAATAATGTTTGCCAGTTTTTTCATACTAACCCAGATAGTCTTAATTCTTTGATCATCAGCATCATGCAGCCATTCTTTAACAATCGGGTAGCATTTATTAGGCTTTGATCTACCTACTTGGGTAAGAATGTGGGTAATCTTCTTTTGCACTTCTAAAGATTCATCATCAATCATATTTCCAATGAAGTTCATAATGAATTTAGGATCGCTTGAAGCAATGTTTTCCATCCCGTGTAATGATAAAGATCTTTTAATTTCATCTTTATCTTTTTGCCATTCAGGCATGTATTTCTTCATAGTTTTGGGGTGTTTCTTCCACATATTTAAAGCAATAGTTTCTGCTTCCCATGGCACTTTGTCATAGTACTTATCTAAAACAATGATAACTTCTTCTGCATTAGTTGTATCTTTGTAATAGAAATAAAAAAGAGCAGTAGCTCTAATTCCATAGATTTTATGTTTCAGCATTTTATGACATATCTCATCCATAGACTCTTTATCTTCACAATCTGCCAATAGTTTTCCGAGTTCTTCTCTAACAAAATAGTTAGCAGTATTAGCGATTAAGTTAATTCTCCTAATGGCAGATGTTAGTTTCTTTTTTTCTACTTGTTCGAAGATTTCAACAACTTTCAGTCGTAATTCCTTCATATCTTCCGGTGTTAAACGACCAACTTGTTTAAACATATACATTCTCCTGTAAATTTTACAACTCTTATTTGATTCTATATCAAGTTATAGTAATTTTTTGTTTATTTGGTATTATTAGTGTAAGTCAGTTATTCTAATCGTCAAAATTAATGTTTGAATAACTAAATCTATATAAAAAGAAAAATATTTATTATGTCAAGTCTTTTATTATAATACTCTTGTTTTAAGAGTGTTAATTACCTGTTATTAGTAAATTTAGCTTCAATTATTATGGCAATTAAAATAAAACGTTATTTCAAATTTAATTTATAGTAAGCTTTTGCCCGTAGATCTCGAAAGGCACTTAAGTCGGAAATGTATCCTTTGTATCTTTCTAAAACATCAAGCACTTCCTGGTATTTACCTATTTCATATAATGAGTAAGCATAGTCAATAACAGAACTCTGATCATAATCATCAGTTTTAAGCACTTCTTTATAGATTTCTGCAGCTTTGGCATATTGTTTGTTCTGGAATAAACTCATAGCATACTTGGAAAAATAACTTTCTTTATCGATACCTGAAGTAACAATTTTAGAATAGTGGAAAGAACTATAGAGAAAATCCATATTATTAAATTTAATATTTCCTGCCATGAAGTGATAAGTGTCATCTTTGCCAAACTTCTTTTCATATTTAAGTAATTCTTGTTCAGCCTCTTCACTTTTAAAATCAATAAGAAAAACATCGACAATAAAGTTATAAGCTTCTTTTCCGAGAATATCACTAGTGGTTAATTCACGAGCTTGCGCTATAGCTTTCTTATAATTTCTCAACCGCAAATAACAAATAGCCGAGTTATAATATGCTTCAGGGTATAAAGAAGCTACTTTTTTAAAGTTGTTGGCTGCCGGTAAGTATTTATCTTGTTTCATATAAGCGATAGCCAGAACAAAAGTTGTTCCCGGATCTAATTCTTTGATATTTTGGGCTCTGACAAGAAGCTTAATTCCTTCAGCCAGATGCTCGTTCCTGCACAAGTAAACACCATAAGCAGAGAGATATTCTGTATTATTTGGCTCATTCTCTATTGCCTTTTTCATAATATGAATAGCTTTCAAATGATTTCTTTCTAGTAGGTTTTCAAACCGAAGTATTATATTATCCATGATTCTTGATTCTTTAGCTGTAATTATTTATAAAAACCCAGTACATATCAAAAAACTTATATCCCCACATCAGATAGAACCAAGTAGCAAATATTAAGAATGGTCCAAAGGGGAAAAGTTTGTGTTTCCCATATTTCATAACTAATGACATCACAATTAAACCAACAAAACTAGCTATAGCTACTATCATAATTAGATTCAAGACACCTGTAAAGAACCCTATTGCCGAGATTAACAGTACATCTCCAAAGCCTAATCCTTCAATATGTCTGATATAATAATAAGCCATCATCACTAAGGTAAAGAGAGCAAAGCTTCCAAATCCTCCAATAAGTCCACGAGTGATAGTGATATCATTGCCGGGGATGAACAGTGTGATTAAGCCTATGATATTCAAGGGAATAGAGAGCTTAAAAGGAATTCTCATATGATAGATATCAATAAATATAATAATTATCCCATAACTCATTAAAACTAAGTACTTAAGGAGAATAACCGGACTTTCACCTCCGAATCTCCAATAAGTGAGCAAAAAGATAATGGGCGTGATAAGCTCAACAATAACATATTGCCAACTTATCTTAGCACCACAATTGCGACACTTGCCTTTAAGAAAGAGCCAACTAAAGATAGGAACATTCAGCCAAAAAGGAATTGCATAGTTGCAACTGGGGCACTTCGAAGAGGGAAGCAAAGACTTATTCTCAGGTAAACGGTAAATTACTACATTAAAGAAACTTCCAAATGCCATTCCTAATAGTGCCAAAAAGAATATGATTAAAGGCTCTAACCCCAAAGTTAATCCCTCCAATAGTAGTTGCTTCTAAAATTAGGATTATTAGAAGGACCGCGGAACACAAAATGAATAGAAGTGTTTTCAGTAGGACGGTAATTAATAGAGAAGTCAGGTACAATATTGGTTGCATTATCTTCGTTAGATTCAATATTGAAGCCTTTACTGACATTGGCAGTTCCAAAGTTACTGACATGCAAATCTACATTAATATCCATCTTTTTATTTACTTGATAACTAATATGATTTGTGTAGCGCGACTGATAAAATGAGACACCTGAACGATAAGCTGTAGAAAAAGAGGCACTGTGATTCATAGAGTAGTTGTTAGGGTTTAGCAATGAATAGTTATTAGGATTCCAGTTCCACGAACTTGGAGTCCAATTATTCGGCATAAAGCTAGCACCAGGTGACCCAACCTTCAATTGGGCACTACCTATGGCAACAGTCGTAATAATTATTAGCAATAAAATCATCTTCTTCATCTTAAATCTCCTTAAAAGATTATTGTTCACAGTAATGTTTCGCATCTCTCAAGACAAATTTAATAAAGATTAATAAAATGTCAAATTATATTCTACCAACCCGCCTTAGATACCTTCCAATTCCCTTTCATATAGATACTAAAAGCAATAGCAACGCCGGCAATATTACTAACCACCATCGCCCACCACAACGATTCATACTGGTGAGGGGCTAAAAGATTTCCAAGATAGACAAGTGAATTCTCTGCAAAAGAGAACCAGCCTAAATCTTTACCAATTAAATATCCGGAGAAAATGTAAGAGAGGGGAAGTCTAAATAACCATAATCTACTAACATTAAAAGCCATGGTAGATTTGGAGTGTCCTGAACCGTTAAACACGCCCATAAAGACAATTAAAATACCAAAAACCCAAGTGGCGTATGCAGAAATCTTGAACATCCTGGCACCAATATCCATAACTGCTTGGTCATCGACAAAGAACTGAACCATCTCTCCGCCAAAATTATAGATAAAGACACAACCAACTGTTAAAATACCCATTACTAACATCATAGCATAATGAACACTTTTTACAGCTCTGTCTGTTTTGCCGGCACCGAGATTTTGTCCTATAAAAGAAGATAAAGCATTACTAATGCCCATAGCCGGAAGCATAAATACAGAGGTCATTCTGTTGCCTATGGAATAAGCCGAAATCACGGTAGTTCCAAAGAAATTCACTAAGCCTTGCACTAATAAGAAGCCAAAAGAGGTTGTTGACTGCCCAATAGAAGCAGGTATTCCTATTTGGAAAATATTCTTCAGCACAGCTTTCTGAGGACGCATATCTTGTAAGGAAGGAACCGCATTGCGATATTTCCTCATGAAGATGATAAGAGCTATCACAGAAGCAATAATCCTACTAATCAGAGTAGCGATAGCAGCGCCTTTAATCCCCCACTTAGGGAAAAAGCCAATTCCAAAGATGAAAAGAGGGTCTAAGATTAGGTTTAGGGTAACCGTTATAACCTGCACAACCATGGGAGTAAAACTATCTCCGAAAGCAGTTGTAATACTCTGAAAGACAGCGAAAAACATCATAGCAATCATCCCATACATGATATAAGTGATGTAGGTGTGAGCACCGTCAATCAACTCTGGCGGAGTGTGTAACATCCTCAAAAAGGTTGGTATCATAGTGGTCGTGATAATAACTATGAGTAGTGCGAAAACCCCGAAAATAGGGATAAATTGCCCTATTGTAAGTCTTATTTTCGCTTGATCATTCATACCCTTAAATTTAGCAACTATAGCAGTACCTGCTAAGGTAAAACCAGTCGAAAACGACATAATAAAGAAGCTTAAGGGGAAAGTCAAACCCGCAACAGCAACCGCTTCTGTGGCGCCTGTGTCTAATTTTCCCAGCCAGAATGTGTCAACTAAGTTATAAAGCGTCCCCATAAAATTGGAGAGCATAATGGGTAGAGCTAAAATAATCAAACTCTTTAATATCTTACCCTCGGTTAAATTTATATTTCTCTTCATATTTTTTCCTTAACGCCCATTTATATTATCAGGGAAATTAAGTCAATAACTTTATTGTGAAGTGTGGATAATTTTCTTTAATTGCAAGCACGAGCATTAAATTTATTGACATTAATCTTTGTTAAAAAGAAATAGAACTACTTAAATTAAAGGATTTTAAATGAAAATAAATAAGATTATTACTATAATTGCCCTAACTCTTTTGGTTAGTACCCTCTCTGCAAACAGTTTTGGTAAAGACATCACTCAATATCTGCAACAACAAGGAATCCCCAAGCCACTTATTGTGTTATTGATTTCTATGCTACCCATTGTTGAATTAAGAGGTGCTATCCCTGTGGCGATCGGACTTCTGGGAATGAGCTGGTGGGAATCACTCTTTTATGCTATAATAGGCAATATGTTGCCGATCCCCTTAGTTCTTTTATTTATGAATAAGCTGACTATTTTGTTGAATAAATGGTCATTCACCAGAAACTTATTAACCAAAATCTTTGCCCGAACCCGTAGCAAAAGTAAGGTTATAGAACGCTATCAAGAGATTGGCTTAACCCTATTTATTGCTATTCCATTGCCTATTACAGGTGCTTGGACAGGTTCTTTAGCTGCTCATATTTTCGGATTAAAGTTCTGGAAATCTTTAGCTTGTGCCTTAGCGGGAGTTTCCATTGCGGGGATTATTATGACACTTCTCTCGTTAGGAGTCTTTTCTTTCTTTTAGATTAGAGATTATTTGCAAATGATTTCCCCCCTACTTCATCACACAACATTTAGTAATGGCAAATTGTCCTTGGCGATCATCAGCCCTAATAAAGTAAATACCACTGCTGACATTTCGCCCTCTATCATTTTTCAAATCCCAGTGCAAGCTGTAGGTCGAGTTATCAGCTTTTAAATTATTATAAAATGACTCTCCGACGCGTAAATCTCTTACCTTTTGTCCTTTTAGATTATATACACCCACTCTGATATCTTTTGCTTTAGCTCCATTAAGTGTAAATTCTATAGTAGTAACACCTTTAATCCCATTATTAAGTTGAGCTGGATTAGGGTAAATAGCAATATTATTAGGAATTTTTACTACATCATGATTTTCACTGTTTGGCACAGGTGCACCATACTCAAAACAACCTAAATCAACAGCAGAACCAAACACTCTTTGGCAGCCGTTCAAATCGATAGGTGACATATAGTACCCGGTTGTATCAGGGACACCGGCATCTATACAAGGTGAGTTTTCAGCTAAGAAGTAACTTGACCATAAGTTTTCATCTCCACCTGCAAATCCCGGATCTTCATCAATCATATTATCTCCCCAAGTCAACGACCAACCATCAGGGAAATCTGTAACTAAAGCATCTCGTCCACCTCGTACCAAACTATAATCTATATCCAAAGCTGAAATGCCGGGGTTATAGGGAGGGTCACTGGCCTTAAGCAGATATAATTCCACAGGAGTATTAGGATTATCTATGATAGAGTTTCTAATCTGCACATTGCCTTTAACTATTACAGCAGGTTGATGATTTGTATTATTCACTATGGTCATTTATTAAATTTTATTTGGGGTAAATGCTCTCCAAAAAAACCTACAGTTGAAAGATTCCAATCTAAGGGCGTACTACTGCAATTTGCAATTAACAAATTATTAACTGTAACAAAATCATCACATACTTCTGCTGAATGATTATATTGGAAAACTCTGCCTCCCGGAATAACCGAGTTGGTCGTAGCTAAATTAGATAACTTATAGCCTCCGTGCTCAAAAAAGAAGGGCATGGAGGTAGCTTGCCCTTGAATTTCTAAAGTAACATTTAGACTGTCTGTCCAGATATTGTGGAATACACCACTACTTGCAGAAATTAAAAACCCTAAATAATTATAATTTTTAATTATAAAATCTTCAACCAACATGTTTTTTCCATACCTAATTTCAATCCCAGCTGTACAGGTATGTACATTTCTTATTTCAAAATCTTTCAAAGTAACATCCTCTGCATTAGTAATATACACAGTTCCTGCCCAACCTGAACGGCTATACAGGTTTTGGCATCTAAACCCGGAAATAAATATTTGTCTATTATCTTCCAAAAAAAAGAAGTTACAGATTTGATCTTCACCATCCAAAATAGATTCTCCGGAACCGGCTCCAATTATTTTAGTACCTCTATCCATGCTTATCGGGAAGATTTCACCGGTAATATCAGGAGAGTAAATACCGGGGGCAACCCGGACAATATTATAATCCCCATTGCTACGAGGTTTTAAAATAGAACAGGCTTGGGATATTGTCTTTAATGGGTCTGATTGTGTAAGCCCACTATTGTTATCATCTCCGGTTGGTGAAACAAACAGGTCAGCTTCTATTCTCTCGTATGCTGTTTCATTATAGTTTATCACTCCATCCCACTCTATAGCAGCTGAAACATAGAAATAATGAGAGAAATCTTCACTTAGTTCAACTGAGATTTTATCGAAATGCAATGGTGAGTGTAATTCTGCAGGGTTTGAAATAAAACTTTGAAGATAAATATCTCTTCCCTTTCCTGCACTATTATTATAAATTGAATTTAGGTTTTCAGTTGAAAATTCTAAACTGTAACTTGTTCCTGTACTGTAAATACCGCCTCCTCGCTCACTTCCGTTATTATCAGATATCTCACAACCGGTAAACTTCATATTTGTTTTATGTAAATACACCCCTCCACCCCCTTCAGACACATTGTTCAAAATTTTACAATATTCAATTGAGGAAAAATTAGAATTATGATAACTATAACCTACAATGTGGATTCCCCCACCATCAAAGTTTCTTCCCTCACCTTCATTATAATGATCTGTTAAACTATTTCCATTCGTTATTGTTAAACCGGAGATTTTAATAATTCTAGATACTGATGAATATATATAATGTTGTGCATTAATAACTGTATCCTCTTTGTTTCCATCAATAATGGTAGAATCAATATAAGAAATATCACCGGTCGTTAAAAACAGAGAACATAGAGTAAGACTTTTCTCATAAATATCGATATTTTCAATATATCTACCAGGGTGTACTAAAACTGTGTCATATTCCGTTGCAGAGTTTACAGCTGACTGAATTGTGTTATAAAGAAATTCTTCAGTTTGTCCTACTTCTAATACTGCACCTACAAGATTAATGCAGGCAAACATGAATACTACTATTATTAACGAACTTACTTTTGGCATAGGGCTTCTCCTTCTTAAAGTAAACACAGAGAGAAATCTCTCTGTGTTAGTAGTTATTTATCTATCGAATCTTGTCAATTATTTCATCACTAATACTTTTCCAATAGATCTATAGTTATCAGCCTTAACTTGCACAAAGTACACACCTGATGCAACTGTACGATTTTGCTCGTTTTTAATATCCCAGAATGTTGAGTAGAGATGCGCTCCTGCATCACTATCTCTTAAACCTGCATGCCTCTGCAAGTCTTGATAACTGTTGTTTAGCTTCCAACTCTTGACTTTCTGCCCTTTAATGTTGTAGATTGTTACAGTTGGTTGTTCTTTAGTTTTTTGAGGAACAGTGAATTCTAAGTTTACTGCTCTGGTGGACTTAGTATTGTCCCCGGATAAATACGCAGGGTTAGGATAAACAAGAAGCTTGTTTTGAGGAACAGAATGAACTTCATTATCTTCATTTGCAACATACGGTTCAGCTCCATACTCAAAAACTCCCATATCAACAGCACTGCCCGAAACTCTTTGATTGCCGGCTAAGTCCATCTGAGGTAAAAAGCTAGTATCATGATAACCAGCATCTATACAAGGTGAATTCTCTGAAAGTTTATAATAATCAACATCTGAGATATCCAGAGTTTCATCGAATTCTCCGGCAAAAAGTGGCTCACCTGAATATATGGTGCCATCATCAAAAAACAGGTCCGGACTACTCATCCAAACATCATCCGATTGGCAGATATTATTATAGAAGTAACATCCTACCAAACTATTATAACTCATATCGGGGGCGATAATTTGATTTGTTATGTTTGCTTCTTCTTGGTTGTTGTTAGGATTGTATAATATATTATTACATATCATGGACATGCCAGAGACAATTAACGGCCTTCTGTTTGTCATATTATTTGCAATTGTAGAGTTTGCAATAAGAACTTTATTTGTAGAAATATCATCACTATCTACATGGTAGATATGATTAACATGAATAGGAGCAATAGTCCAATATCCTGTATAAACCTCATTATTAAAGATAAGTGCATTGTGTAGTTCAAACTTTTTATCAATATGGTCTTGATGATTAATTATATATTGGATCAGAAATGCATCTTCACCATAACAATCAGTAATAGTTAGATTGCGAATACTTACATCACTATTCCACATTTCAATACCAAGTGCATTATCTATATCTTGATAGATTTTCTGATTTCTTATAATTACATTAGAAACATCAAAATTTCCAACATTTAGTTCAAATGATGCTGTTGCTCCATCCCCATAGACTGCGTTGTTTTGGACAATAACATTATCAATAATACAATCTCCTTTAACAACTACAATCCCAGAATGCCAACCATGTCTGGTATTATCAAAACACAAATCATGCAGGTAAGTGTCTTTATTTTCTTTTATATAGATAGGAGCAAGATCATAACCTGAACTGTTTTGAAAAGTAAATCCTCCAAACTCAATATTCTCGATTAAACTTCCACCAAAGTTAAGAAGACTCACCTCGCCTTCTAAAATAGATTCCCCTATCCCGGCACCAATTAATCTTGTGTGAGATTTCAGACCAATTGGGAAGCGTTGGTTATTCTCACTCCAGGAATAAACCCCTGGAGCAACATGAACTGTATTACGAGAAATTGGATTAGGGGCAATTAATTTCATAGCTTTATTGATGGTCTGTAAGGGTTCATCAGGAGTAAGTCCGCTATTATAATCACTTCCACCCGGTGCAACATAAATATCTTGATCTATCTGTTCAAAATATGCTTGTTGCACATTAACTGTAACATTGCCGATGCCTGGATTATATGGGGGGTTAGCGTTACCGGTATCAACAAAAAAGTAATTATCAATTTCATCAGTAGCAATTGGCCCCATAGTTAACTCTATATGTGTGCCTTCATACAGAGTATAGTTGGAAAATTTAATATCAGCACCATAAATGGCATTATTATCATACACTTTTAAATCATTCATATTTACTTGAGCTCCTCGGTTTATTGATATACCTCCCCCTATCATAGCTCTATTTTTTGTAATTAATACATTATTAAAACTGACATATGTTTGTTCACCGGTAATGAGCATGCCTCCACCTGCTCGTGAGATGTTTTTCGTAACTATGCAATTCGATATATCAGCTTGACTATTTTCATGTATTCTAATACCATCTCCATCATTGTTTGTCAGGGAATAATCAAGACAAACAATATTCTCATCATCATAATTATTAGAAAAAGTAAAGCCATTTAAAGTTACACTTTCACCATTTTCTATTCTGATACAGGATCTACTATTCCCATCAATGATTGTGTTCTCAATGTGCTCTTGAAGAGATTCTACAGCATAAAGACTCTGAAGAGTTAAGTTTTTACCATTTGTATCTAAACTTCCAACATAACGTCCGGGATAGACTAAGATTATGTCATTGTGGGTGGCAATATTAATTGCAGCTTGTATAGAAGTAAAGTCAGCAGAGTTGTCAAGGTTGACAGTGTAGGTGGTTGCAAAAAGATAAAATGATGAAAACAATATCATTAGAATTAATATTATTCTCTTTGTGTTCATTAGGGCTCCTTTATTAAAATAGAGCTCTACCCCAAAGAGTAGGGCTCTTATGTTATTTGACTATATGATACTATTTCATTAATATCATTTTTTTAGTTAAACTAAATTTGCCATTTCTTATTTTAT